>JAIFMP010000080.1 GCA_020048405.1 Hydrogenophaga sp.
CTGACAAATTTGTAATCCGCCCGACAGGTGCTTGACGTGTTGCGCTGCCCAGAATGGCTTCATGTTCAAACCCCTTGAGATCAGCTTGTGACTGCACTTTTGCACCCGTTAGGCAAATGTTGGGCACCGGGGTGGGGTGTGCTGGTTTGCATGGTATTGCCGGGCGCGCTGTGGGCCCAAAGTGCGGGCACGCCTGCCCCTGTGGACTGGAAGCGGGCCAACGAAGCAGTGGCCGAATTCCCACGCGGACATGCCGATGTGCTGAAGTGGGAACAAGCGCAGCCAGTCCAGCCCGCCACGCCAGCCCGGCTCGCCGCTGCGCTGACATTGCCCACCCCAGCCCATGCTGCCCGTCTGGCCTGGCAAACCCACCGCGACTTGGCCGGTGTGCAAGCCCGCGCTGGTGCCGACGCGACAGAGGCCATCGCCCAAGGCCAATGGGCAGCGCTGGCCCCCCGGCTGCTGCGGCGCGTGCACGGTGCCGACGAACTGCTGGCCGTTGCTGCACAAGCCCGCAAAGCCTGGGTGCACGCTGTGGCCACCCGGCAAGTGCTGCCCCATCTGCAGACCCGTGCCGACGCTGCCGACGCCGCGTTGGAGCTGGGCCAACGAATGGTGGCAGTGGGCAATTGGAGTGCGTTGCAACTCGCCACCGTGCAACTGGCGAAAACCGCCGCACACCGAGATTGGGCCCGTGCCCGCTACGCAGCGGCCCAGGCGCAGCACGAATTGCTGAGGTTGCTTCCCCCCACTGCCCAGGTTCCTGAGCCAGCGTTCCCAGCCTCATTGCCCGATGTGCCAGCCCAACCGCTGTCGGCTGCTGAAGCGACCGCACGGCTACAAGCTCTTCATGGCCACATGCCCCCTGCCAACGCGTGGGCGCACGCCACCAAGGCCCGCCTGGCCCTGGCCGCCTACCAGACCAGTTGGACGGTGGCCCAGGGCTACCGTGAAGACGAGCTGCCCACCCGCCAGCGCATCACCGACGAAACCCTGCTGCGCTACCACGGCATGCTCAAAAGCGTATGGGACTTGCTGACCGAGACCGGCAACCAGGCCCAGGCCCAGGTGGAAGCGGTGCAAGCCCAGCGCGACTTCTGGCTGGCCCACATCGACCTGACCTGGACCCTGCAAGGCGGTCTACCCGACGCGCTGGTGAGCTTGGGCGGTGGCGGTGGCACTGCAGCCGCTTCTGCCGCTGGTCACTGACTCTCACATTCCGAATGCCTGATGCCATGAACCCACGTCGCCAATTTTTTGCAGGTGCTGCCGCCACCGTGGCGGGCCTGGCCGTGGCCCGCTCTGCGCTGGCGGGCCTGCCCGAACCGGTCATTCAAACCTCCGTCAACACCGCGCCGCCGCTGGTGCCCAACACCGGGCGGCCTTACAACCCCGTGGTCACGCTCAATGGATGGACCTTGCCCTGGCGCATGAACAATGGGGTGAAAGAGTTCCACCTGGTGGCCGAGCCCGTGGTGCGCGAGGTGATGCCCGGCTTCAAGGTCAACATGTGGGGTTACAACGGTCAAAGCCCCGGCCCCACCATTGAAGTGGTGGAAGGCGATCGCCTGCGCTTTTTCGTCACCAACAAGCTGCCAGAGCACACCTCGGTGCACTGGCACGGCCAGCGCCTGCCCTGCGGCATGGACGGCGTGGGCGGCCTCACGCAGCCGCAGATTCCGGTGGGCAAAACCTTTGTGTACGAGTTTGAAGCCCGCCGCCCCGGCACCTTCATGTACCACCCCCATGCCGACGAAATGACGCAAATGGCCATGGGCATGATGGGCATGTGGGTGACCCACCCCAAAGCCAAGCACCCCCACATCAGCGACGTGGACCGCGACTTCTGCTTTCTGCTCAACGCGTTTGATGTGGAGCCCGGCAGTAAAACGCCCAAGGTCAACACCATGCTGGACTTCAACATCTGGTGCTGGAACAGCCGTGTGTTCCCTGCCATCGACACGCTCAATGTGCGACTGAACGACCGCGTGCGCATTCGGGTGGGCAACCTCACCATGACCAACCACCCCATCCACCTGCACGGCCACGAGTTTCTGGTGACCGGCACCGACGGCGGCCCGACCCCGCCCAGCACGCGCTGGTACGAGGTGACCACCGATGTGGCCGTGGGCCAAATGCGCCAGATTGAATTGATAGCCGACGAACCCGGCGACTGGGCCATGCACTGCCACAAAAGCCACCACACCATGAACGCCATGGGCCACGACGTACCCAACATGATTGGCGTGGACCACCGGGGGCTGGTGAGCAAGATCCAGAAAGTGGCCCCGGACTACATGCTGATGGGTGAGCGCGGCATGGCCGACATGGGTGAAATGGAAATGCCCTTGCCCGACAACACCGCCCCCATGATGACCGGCCACGGCCAATTTGGCCCGCTGGAAATGGGCGGCATGTTCACCGTGTTCAAGGTGCGCAAAGACCAAAAACCGGGTGACTATTCAGACCCTGGCCCCTACAAGTTCCCGACGGGTGCTGCTCTCTCTCCAGCCGTCCGCCCCCCAGCGAGCACCGACACCGCACCCGCTGCGGCCACTGTGGTCAAGCCCAGTGGGCACAGCATGAAGCACTGACCCACTGAACCCATGCACCACCATGCGTACCACCCAAGCTCTGTTCGTATCTGCCCTGCTGACGGCATCGGCGTTGGCATGGGCCCACGGTGAGAAAACGCACAGCCCCAGTTCAGCACCCCCAAAGCTGGAACAAAAAGCTTGGGGCATAGGCGGCCAGCCGAAAGCGGCCAGTCGGACGGTGGAAATCCGCATGACCGACAACATGCGCTTCAGCCCCGACTTTGTTCAGGTGAAGCAGGGCGAAACCATCCGGTTTGTGCTGCACGAGTTCGTGTTGGGCACCCAGCATGAATTGGCCGAGCACGCCGAGTTGATGAAGAAGTTCCCCAACATGGAACACGACGAGCCCTACATGGCCCATGTGCCGGCAGGCAAGAAGGCCGAGCTCGTCTGGCATTTCAACCGGGCCGGTGACTTTGACTTTGCCTGTCTGCTGCCAGGGCATTACGAAGCTGGCATGGTGGGCAAGGTCAAGGTTGTGGCACGCTGATACACAAGCACCTGCCAGCACTCAATACACACCCAGCAAACCACCATGCCCACTACACAAGCCCCCGTTGCCTCCACCACCTTGAACCGCAGGCGTGCCCTGTCCATGGGCCTCGGCGCCCTGGCTCTGGGTGCCGGATGGAGCCTGTCGGCCCGTGCTGCAAAGACCCTGCCGTTGGTCGAGGTCTGGAAAGACCCCAACTGTGGGTGCTGCAAAGACTGGATGGCCCACCTGCAAGCCGCAGGGTTTCAGGTGACGGGCATCGACAAAGGCAACACTGCCGCCCGCGCCGCGTTTGGCATGCCCTTGAAACTGGGCTCTTGCCACACCGCACGTGTGCAGGGGTATGTGATCGAGGGCCATGTGCCCGCCAGTGACATCAAGCGCCTGCTGGCCGACAAACCCAACGCTCTGGGTCTGGCGGTGCCGGGCATGCCCATCGGTTCGCCCGGCATGGACGGCCCCGAGTACGGCAGCCGCCGCGACGCCTACCAAGTGCTGCTGGTCAAAAAAGACGGCAGTACCCAAGTCTTCAACAGCTACTCCTGACTCCCCATGAAAACCATGCTTCGCCACGCCCTTGTTGTGTCTGCGCTCGCGGCTGCCCCTCTCGCTTGGGCACAAGCGACCGACCACAGCCACCATGCCGCATCCACCGCCCAGGCTGCACCTTCCGCAGAGATGGCCGAAGGCGAGGTGCGCAAGATCGACCCAGACACGGGCAAGGTCACGCTGAAACACGGCCCCATCAAAAGCCTGGACATGCCGCCCATGACCATGGTGTTCAATGCCGACAAAGCCTTGCTCGCCCCCCTGAAGGTGGGCGACAAGGTGCGGTTCAAGGTGGTGCACGAGGGTGGCAAGTACACGGTCACCTCCATACAGCCATCACCTTGATATCAAAATGGCCGCCAGCGCTTTTCTGTATTCAATACATCAATATTGATTTTTCAGGCTGGGGTGTGCCGCCAAGAGCCCCACCAGCACCAGACCCAGCAGCGATGCAATGCCCGTGGCCACCCAGGTCAGGTGCCAGCCGCCTGCCTGCACCGCCAGCCAGGCCACCAGTGGCGGGCCCACAAACTGGCCGGTGGCAGAGCACTGCTGAATCCAGCCCACGGTGGTGGACACCGTGCGCTCGCTGGGGGCCACCCGCACCGCCAATGAAAACAGCGTGCCAGGCACCAGCCCACCCAGCGCTGAGAAAGCCACGCACGACACGTAGCGCAGTACGGGCGCGTCGGCCGTCAGGGGGCTGAAGGTCAGCCAGGCGGTCACGCCCATGGCCACAAACCCCACCGTCAGCAGGCGCTGCGCGTGCCAATGGCGGTGCAGCAATTGCCCCGCACCCACGTTGCCGCTGATGTTGACGGCGCACACCAGCGCGGTCAGCGCCCCGGCCGTTGCGCCACCCAGCCCTGCTTGTGCGTAGACCGAGGGCAAAAAGCCCACCACCGCCAGCCACTGGCTGGAATACAGCGCAAACGCCACCGCCACCAGCCAGGGCCCACGGCTGGTGAGCGTCAGCCGCAGGCGCTGGCGCCAGGTGTCGGTGGGGGCCGCTGCCACGGGCCGGGCGAGTGCCCGCTGTCGGTCTGATGGAATGGCGCGCCACGCCCACAGCGCCATGCCCGCCGACAGCACACCCAAACCACCCCACAGACCTTGCCAACCCACCACGGCCATGGCCGCCGGTGCCGCCAGCAGGGCCACCGCTGTACCGGTGGGCATGTAAGCACCCCACAGGCCCAGGTGTCGGGCCAGTTGCGCGGGCGGCACCAGTTGCCGCACCAGACTGGGTGCGGGCAGCACCACCAGCAAAAAGCCCAACCCTTCCAGCGCGCGCAGGGCCAGCAGGTGGGCAGGGGCTTGGGCTGCCATGCCGCTGAAGCTGGCCACCGACAGCAGGCACAGCCCCGTCAGCAGGCTGCGGCGCAGGCCCCAGGCATCGGCCGCCAGGCCCAGCAGCGCACCGCCCAGCATGCCCGCCGCTTGCACCATCGACAGCAAAAAACCCGCCTGCACCAGCGTCACATCCAGTGCGTCGCGCAACGCAGGCAGGGCAGGTGGCATCTTGCCAATGTGCAGGGCCGCCACCACGCCGCACAGAATGGCCAGCAGGGCAGGGGGCGCAACAGGTGTGGGCTCGGCAGGGATGTCGGTGCTCATGTCTGGCGCTGATTGTGCAGCGGCAGCACAATGGACCGTACCGCTGCCAACGCCCGAGACGAGCACATGCTCACCCCCTCTGCCAACATCATTCGCCGCCAACTGCTGCTGGCCTTGGCCGTCAGCCCCGTCGCTTGTGCCATCCGCTCGTTGCCACCCTTGGCCACACAGCCGCTGCCAGCCCCACCCGGTGGGGCCACCATGCGCCCCCCGCAGGTGGGCCAGGCCTGGACGTACCGGCAGCTCAACCACTTCAACGGCCAGTTGCTGGCCGAGGTGCGTGAAACCGTGGCTGCCGTGGATCAGCGCGTGGTGGTGGAACGCCAGGCAGGCAACCTTGCTCTGTCTGCCGAACACCATGGCCCCTGGGGCCAACTGCTGCGCGACCCCGTGTGGGATTACCCCCTGAACCTGGAGCACCCCGTGCCCCTGTGGCCCACCGCGCTGATTCCGGGGCAGGTGCAGCGCGTGGACACCCATTTCAAAGAAGACGGCGGCAGCTACCGCAGTTGGGTGCAGGTGTACACCGTGGTCAAAGAGTGGGAGCGCGTGACGGTGGCCGCCGGCACCTTCGACACCGTGCGGGTGGAGCGCCTCATCAGGCTGCAGCACCGCGACGTCAACCGACTTGAAACCGTACGGCGCGACGTGTTGTGGCTGGCCCCAGCCGTGGGCCGGTGGGTGGCGCGCGACACCTCGGGCCGCTATCGCGAACCCGACGACGACAAGCTGGGCGGCAGCGAATACATGGAAGACCACTTCCGTTGGGAGCTCACTGCCTGGCAATGAATGGGCCAGGCGGCGTTTGCCGCACAGACGCAGGCGGTTTACCTGCGCGTTACTTGGGGTGCATAAGCTGCCCCACATGACACCCATCAAACGCTTCCTCTGGATATTTCTGCTGGCTCTCTCGGCCCTCTGGTGGCTGACCGACACCACCGAGTGGGCAGCCTTGCCCCACTTTTTTGCCTGGCGCGCCGTGCTCATGCAGTACAGCGGTGTGCTGGGCATTGGTGTGATGAGCGTGGCCATGGGGCTGGCGCTGCGCCCCGTGTGGCTGGAGCCCAGCCTGGGCGGCCTCGACAAGATGTACCGCCTGCACAAGTGGCTGGGCATTGCGGGTCTGGTGCTGGCGCTCAGCCACTGGTTGCTGGCTCAGGGCACCAAATGGGCGGTGGGTTTGGGCTGGTTGGCGCGCCCCGTGCGCGGCCCGCGCCCTGTGTTGCCCGAGGGCAGTGTGCAGCAGTGGCTGTCCACCCAGCGCGGGTGGGCCGAGGGCGTGGGCGAGTGGGCGTTTTACGCCGCTGTGCTGCTCATGGTGCTGGCGTTGGTCAAACGCCTGCCGTACCGCTGGTTCTTCAAAACCCACCACTTCATTGCCGTGGCCTATCTGGCGCTGGTGGCGCATTCGGTGGTGTTGATGAAGTTTGAGTATTGGGCTACCGTGCTCGGTCTGGTCATGGCCTTGCTGATGGCTGGTGGCAGCTACGCCGCCGTCCGGGTGCTGCTTGGCCGCGTGGGCGCACACCGGCAAGTGGCGGGCCAGGTTACCGCCGTGCACACCTTGCCCGACCTGAACGTGCTGAAGGTGGACGCTCAGCTCCAGCCCGGCTGGCCCGGGCACAAAGCCGGGCAGTTTGCGTTTGTGTCGCTGCACAAGGGGGAGGGCGCGCACCCCTTCACCATCACCTCGGCGTGGGGCGGCGATGGCCATCTGGGCTTCATCATCAAAGGCCTGGGCGACTACACCGACACCCTGGCCCAGCGTGTGCGCGTGGGCGACGCCATCACGGTGGAAGGGCCATACGGCCGGTTTGACTTTCAAGGCACGCCGCGCCGGCAAATCTGGGTGGGTGGTGGCATTGGCATCACCCCCTTTGTGGCCCGTATGCGGGAGCTGGCCGAACACGGCGACGGCAAGGCCATCGACCTGTTCCATACCACCACGGTGTTGGACCCCCAGGCCATGGCCCTGTTGGCCGCCGACGCGCAGGCCGCCGGGGTGACGCTGCACGTATTCCACGACAGCCGCGACGGCCTGCTGACCGCCAGTCGGCTGGTCAGCCAGGTGCCCGCGTGGCAAGAAGCAGACGTGTGGTTCTGCGGCCCCGCTGGTTTTGGCCAGGCCCTCAAATCGGGCCTGGTGGCGCTGGGGCTGCCATCCGGGCGTTTTCACCAGGAGTTGTTTGAGATGCGGTGATGCCGCCTGGCTCAGGCGGTCCCATACAAGTCCGCGGCAGCCAGGCTTATGAGGCTCGCGGCTTCCGGCCCCAGCGCTTGCGCCACGGGTGCTTGGGTCTCGGCATACGCCGGTGTGTGGCCCTGAGCAAAAAAGGTGTGTGGCCAGTCAGAGCCCCACACCAAGCGTTGGCCAAACAGAGCTTCCACGCGTTGGATGTGGGCAGCCAAGTTGTCGTAAGGGGCTTGGGCCTGAAGCCGGTACCAGCCCGAGAGTTTGACCCAGGCCCCCAGGTCCGCCAGCGCTGCCAACGTGCCCCAGGCGGGGTCGCCGTCAGGCAAGGCAACGTGCATGCCAGCCAGGTGGTCCAGCACACACACCAGGCCAGTTTGCCGGTGCACGCGGGCGATGTCGGCCAAGTGGGTGGGGTGGGCATACCACTGCACGTGCCAGCCCCTGGCATGCAGGCGCCGCGCCAAAGGCAGCAAGTCAACGGCTTGGTTGCCCACGGGGGACACCAGGTTGAAGCGCACGCCCCGCACACCCACTGCGTGCATGTGGTCCAGCTCGTCTTCGCTCACTGAAGCGTCCACCACGGCCACACCCCGGTGACGTCCGGGTGATTCAGACAGGGCAGCGGTCAGCACGCTGTTGTCGGTGCCGTACACGCTGGGCTGCACAAGCACCAAATGACCAATGCCATGGGCTTGGGCCAGCGTTTCGATGGCGCTCAGGGGGTGGTCGGCTGGCCTGTAGTGACCGGGTTGAACGGGCGCGTTTGCATCAAATACATGCACATGCGCATCCCAACCCCTGGGCGCGGTGTTGGCAGGCGGCATCGTTCAGCCCACGGCAATGCTGCGTTCCCGCACCACCTTGGCCCACAGGGCCTGTTGCGCCATGATGAACTTGCCCGCTGTTTGCTGTGTTTCGTCGGCAAACACGTCGCCGCCCAACTGACGCACGCGGCCTAGTACCTCAGGGTCAGCCAGAGCCTTGCGGATGGCGTTGACCAGGGTTTTCCGGACGTCGGGAGCCAGGCCTGCTGGGGCCAGCAGGGGGTTCCACTCCAGCACCTCATAGCCTGGCACACCGGCTTCGGCCATGGTGGGCACGTTGGGCAAAGAGCGGGCGCGCACCTGGCTGGTGACGGCCAGCGCCCGCAGTTTGCCTGCCTGGATGTGGCCCAGCGACGAAGCCACATTGGCAAAAAACAGCGGCACCTGGCCAGCCATCACGTCGTTCAGTGCGGGGCCGCCGCCCCGGTAGGGTATGTGGGACAGGCTCACGCCTGCTTTGCCTTCGAACAACACGCCGGCCAAATGCTGGGCAGATCCGTTGCCCGACGATGCAAACGCCACATGGCCGGGCTTGGCCTTGGCCATTTGCACCACGTCTTTCACGTTTTGCGCCGCAAATCCCGGTGTGCACACCAGCACATTGGGGAAGGTGACCAAAACGGCAAGGGGATCAAAGGCTTTGTTGGTGTCGTAGGGCAACTTGGGGAACAGTGACGGGTTCACCGCAAACGACGATGCGTCCAGCAGCAAGGTGCTGCCGTCTGGAGTAGAGCGGGCCACATGGGCTGCGGCAATTTGCCCGCTGGCCCCGCCTTTGTTTTCCACCACCACGTTCTGGCCCAAGGCCTCCGCTATGCGGGGGGCAATGGTGCGTGCGATCAGGTCGGCACCGCCACCAGCTGGGTACGACACCACCAGGGTGATGGGCCTGCCACCGGCCACCTGTGTGGCGGCTGCTGCGTCAGCCCAGGGGGCGGCGAGTGTGGCACCCAGGGCGGTCAGGGCCTGCCGCCGGGAGATATGGGCCATTGTTTGGGTTTGGGCGGATGAACGGGTCATGGGTTTCCTTCAGGTGATGGTGACGGTGTAATGAAAGGCATGTGCGTCGGCGCGGGTGGTGCGCCACTCCACGCAGCGGCCAGTGAGATCGTGGGCGTTGCGTTCCACAGCCACACAGGGATGGCCGGGCGGCAGTTGCAGGTGGTGGGCTTGCGTGCCAGTGAGCAGTGCAAAGCCGATGTGGTCCACCGCGCGGTGCACGTGCACACCGCACTGGTTGGCAAACTGGGGGTAGAGCAGGTCTCCCCAGGCCTGGGTGTCGCTGTTCTCCAGCGCTGCAAACAGGTCCAGCGGCAGCCAGATGTCCTCCAGCAGGCAGGGGCGCTGGGCCAACAGGCGCAAACGCTGCAGCTGCAACACCGGTTCGCCAGGCGCCACCCCCAGCTGCCGAGCCACGGCAGCTGAGGCGTGTACCCGCAGGCGCGACAGGATGCGTGACTGAGGCACTTCGCCCCCACCGCTGTCAAACCTGAAAAACCGCAGCATCGAAGCCCCGGCAATGCCTTGGCGCACAAAGGTGCCCTTGCCGTGAATTCGCTCCACCAGCCCCATGTTGACCAGCTGTTCCAGCGCCCGGCGCATGGTGCCCAGTGCCACCTGGTGCTGCGTGGCAAGCAGACTTTCAGCGGGCAGGGCGGACCCTGGAGGCCACTCGCCCGCCACGATGCGGGCGCGCAGGGCAGAGGCCAGCGCGGCATAGCGGCTGAGGCCGGGCACATCGCTATCAGGGTGCAGGGGCACAACAGAAGTCATGCAAGAACTATAGTCCTCTATAGGACTA
>JAIFMP010000141.1 GCA_020048405.1 Hydrogenophaga sp.
CCAGCGCGGCTGCGCCTGCCACGCCTGCGCCCAGCCCGGAAGCTGATGGGCCGGCATGGGGCGGGCCACGCCGTAGCCCTGAGCCAGGTCACAGCCCATGCTCAGCAGCATGTCGCCATGCGCGCGTGTTTCCACCCCCTCGGCAATCACGCCCCGGCCAAAGGCTTTGGCCAACCCGATCACACCCTGGACGATGGCCAGGTCATCGGGGCTGCCCAACATGTCGCGGATGAAGCTCTGGTCAATTTTGAGCACGCTGGCGGGCAAACGCTTGAGGTAAGTGAGAGACGAGTACCCGGTGCCAAAATCGTCCAGCGCAAAGCTCACGCCCAAAGCCTGGCACTCGCGCATGATGGCTGACACGCGGGGAATGTCCTCCAGCGCGCTGGTCTCCAGCACCTCCAGCTCCAGGTCGGCGGGTGGCACGTTGGGGTAGAGGCGCAGCAACTCGGCCAGGCGCGCCACAAAGTGGGGGCCCTGCAGGTGGTGTGCGGCAATGTTCACGCTCAGCGGCAAGTGGATCCCGGCAAGCCGCCACTCGGTGAGTTGCGCGAGTGCGGTACACAAGACCCAGTCGCCCAACTGGGCTGACAAGGCATGGCCCTCGATATCGGGCAAAAACAGGCCAGGAGCGAGCAAACCCCGCTGCGGGTCTTGCCAACGCACCAGCGCCTCAGCGCCCTCCACTTGTCCCTGCCGCAGGTTGACCTTGGGCTGGTAATGCAACACAAACTCACCCTGCAACAAGCCCTGCGCCAGCCGGGCCTGGCTTTCCACACGCAATCGGGTGGAAATGTCCTGCTCCACATCGAACAACTGGTAGCGGTTTTTGCCGGATTGTTTGGCCTGGTACATGGCCTGGTCGGCGTGCCGCAGCAGCGTGTCGGCCTCTGTGCCGTCCTGCGGGTACAGCGCAGCGCCCAGGCTGGCCGAGACTTGCAACGTTTGCCCCGACACCGCCACCGGCTGGCAAGCGGCGGCCAGCAGGCGCTCCAGCACCCGTTGGCATTCGTGCACATCCGGAATGTCGGCCAGCACGACCACAAACTCGTCACCGCCCACGCGAGCCAGGGTGTCACCCTCGCGCAACGACTCGCGCAGGCGAGAAGACAAGGCCACCAGCAACTGGTCACCCACGGCGTGGCCGTGTGCGTCGTTGACCTCCTTGAAGTGGTCCAGGTCCAGAAACACCACGGCCATGAGGTTGGCCCTGCGCTGGACCTGCAACAGGGCCTGCTGCAACCGGTCAGCCAACAGCACGCGGTTGGGCAGGCCGGTCAGGGCATCGAAATGGGCGATGTGCTCCAACTCGTCCTGATGGCTTTTTTGCTGCGTGATGTCCTGAAAAATGGCCACGTAGTTCTGAGGCTGGCCGTTGTCGCCGGGCACCGCACTGATGTTGATCATCTCTGCGTACACCTCGCCCGACTTGCGGCGGTTCCAGATTTCACCCGCCCACTGGCCCTTATCGGCCAGCGACTGCCACATATGGGCATAGAACTCGGGGCCCTGGCGCCCCGAGCTGAGGATGCGCGGGTTCTGCCCCAGCACCTCGGCGGCGGTGTAACCGGTGATGTTGCAAAACGCCTCATTGACCGAAACGATGTTGCCATTGAGGTCGGTGATGGTGATGGCCTCTTGCGCGTGGGTGAACACGCTGGCCGCCAGCCGCATTTGCTGGCGCTGCTGCCAGCGGGCCACGGCAGCACGCTCCAGCCGCAGGTAATACCCAGTGGCCACCACCACCGCGGCCGCCAGCACGGCCAGCACAATCGCCCACACGGTGCGGTTGGCCTGAGACCAGGCGCTGAGCAGGCTCTCGTGGCTGTGCTTCACGACGGTCACCAGCGGGTAGGTGGCTGATGCCCGGTACGCGGTGAGGGTGGACCGGCCATCGGCCGCTGTGTCGCTGTACTCCCCCATGTCGCGCTGGGCGAGTCGGGCCATCACGCCCGAGCCCTGTGGTTCAGCCAAAGCGCCCACAGCGCTGTTGGGCTGGGTGGACAACAGCAGCACACCGTCGTAGCGCCACAGCTCGGCTGCGGTGGTCAGTTCGTCCACGCGGCCCAGGTAATCGTTGACAACGTGGTCGGTGTTCAGAGCCACCAGCACGCGCTGCTGGCCACCGCCTGGCAGCTGTACCTCCCGCATCAGGGCCACAAACCCGGCGCTGTTGTCCAGCCCCGTGAAGGTGTGGTCTTGCGTCAGGGGCAAGCCATTGGAAAAATCACGGCCAGTCCAAGGCTGGCCCACGCGCAGGGTCGGCAGGGGAGTGGCGGTTTGGGGCACAAACAGCTTGGGGTCTACCACCACACCCACGTTGGCGGGTGCGCTGGATTGCACCACCCGCCCCTGCCCGTCCACCCACGACAGGCTGCGCAGCAACGGCATGTCGCGCACGGTTTGCAACAAGCTGGCCTGGGCAGGGCCTTCAGGGTGAGCCAGCACCAGGGTTTGCAACACCACGTCGGTGGCTTTGAGGTGCTCGGAGAGGTAGTCCTCCAGGCTGCGGGCCTCGGCGCGGGCCAGTTCCACATGGTTGGCCATGGCCTTGGCCTTGAGGTCGGCCTGAGTGACGGCAACCACCCCCACCACCACAGTGACCACGGTCACCACCGCGGCTGCAAAGCGCCATCGGTTGCGCTTGAGGCGCGCTGTGGAGGGCTCGCTCATGGCATGGCAATGGGACCCAGCCCATGCCGCTTGGCAGCAGCCAACAGACGACCGTCTTTTTTGATGGCGGCGACAAAGGCCTCAACCCTGCGGTGCCATGCATCGTCGCCCGGCTTGACGGCCCAGGCGTAGGGCGTGAGGAAGTAGGTACTGGGCGGAGATACCAACCGAGCCCAGTCGGTGTTGTCGAGCATGCGGCGGCTGAAGGGGTAGTCGGCCATGAACACGTCGGCCCGCCCGGAGGCCACCTCCTGCTCGCGTGCCTGCGGTGTGTCCAACACCACCAGGCTGGCGGCCTTCAGGCGCTCGCGCATCAGGGGTTCGTGGTAGGTGCCTTTGGCCACGGCCACCACCACCCCCATCTGGTCGATGTCGCTCCACGACTGGATGCGACGGTTGCTGCGGGTGGTGATGCCGTACACGTCGCTTTGCAGGTGAGGCGAGGTGAAACGCAGTTTTTCGGCACGCGCCGGGGTGATGCCGATGGCAAACATGGCGATGTCGCAGCGCTCGGTGGTGACATCGTTGATGAGTGTGGCAAACGAGCTGTCCACAAACTTCACGGGCAGGCCCAGGTCTTTGCCCAGCTCGCGGGCCAGGTCCACGTCGATGCCTTCCAGCTCCAGGGTTTTGCGGTTGCGGTGCGAAATGCCGTAGTAATCGGGCCACACGCACACGCGCAGTTCGCGCGCTGCAGCCATGGCGGCCAGGCGGCCAGTCACGTCTGCGGCGACCGCGGGCAACGGCATCAACGCCGCCCACATGGCAAGGGCTGCCGCGCAAGCCGCGCCCCAATGACGTGTGTAGTTCATGTGAGACCCTAACAGAAGATCATCCCTGCAACCGGCCTTCAGGCCAAACCAGAACAAATACCCGCTTGACGGGACGGGCTTGAACCGACAGCGGATTGTCGGGTCAGCCACCACACCAGGTGTTGACACGGGTCAAGCCTGTGACATCACCACCCGGTTGCGGCCGCTGCGTTTGGCCTCGTACAGGGCCTGGTCGGCGCGGTTGATGAGGTGGCGATAGTCGGGGTGGCCGTCGTGCATGGCCACACCCACACTGACCGTGACCTGCAGCGACAGTTGTTCAGAGAGCGTCAGCACCGACTCCTCGATGCGGCTGCGGATTTTGTTGGCCACGTTCTGCGCCTGATCGGGTGCCACTTCGTTGATGACGGCCAGAAACTCCTCGCCCCCGTAGCGGAACACAAAGTCGCTGGCGCGCGCCTGGCCTTGGAGCACCACGGAAATGTGTTGAAGCACGCGGTCGCCGACTTCGTGGCCGTGGGTGTCGTTGACACGCTTGAAGTGGTCCACATCGATCATCAGCACCGCAAATGGGTTGTGGTGCTGGCGTGCCATCTCCAGCTCCCGGCGCAAGATGGTGGGCAAAAAGCGCCGGTTGTAGAGCTGCGTCAACACATCGCGGCCCACTTCCATGTCCACCAGGCGGTCGAACACGGTGTTGAGCACAAAACGGATTTCTTCCATGCTGGCCAGAAAATCGCGCAGCACGCCAGAGCCCTCCTGGCCCAGGCCGCTGGCCTGGTTGCTGACGAGCAGGGGCATGAGGGTTTGGTCCAGTTGCTGTATCTGTTCACCGATGGTGAGCAACTCGTTTGACGCGTCAAACATCAGCGGTGCCTTGTGCTGCACCCAGAGGCCAAAGGCCGAGGCGCGCAGTTGGGGCACCGCATCCAGCGGGGCGGTGGTGGCCAGGGCGCGCAGCACGGCGTTTTCCCACTCGGTCAGCGCACCAAGCTGCTTGTGGCGTTCCAGAGCCAGGTTTTGCCCAGCGGTCACCAGGCGGAAAGTCTCGTCGGTGCGGGCGCCTTTCTCGTGCGCGCGCAGGTAGGCGGCACTCATTTCGGAAAAGGCCAGGTCCATCAGGCCACCGACATAGCCCACGGCGTTGACCAGGCCTTCGCGGTCCAGTTCGGAGGGCACCAGCAGCTCACGCACACGCACCTTCAGGTGGCGCATGCCACGGGAAACCAGCCCGACCGGGATTTCGGCCCGCGCATGCACGTCGCCCACCTGCCGCTGCAGGGCGGCCAGCGCCACCGGATCGCTGCCGTGGCCACCAAACAGCATCACCATCCAGCGTTGGATGGCGGGCTGCAAGCGGGAGTGCACCGCGTCGTGCGACAAAAACTTCGCGGCCTCGGGATCGGCCATCATCACCGCATAAAAGCCCTGGGCCAGTTCTGCGCTGTGGGCCTGGATGGTTCGGGCCACGCTGGCGGCCACATCCTCAGGCACGGCACTCACCACTTCTTCCCAGTCGTGCAGGGTGTTGGTATCGGTGTTCATTCGGCGGCTCCTGAAAGCGGTAACGGGTCAGAGGTTGGGGGCCAGCAGGCGGCGCAGCTCGGGCTCGGCCACCCCGCTGCGCTGGGCCAGGCTGGCCACTTGGTCATCTCCCACCTTGCCCACGTTGAAGTAGGTGGCCTCGGGATGGCTGAGGTAGAAGCCGCTGACGCTGGCCGCCGGGGTCATGGCCAGGCTGTCGGTCAGGCCCATGCCGATGTCGGCACAGCCCAACAACTCGAACATCTTGCGCTTGGCGCTGTGGTCAGGGCAAGCCGGGTAGCCGGGCGCGGGGCGGATGCCCCGGTACTTTTCCGCAATCAGGTCGTCCACCGACAACGCCTCGTCGGGCGCATAGCCCCAGAAATCGGTGCGCACCTTCAGGTGCATCAGCTCGGCAAAGGCCTCGGCCAGTCGGTCGGCCAGGGCTTTGAACAGGATGGATGAATAGTCGTCGTGCGCGGCCACAAACTGCGCCTCTTTCTTGTCGGCCCCAATGCCGGTGGTCACGGCAAATGCGCCCACATGGTCTGCATTTTTTATGCCTTTTTGACCTGAAACACTTGACTGTATTGCGTGGGCAGCTATTGATTCAGAACCCTCAGCGGGCGCCACAAAGTCGGCCAGGCAGCGGCTGGGGCGCAGGCGGGTTTGGCCTTGCCCGTCTTCGTAGGTTTGCTTCTCGGTCTGCTGGCGCAGGCCGTGCCAGGTCAGGGCCACCTGGGTGCAGGTGGCATCGGTGTACAGCGCAATGTCGTCGTGGTTCACGCGGTTGGCGGGCCAGATGCCCACCACAGCGTTGGCCGTGAGCCAGCGGCCTTCGACGATTTTTTTCAGCATGGCCTGCGCGTCGGCCAACACGCGGCGTGCCTCTTCGCCCACCACCTCGTCTTGAAGAATGGCGGGGTAGGGCCCGGCCAGGTCCCAGGTCTGGAAGAAAGGGCCCCAGTCGATGTAGCGGGAAATCTCGGCCAGGTCGTGGTTTTTGAACACCCGGCGGCCAATGAATTTGGGCACGGGCGGGGTGTAGGCGCTGAAGTCGATGGGTGTGGCGTTGGCGCGGGCTTTTTCCAGCGGCCACAGCGGCACCTGCTTTTTGTTGGCGTGTTGCTGGCGCACGCGTTCGTAGTCGGCGTTCAGCTCGGCCAGGTACGCGCTGCGGCCATCACCAATCAGCCCCTGCGCCACGCTCACGCTGCGGCTGGCGTCGGGCACGTACACCACCGGTCCGCTGTAGTGCGGCGCAATCTTCACGGCGGTGTGCACGCGGCTGCAAGTGGCGCCGCCAATCAGCAGCGGTATCTGGCGGCTGCGGAAGTATTCGTCCTTTTCCATCTCCGCCGCCACGTACTGCATTTCTTCCAGGCTGGGGGTGATGAGGCCACTGAGGCCCACGATGTCGGCCCCCACCTCTTTGGCTTTGGCCAGAATCTCGTGGCAGGGCACCATCACGCCCATGTTGACCACGTCAAAGTTGTTGCATTGCAGCACCACGGTGACGATGTTTTTGCCAATGTCGTGCACATCGCCCTTGACGGTGGCAATCACGATCTTGCCCTTGCTTTTCACGTCACCACCCGCCGCTTCCAGCGCCAGCTTCTCGGCTTCGATGTAGGGCAGCAAATGAGCCACGGCCTGCTTCATCACGCGGGCGCTTTTCACCACTTGGGGCAGGAACATCTTGCCCTGGCCGAACAGGTCGCCCACCACGTTCATGCCGTCCATCAGCGGGCCTTCGATGACGTGCAGCGGGCGGCCACCGGTGGCCTGGATTTCCTGCCACATCTCCTCGGTGTCTTGGGTGATGAACTCGTTCTGGCCACGCACCAGCGCATGGCTCAAGCGCTCGCGGATGGGCAGTGCGCGCCACTCGTTTTTCTTGCTTTCGTCTTTGGGGGCACCTTTGGCGTTTTCGGCCACCTCCACCAGGCGCTCGCCCGCATCGGGGCGGCGGTTCAGCACCACGTCCTCCACCCGCTCGCGCAATTCGGGCTCCAGTTCGTCGTACACGCCCACCATGCCGGCGTTGACGATGCCCATGTCCATGCCAGCCTTGATGGCGTGGTAAAGGAACACGGTGTGAATGGCTTCGCGCACCGGGTCGTTGCCCCGGAATGAAAAGCTCACGTTGCTCACGCCGCCGCTGACCTTGGCGCCGGGCAGGTTCTGCTTGATCCAGCGGGTGGCCTCGATGAAGTCCACCGCGTAGTTGTTGTGCTCTTCAATGCCGGTGGCAATGGCGAAGATGTTGGGGTC
>JAIFMP010000019.1 GCA_020048405.1 Hydrogenophaga sp.
ACGGTGGCCCCGTGCCCGACGGGGAACCGGGCGACCTCTACATCCACGGCCCCAGCGCCGCCATGATGTATTGGGCCAACCGCCAGAAAACACAAGACACCTTCCAGGGCGGCTGGACCAAAAGCGGCGACAAATACATCCGCAACGCCGACGGCACCTACACCTACGGCGGCCGCAGCGACGACATGTTGAAAGTCAGCGGCATTTACGTCAGCCCGTTTGAAGTGGAAGCCACGCTGGTGCAACACCCCGCCGTGCTGGAGGCCGCCGTGATCGGCGTGAACGACGCCGATGGCCTGACCAAAACCAAGGCCTACGTGGTGCTGAAAAACGGTGCAACCGCCACCGAAGCCGAGCTGAAAGCCTTCGTGAAGGACAAGCTGGCCCCTTACAAGTACCCGCGCCAGATTGAGTTTGTGCAAGACCTGCCCAAAACCGCCACGGGCAAGATCCAGCGCTTCAAGCTGCGAGAGCAGTCTGCGCAATCAGCTCCAGCACCATGAGCCTCCCGCTGTTCGCTGACATCACTGTGGCGGGCAAGGCCCTGCGCATCGAACATGCGTGGGTGGGCAACGTGGATGGCCAAACCCAAACTGACAGCCCTCTGATGGTGTTTTTGCACGAGGGCCTGGGCTCGCTCAGCATGTGGCGCGACTTTCCGCACCGCATGTGCCAGGCGCTGGGTTGGCGGGGGCTGGTGTATTCTCGCCCGGGCTACGGCCAGTCAACCCCGCGCCCAACCGATGAGCACTGGGAGCCCGACTTCATGCACCGCCAAGCCCTTGACGTGTTGCCTGCATCGCTGGCCGCGTTGGGGGTGGACACGAGCCAGCGGCCCGTTTGGCTGTTCGGCCACAGCGACGGCGGCAGCATTGCCCTGCTGTACGCCGCGCTGCGCCCGGCCCACACCGCCGGGCTGGTGGTGCTGGCGCCGCACATCCTCGTGGAAGACATATCGGTGGCCAGCATCGAGCAGGCCCGTCTGGCGTACCTGAACACCGATGTGAAACAACGCCTGGCCAGACACCACGCCGACCCCGATTCCGCCTTTTGGGGATGGAACACCGTGTGGCTCTCCGCCGCATTCCGCAGCTGGAACATCACCGCCGAACTGGCTCACATCCGCTGCCCGGTGCTGGCCATACAAGGGCTGGACGATGAATACGGCACGCTGGCGCAGATTCGTGGCATTCAGGCACAAGCCCCTCATGCCCGGCTGCTGGAGCTTCCCGCCTGCGGCCACTCGCCGCACAAAGACCAGGCGGAGAAGGTCATTGACGCGGTGCGTGCGTTTGTAGCAGGCGCAGCCTCCGGGTCATTCACCCCCAAACCGGTGCACGGCGTGTGCAAAGCAGTGCAAGGTCGGTGCCACCCTGAAGAAAAAGCCAAATGACATGTGGCACGTGGTTTGCTTCGGCGTGAAAATTCTGACCATTTGGTTAGCTTGAGCGCCGACTCACTTTTGCCCATGACCTTTCGCCCCTCCGCAATCGCCCCCACCGCCGTGCACGTCAAGCAGTTTACCCCGCGCCCGATGCACCCGTTCACGCATTGGAAGACATCAACCTGTCCATTGCGCAGGGTGAGTTCGTGTCCCTCATCGGGCCTTCTGGCTGTGGCAAAACCACCTTGCTGCGCGTGATTGCCGACTTGGAGCACATCACCGCTGGCGAAGTGCTGGTGAATGGCAAAACCCCGCACGACGCACGGCTGGCCCGGGCATACGGCTACGTGTTCCAGGCCCCGGCTCTGTTCCCGTGGCGAACGGTGATGGGCAACGTCATGCTGCCACTGCAGTTGCAGGGCAAAACCAAAGACGAGGCGCACACGATCGCCCGTCGGCAACTGGCCAACGTGGGCCTGGCCAACTTCGAGAACAAATACCCTTGGCAGCTGTCGGGCGGCATGCAGCAGCGGGTGTCCATTGCGCGCGCCCTGGCGTTTGAGCCGCGCATCCTGATGATGGACGAGCCCTTCGGCGCGCTTGACGAAATCACCCGCGACAACCTGAACGAACAGTTGCAGCAACTGTGGTTGCGCGAAAAGCGCACTGTGGTGTTTGTGACCCACTCCATTGCCGAGGCCGTGTACCTGTCTACCCGCATCGTGGTCATGTCGCCACGTCCAGGGCGGATCGTGAAGGTGATTGACTCCACCCTGCCGACCGAGCGGCACCTGGGACTTCGCGACACACCCGAATTCATGCAACTGGCGCACGAAGTGCGGGAGGCGCTGGCCGATGGCCACCACTGAACGCCGGGCCTGGATGCCCTCTGTGCTGCCCGTGGCCACCGTCGCTTTGGGCGTGTTGCTGCTGTGGTACCTGGGGGCCTGGTGGTTGAACGCACCCGGGGCCATCGAGCGGGTGCTCGACCCCGCCGGGCAACCCTGGACCTGGCCCGACTTGCTGGCGGCCACGCTGTCGATGGAGCGCCCTGTGCTGCCTGCGCCCCATCAGGTGGTGCAGGATTTTTTCAGCAGCCTGGTGGACTGGCCCGTCGACTCGCCGCGCAACCTGCTGTACCACGTGGCCGTGACCGGCGAGGCAACTCTGGTGGGCTTTGCCATGGGTACCGTGCTGGGGGTGGTGCTGGCAGCACTCATCGTGCATTCGCGCACGCTCGACCGGGCGCTGCTGCCTTGGATCGTGGCCTCGCAAACCATTCCGGTGCTGGCCATTGCGCCCATTGTGTTGGTGATTCTGGGCAGCCTGGGTTTCAGCGGGCTGCTGCCCAAGGCTGTGATTGCGATGTACCTGTGCTTTTTCCCGGTGACGGTGGCCATGGTGCAAGGGCTGCGCAGCCCGCAGCGCATTGAAACCGAGCTGATGCACACCTATGCGGCCAGCCGCTGGCAGGCGTTCTGGCTCTTGCGCATGCCGTCGGCCTTGCCGTTTTTGTTCCCCGCACTGCGCGTGGCCATTGCGGCCGGGCTGGTGGGGGCCATGGTGGCCGAGCTGCCCACTGGCGCGCAGGCGGGCTTGGGTGCACGGCTGCTGACGGGTTCTTACTACGGCAACACGGTGCAAATCTGGTCGGCGCTGCTGATGTCGGCTTTTTTGGGGCTCGCCCTGACGGCGGCGGTGGCCCTGGCCGAGCGCCTGGTGCTTCGCAAAAGGCCCCAAAAATGAATGCACAGACCAAATTTACACATAGCAAAGAAATGAATGCTGATAAGCATCATGCATCGAAAATGCTTGAGGTTTATGTGACAGCCGTCACCCCACCCCACCAGCCTGTGCCTGGCGGGTTGTGGGCGGTGTTCGCCCTGGCGTGCGCAGTGTTGTCACTGGCGTTTGGCCTGACCCTCCCTGCTGAGGGGCAAGGCCCCGCCCAGATGGCCACCGCGTGGCAGCACGGTGCCGGTGCCTTGGGCCTTGCGCTGATGGCCAAGGCCGTGGGGTTGGCACTGCTGCCCGCGCGCCGCTGGCGCAGTCTGGCGCTGGGGGCCACGGCCTTGCTGGCTGCGTTGTGCTGGTTGCAGTTGCCACCCGCCTTGGGCGAGGCCGACGGGGCCGCTGGGTTCTGGTTGCCAGTGTTGTCCCTGGCGGCGTTGGCTGTGCTATCGGTGCAGCGCGGGGCGTTGCTGGAGGGCCGCCGTGGCGACGCGCTGGTGGCCGCCGCGCTGTTTGGCCTGTGGCTGCTGGTGTTCTGGCAGGTGCTGACACTGGGGCTGGGCGTGCCGCGCGTGCTGCTGCCGTCGCCCAGCTTCATTGCCACCGCGCTGTGGGAACACGCGGCCACGCTGGGCAAAGACTTTGTTCAAACCGTGGGCAAAGCCGTGGTGGTGGGCTGGCTGCTGGGCTGCGGGCTGGGGTTTGCGGTGGCCATTGCCATCGACCGTGCGCCGTTTTTGCAGCGAGGACTGCTGCCGCTGGCGTCGCTGACCAGCACAGTACCGCTGGTGGGTGTGGCCCCCATCGCGGTCATGTGGTTCGGCTTCGACTGGCCCAGCAAAGCGGCTGTGGTGGTGCTGATGACGTTTTTCCCCATGCTGGTGTCCACGCTGGCCGGGTTGCAGGCGGCTGACAAGTTGCAGCGCGAGCTGATGCACACCTACGCCGCCAGCTACATGCAAACCCTGCGCGATTTGCGGCTGCCCAGTGCATTCCCGTTCGTGGTGGGAGCGATGAAGGTGAACGCCACGCTGGCACTCATCGGGGCCATCGTGGCCGAGTTTTTCGGTTCGCCCACATCGGGCCTGGGGTTTCGCATCTCCACCGAGGCATCGCGCATGAACATGCCGCTGGTGTGGGGGGCGATTGCGGTGGCGGCGGTCACGGGTTCCGTGGCCTACGCTTTGCTAGTGAGGCTGGAGCGCCGGGTGGCGTTCTGGCATCCGTCGGTACGGTCGGCCACCTGAGGTGGCCGTGTTTTTTCCAACAAGGAGTTTCCCCATGAAGCGTTCGTTCAAGGTTTCCGTGATTGCTGCGGCCCTGGCACTCTGCGGTGTGGCCGCACAGGCCGCCGAGAAGGTGACCATCCAGCTCAAATGGGTGCCCCAGGCCCAGTTTGCAGGCTACTACGTGGCGCAGGCCAAGGGCTACTACAAAGAGGCCGGGCTCGACGTGACCATCAAAGCCGGTGGCCCCGACATTTCGCCCGTGCAGGTGATTGCGGGCAAAAGCGCCGATGTGATCGTGAACTGGATGCCCGATGCCCTGGCCGCCCGGGAAGCCGGCGTACCCCTGGTCAACATAGCGCAGGTATTTGACAAGTCGGGCCTGATGCTGACCTGCAAAAAATCGGCCGGCATCGCCAGTCCCAAAGACTTCAAGGGCAAAACACTTGGGGTCTGGTTCGGCGGCAACGAGTACCCTTTCCTGAACTGGATGAGCAAGCTGGGCTACAAACCGGACACCGACATCAAGGTTCTCAAACAAGGCTTCAACGTCGATCCGCTGCTGCAAAACCAAGCTGCCTGCATCTCCACCATGATTTACAACGAGTACTGGCAGGTCATTGATGCTGGCGTGAAAGAAAGCGATCTGATGCCCTTCTTTTATGAAGAGCAGGGCGCAGCCTCGCTGGAAGACGGCCTGTACGTGCTCGACAGCAGCCTGAAAGATCCCAAGTTCGTCGCCAAAATGGCCAAGTTCCTGAAAGCAAGCTTCAAGGGCTGGAACGACGCAGTCAAAGACCCCGAGGGCGCAGCCAAGATCGTGGTGGCCCAAGACACCTCCGGCAGCGCCACCGTCAAAGTGCAAAAACGCCAGATGGAAAACGTGGCCAAGCTCATCAGCAACGCCAACACACCCAAGGTGGGCTACCTTGACCCCGCTGCCTACGAGCGCACTGTCAAAGTGCTGCTGACCGGCGGCTCGTCGCCCGTCATCAAGAAAGACCCCGGCAAAGCCGCCTACTCGCACGCCGTGTGGGAAGCCGCTGCCAAGTAAGCGCGCCACGCCATGCCAGCAAGGCTCTGCCAACCCCGGTGGTGGCAGGGCCTTTTTCTTCTCTGCACATGAACCCGACTGCACCCAAAGGCCACATCCGTCAAGCCAACGCCGCCGTCATCCTCGCCGCTGCCGAACGCGTGTTTGCCAGCGCCGGTTTCGGCGGTGCCACCATGGCAGCCATTGCCGACGCGGCAGGCCTGCCCAAGGCCAACCTGCACTACTACTTTGGCAGCAAAAAAGAGCTGTACCGCGCCGTGCTCGACAGCACACTGCAAAACTGGCTGGCTCCTACCCACGGCATCACCCCGGATGCCGACCCTGCCACCGCGCTGGCCGCCTACATCCGAGACAAGATGCGCCAGGGCCGCGAGCGGCCCCATGCCTCCCGCGTGTTTGCCAACGAGTTACTGCACGGCGGCACAGAAATTGCCGACCTGCTGGCCACCACGCTGCGCGGCTTGGTGCAAAACAAAGCGGCCGTCATCGACCAATGGGTGGCCCAGGGCCGCATGGCCCCAGTGGACAGCACACACCTGTTTTTCACCATCTGGTCGGCCACCCAAACCTATGCCGACTTTGACGTGCAGGTATGCGCTGTGCTGGGCCGCGTCGAGCTGACCGATGCCGACCACGAGCGCGCCACTCGGCACGTGGTGAGCCTGTTACTGCGGGGGTGCGGCCTGCCAACCGAATAACTTGACCAAATGGTCAGAAATGGCATACAACTTGCTGCTGTCACGTTGGTGTGCCCACCTTGCACCAAAGGCAGGCGCACGCCCACACACCGTTGCCCACACAGGCCCCATCTTCAGGAGTTTCCATGTCAGCATCCCGCCGTCAATTGATCACCCTGGCCGCCGTTGCCGCTGCCGCACTGGCCCCCGGGTTCACATTCGCCCAGGCCAAAGTCAAAGTGGCCGCGATTTACACGGTACCCTTCGAGCAGCAGTGGGTCAGCCGCATCCACAAGGCCCTGAAAGCCGCCGAGGCACGGGGCGAGATTGAGTACAAAGCCTCCGAAAACGTCACCAACGCCGATTACGAGCGCGTCATGCGCGAATACGCCACAGGTGGCAACCAGCTCATCGTGGGCGAGGCCTTTGCCGTCGAAGCCGCCGCGCGCAAAGTGGCCAAGGATTTCCCCAAAACCTCGTTCCTGCTGGGCTCGTCGGGCAAACCGCAAGGTCCCAACTTCAGCGTGTTCGACAACTACATCCAGGAACCGGCCTACCTCAGCGGCCTGGTGGCCGGTGCCATGACCAAAAGCAACAAGATTGGTCTGGTGGGTGGTTTTCCCATCCCTGAAGTCAACCGCCTGATGAATGCCTTCATGATCGGCGCGAAAGAAGTGAACCCCAAGGTGGAATTCACGGTCACGTTCATCAACAGCTGGTTCGACCCACCCAAAGCCAAGGAAGCCGCCTTTGCCATGATCGACAAAGGCGCCGACCTGCTGTATGCCGAGCGCTTCGGTGTGAGCGATGCTGCCAAGGAGCGCAAGGTGCTCGCCATCGGCAACGTCGTCGACACACAGCCCCAGTACCCCGACACGGTGGTGGCTTCGGCCCTGTGGCACATGGAGCCCACCATCGACCGCGCCATCAAGCTCGTCAAAGAGGGCAAGTTCACAGCAGAAGACTACGGCCAATACTCCATGATGAAGTACAAAGGCTCGTCGCTGTCGCCGCTGGGCACATTCGAGAAGAAAGTGCCTGCCGACATCGTCGCCAAGGTCAAGGCACGGGAAGCCGAGATCCTGTCTGGCAAATTCACCGTGCCGGTGGACGACAACGCACCGAAGTCCACCGCGAAGTAAGCGCCCATGAAGCACCCGGCCCCGACAGCGGCCCCGGCGCACCCTGGCAGCCGGGCACAGGCCGCGCCTGTGCTGCGCCTGCACGGCATCACCAAGCGCTTTGGCAAGCTGGTGGCCAACGACGGCATCAGCCTCACGCTGGAGCTTGGCGAAGTGCTGGCGCTGCTGGGCGAAAACGGGGCGGGCAAATCCACCCTCATGTCCATCCTATTCGGTCACTACGTGGCCGACGAGGGGCACATCGAGGTGGACGGCCAGCCCCTGCCGCCCGGCCAGCCGCGCGCGGCGCTGGCGGCGGGCATCGGCATGGTGCACCAGCACTTCACGCTGGCCGACAACCTCAGCGTGCTTGACAACGTGCTGCTGGGCAGCGAGCCGCTGTGGTGGCCTTTCTCGCGACGGGCAGCCGCACGCGAGCGGTTGCTGGCAGTGGCCAAGCGTTTTGGCCTGCCCGTACAGCCCGACGCCCGTGTGGCCAGCCTGTCTGTGGGCGAGCGCCAGCGGGTGGAAATTCTCAAAGCCCTGTACCGCGGGGCACGCATCCTCATCCTGGACGAGCCCACCGCCGTGCTCACGCCACAGGAAAGCGAAGCCCTGTTCGACACCCTGGCGCAAATGGTGGCGCAGGGCCTGTCCATCATCTTCATCAGCCACAAGCTGGGCGAGGTGCTGCGCGTGTCGCACCGCGTGGCCGTGTTGCGCCAGGGCCGGCTGGTGGCGCAGGCACCCGCAGAAGGGACCACCCAGGGCCAGCTGGCGCAGTGGATGGTGGGCCATGCCATCGACACCCCGCCGCGCAGCCCGGCGCAGGCCGTCGGCCAACCCGTGTGTGTGCTGACAGACGTGAGCACCCGCGCCGGGCGCGACCGCCTGGATGGTGTGTCGCTGCGCCTGCACGCGGGTGAAATCGTGGCCATCGCCGGGGTATCGGGCAACGGCCAGGTGGCGCTGGCCGATGTGCTGTGCGGCGTGCGCTCGGCCACGGCAGGCCAGGTGACGCTGCTGGACGCACCACTGAATGCCCAGCCCGCATGGATGGTGGGCCAGGGCGTGGCCCGCATCCCCGAAGACCGGCACGCCGTGGGCGTGGTGGGCGATTTGCCCGTTTGGGAAAACACCGTGTCCGAGCGGCTGCGCAGCCCCTGGTTTTCGCACCCGTGGTTCCAAGCGGGCTGGATCAAGCGCGGGGTGGCCCGTGCCCACGCCCGCCGCATCATGGACACCTTCGACGTGCGAGGCGGCGGTGCCGACACCCCTGCCCGCAGCCTGTCGGGCGGCAACATGCAAAAACTCATTCTGGGCCGGGCCTTGCTGCCCCCGACCGATGCCAGCGGTGCAGCGCCATCGCCCCGCCTGATCGTGGCGCACCAGCCCACCTGGGGGCTGGACATCGGGGCCGTCACCTTCGTGCAGCAGCAGCTCATTGCCGCCCGCGATGCCGGTGCCGCCGTGCTGCTGATATCGGACGACCTGGACGAGGTGCTCACCCTGGGCGACCGCGTGGCCGTGATGCACGCGGGCCAGCTCACCCCCGCACGCGCCGCCACCGATTGGACGCGCGAAGCCATCGGCCTGGCCATGGCCGGGGCAAACCACCACTGACCACCCACCACCACCTTCACCCGAACGCACCCAATCCACGCCCGTGCCATGAGACTTGAAAAACGCAACCACACCTCCCGCGTGGCCTATGTGGCCGCACCGGTGGGGGCCGTGGTGTTCACGCTGGTCATCAGCGCCCTGCTGGTGTTGTGGGCCGGTGCGCCGGTGGGGCAAACCTACGGCCTGTTGCTCCAGGGAGCATTCGGCTCGGTGTTTGCCCTCACGGAAACGCTCACCCGCGCCACCCCGCTCATCCTCACCGGGCTGGCAGCTGCCGTGGCCTTTCGGGCGCGGCTGTTCAACATCGGGGCCGAAGGCCAGCTGTACGCCGGAGCGCTGGCCGCCGTGGCGGTGGGTGGCATGCACGGCGGTACGGGCTTGGCATGGTCGCCGTACGTGCTGTTCCCGCTCATGCTGCTGACCGCCGCGTTGGCCGGGGCCTTGCTGCTGCTGGGGCCTGCGCTGATGAAGTCGCGCCTGGGGGTGGACGAGGTGGTTACCACGCTGCTGCTGAACTTCATCATGCTGCTGCTGGTGTCGGCCCTGCTCGATGGGCCGATGAAAGACCCGCTTTCCATGGGCTGGCCCCAGAGCGTGGGCCTGCAGCCCGAACTGGAACTGGGCCGCCTGGTGCCGCAAACGCGGCTGCACACCGGCCTGCTCTGGGCGGTGGCTCTGGCCGTGCTGCTGTGGGCACTGCTGGGCCGCACGGTGTCGGGCTTTGACATCCGGGCCGCCGGGGCCAATGCGCGTGCCGCCGCGTTTGCCGGGGTGCCCATCACACGCACGGTGGTGCTGGTGGCGCTGCTGTCGGGCGGGCTGGCAGGGCTGGCCGGGGCCATCGAGGTGGCGGGCCGCACTGGCTACGTCACGCTGGACATGTCGCCCGGCTACGGCTACAGCGGCATCGTCATTGCCATGCTGGCCGGACTGCACCCGCTGGGCGTGATTGCTGCGGGCACCTTTGTGGCGGGCGTGCTGGTGGGGGCCGACAGCATGAGCCGCGCCGTGGGCGTGCCCACCTACATTGCCGACGTGATCGTGGCGACCTCGCTGATTGCGGTGTTGGTGGCCAGTTTGCTGACGCAGTACCGCGTGCGCTGGAAGTGAGCATGACCGAGCTGATCGACATCCTGGCCAACCCCGCGTTCTGGATCGCCACGCTTCGGGTGGCCACGCCTCTCATACTGGGGACACTGGGCGTGCTGCTGTGCGAGCGAGCGGGGGTACTGAACCTGGGCATCGAAGGCATCATGGTGGCTGGCGCGTTTGCGGGCTGGCTGACGGTGTACGCCGGGCACGACCTGTGGACAGGCGTGCTGGTGGCGGCCCTCACGGGCGGGGTGTTTGGGCTGCTGCACGCGTGGCTGACGGTGGGGCTGGCGCTGTCGCAGCATGTGTCGGGGCTGGGCATCACGATGCTGGCCACGGCGCTCAGCTACTACGGCTACCGGGTGAGTTTTCCGAAAGTCACCACGCCGCCCGTCATCGAACCCTTTGCGCCCATGGATTGGCTGGGCGTGCCGGTGCTGCAGGCGCAAACGCCACTCACCTTGCTGGCGCTGGTGCTGGTGCCGCTGGTGGCCTGGGTGCTGGTGCGGACCCCGCTGGGCCTGGCGCTGCGCATGGTGGGCGAAAACCCCCAGGCAGCTGAAAGCCAGGGCCTGTCGGTCGCGGCACTGCGCACCGGGGCCATCGTGGCCGGGTCAGCGTTGATGGGGGTGGCGGGCTCGTTCCTCACGCTGTCGGCGTTCAACGCGTTTTTCTTCAACATGGTCAATGGCCGAGGCTGGATCTGCGTGGCCTTGGTGGTGTTTGCCTCGTGGAGGCCTGGCAAGGCGCTGCTGGGTGCGCTGCTGTTCGCCTTTTTCGATGCCCTTCAACTGCGCCTGCAGCAGGCGGGCAGCGGGGCCATTCCGTACCAGTTCTACCTGATGCTGCCCTATGCGCTGTCCATCGTGGCCCTCATTGTGGTGGCACGCAAGGCCAGCTACCCGCAGGCGCTGATGAAGCCCTACCGCAAGGGCGAGCGCTGACCCACAACCTCCTGGTGCACTGAAATGAAACAACCCCCACGTTCACTGCGTTCGCTGCCTCCTGAGGGGTCTGTCAGTGCCTTCGGAACGGCTGGGCGGTACTGAAATGCTTGACCTGCTGATCCACAACGCCACCCTGCCCGATGGCCGCAGCCACATGGGCGTGGCCGTGCAACAAGGGCGCATCGTCGAGGTGTCGCCCGGCCTCTCGCCCGAACAAGCCCCCGCCGCCGAGGTGGTGGATGCGCAGGGCCGTCTGCTGACCACGCCGTTTGCCGATGCCCACTTCCACATGGACGCGACCCTGAGCTACGGCCTGCCGCGAGTCAACCAAAGCGGCACGCTGCTGGAAGGCATTGCACTGTGGGGCGAACTCAAGCCCCAACTGACCGAAGATGCACTGGTGGAGCGTGCCCTCGCCTACTGCGACTGGGCCGTCGCCAAAGGTCTGCTGGCCATCCGCAGCCACGTGGATACCAGCGACCCGAGTCTGTTACCGGTTCGGGCCATGTTGGACGTGAAAAAGCGTGTCGCACCGTACCTGGACCTGCAACTGGTGGCCTTCCCGCAAGACGGCGTGCTGCGCACCCACGGCGGGCTGGACAACCTGAAACGCGCCATGCACCTGGGCGTGGACGTGGTGGGCGGCATCCCCCATTTCGAACGCACCATGGCAGACGGAGCTGAAAGCATACGCCTGCTGTGCGAACTCGCCGCCGAGCGCGGCTGCATGGTGGACATGCACTGCGATGAGTCTGACGACCCACACTCGCGCCACGTGGAAAACCTGGCCTTCCACACCCAGCGCCTGGGGCTGCAAGGCCGGGTGACGGGCTCACACCTCACCTCCATGCACAGCATGGACAACTACTACGTCAGCAAACTCATCCCGCTGATGGCCGAGGCAAGGCTGAACGTGGTGTCCAACCCGCTCATCAACATCACCCTGCAAGGTCGGCACGACACCTACCCCAAGCGCAGAGGGATGACCCGCGTGCCCGAATTGCTGGCTGCTGGCCTCACGGTCGCTTTCGGCCACGACTGTGTGATGGACCCCTGGTACAGCCTGGGCAGTGGTGACATGCTCGAAGTCGCTCACATGGGACTGCACGTGGCTCAGATGACCAGCCAGGCCGCGATGCGGCAGTGCTTTGACGCCGTCACCACAGCCCCGGCACAGATTTTGGGGCTAGACGACTGGGGCCTTTCGCCTGGAAAACGGGCCAGTTTCGTCCTGCTGCAAGCCACCAGTGTGGTGGAAGCCATCCGGCTGCGGTCCCAACGGCTGGCGGTTTACCGTGACGGCATTCTGCTGGCACGCAGTGAACCGGTGGTGAGCGAGTTGAACCTGCCCGGGCGTCCGAACCGCACCGACTGGGCGATGCGCTGAGACGCCTTGGAGCGGATGGTCAGACCAGCCGAGACACATGGGTTCGTGCGCCTTCCAGATGCCCGGCCAGACCATCCACGCAGTCGGCAAAGTCCGCTGAAAAAAGCTGTTCGGCACAGATGTGCCCCAGAAAGTGGCCCGCCAAGTCCAGCGCTCGCCGCCAAGTGGCGGTGGTCCACCCTGGCATGCAGATTGGCGGGTGGCAGTTGGTTGGGCATGGCACCACTGGCGCGAGACGCAAAACCCATGGGCAGCATGTCGTAGGCTGGAGCCAGTGTGTAGGGGTGGCCATGCTCGCTGGTGAACGACAGGTTGCCGATGAGGGTGCCAAAGTCGTAAAGCAGCGCAGCCCTCCGGGCCGAGGCGCGGTCGATGTGCCCAGCATCCGCCAACCGCGTCGCCAGACTGGGCCACGGCGCGGGGGTATCGCCCCACCTCGAGCAAGCGCTGCCCCTCATGCACAAACTCAGCACTTAACCATGACCTTATCTCGCGCACCGAAAGTGCTGATCCGGCCTTACATCGCAGCAGATCGTGACGTGTGCATCGCGGTTTTTCGCAGCAACTCGCCTCGCTACTTCGATGGTGCGGAACAGCCCGAATTCGAAGCGTTCCTCGACAAGCCGATTGGGAGCTACTTCGTTATGGAGCTCGCTGGCTCCATCGTGGCATGTGGTGGTTGCTACGTTCGCGACCGCACTGGCCGCCTCAGCTGGGGCATGGTTTCGATTGAGAATCACCGTGCATCCATTGGAAGCATTCTTCTTGCTTGGCGCATTGATCACTTGTTCCGACTGCCCGAAGTGTCTGACATCGCAATCGATACGAGTCAGCACACTGCGGGCTTCTATCTGCGCCATGGCTTCCGCATCACTGGGCAAGTCTCCGACGGTTTTGGCTTGGGCATCGACCAGGTTTCAATGTCATTGCAGCGCCAAGACTGTCAGTCGCAGTCGAACCATTCGCTCAAGCCGACCACCTGCAGCGGCTGACCTGTGCAGAAACCGCTGGGTCATTGCAATGTCGCTTGACGCACCGATGCCCTGGGAAATTCTCTTGCGGTTCGCTCATTTCCGTTGGCGGTTCCCGGATAGGAAAGTTTGGGCTCAATAGCTACTGAGACACCAAAGACGTTCAATGGCACGCCCAATCAAAACATGGTTGCACGCTATGGCTCAGTCGGCGCTCAACCTCGCCTCCCTCACCCCGCCCTCTCCAGCATCGCCCGCAGCAGGACGTTGCAGCCTGCAGCCAGATGCTCGGGCTTGGCGTCCTCGATCTCGTTGTGACTGATCCCATCCTTGCAGGGAATAAAGATCATGCCGCTGGGGGCCAGGCGGGCGGTATACACCGCATCGTGACCGGCGCCTGAGACGGCGGGCATGTGGCTGTAGCCCAGGGCCTTCGCAGCGCGTTCCACGGCGTTGATGCAGTCCGGGTGGAAGCCTTGCGCCGGGTAGCTGGAGACCAGGTCGATCTGGATGCCCAGACCAGTTTCAACTGCCAGTTTGTTTGCAAACGCCTTGACCTCATCGACCATCGTGTCCACCAGCGCATCGGTGCTGTTGCGCAGGTCGATGCTGAATTTCACACGGCCTGGGATGACGTTGCGGCTGTTGGGGTGCACCTGCACCATGCCCACGGTACCCCGACCATGTGGTGGGTGGCGGTGGGCGGCAGCCACCACGTCTTGCATCAGCTGGGTGGCCACTTGCAGCGCATCCTTGCGCAGCGCCATGGGCGTGGGACCTGCGTGGGCTTCCATGCCGGTCACGGTGCAGTCGAACCAGCGGATACCCAGCACGCCCTGCACCACGCCGATGGTGACGTCGGCATCTTCCAGCACAGGGCCTTGCTCGATGTGGGCTTCGAAGTACGCGCCGATGGGGTGGTCCCCCGGCTCCTCGGTGCCGATGTAGCCGATGCGCGCCAGCTCGTCTTTCACGGTTTTGCCCTCGGTGTCGGTGGCGGCATAGGCGTGTTCGAGTGTGAAGGCTTTGGCAAACACGCCTGAGCCCATCATCACCGGCACGAAGCGGCTGCCCTCCTCGTTGGTCCAGAAGGCCACTTCAATCGGCGCTTCGGTCTCAATGCCGTGGTCGTTCAAGGTGCGGACCACCTCGATACCGGCCAGCACGCCGTAGTTGCCATCGAACTTGCCACCGGTGGGTTGGGTGTCGATGTGGCTGCCGGTCATGATGGGGGGCAGGCTGTTGTTGCGCCCTGCGCGGCGCATGAAGACGTTGCCGATCCGGTCCACGGTAACGCTCATACCGGCCTCGCGCGCCCAGCGGGTGACGAGGTCGCGGCCTTGTTTGTCCAGATCAGTGAGGGTCAGGCGGCAGACGCCGCCCTTGGGCGTGGCACCAATCTGGGCCAGTTCCATCAGGCTGGTCCACAGGCGGTCGCTGTTGATGCGCAGGGTGGAGAGATCGAAGGCCAGGGTCGTGGTGCTCATGAAATACTCCTGATTCAATAGCTGCTTGCGCTTATTTTAAAAGCGCCAGATACCAAAAAGACTTAAAAATGACCGTTCAACGTGCCACGGGAGTGGGTGTAGCCAGCCGTGCCTTGCGGGCCAGCGACTCGAAATGGCTACCGTGGCCCGTGGCCCCGGTGAAGGCGGGGCGTTTGATGTAGCGGCCCGCGCCGCGCTCGGCCCGCAGGTCGCCGTTGGCAAACACCAGCTTGCCCTGGCTCAGGGTGTGGCTGGGGGCACCGGTGACGGTACGGCCCTCGAAGATGTTGTAGTCGCCCTTGCTGTGCTGGGTCTTGACCGACAGCGTGCGGGTGGCGACGGGGTCCCACAGCACCAGATCGGCATCGGCCCCCACGGCCACGCAACCCTTGCGCGGGTACAGGTTGAACAGCTTGGCGGCGTTGGCCGAGGTGATGGCCACGAACTCGCTGCGGGTGAAGCGCCCGGTGTTGACGCCCGCGTCCCACAGCACCTGCATGCGCTCTTCCACGCCGCCGGTGCCGTTGGGGATTTTGGAAAAGTCGAAGCGTCCGGCGGCCTTTTGCTCGGCGCAGAAGGTGCAGTGGTCGGTGGCGGTGGTGTGCAGGCTGCCCGATTGCAGACCGCGCCACAGGGCCTCCTGGTGCGTTTTTTCGCGGAAAGGCGGGCTCATGACGTGGGCGGCGGCGGTGGCAAAGTCGGGGTGGCGGTACACGCTGTCGTCCACCACCAGGTGCCCGGCCAACACCTCGCCGTACACGCGCTGTCCGGCGGTACGGGCACGGGCGATGGCACTGGCGGCCTCTTCACACGAAACGTGCACCACGTAGATGGGCACGTTGAGCACGTTGGCAATGGCAATGGCGCGCTGGGCGGCTTCGCCCTCCACGGCGGGCGGGCGGCTCAGCGGGTGGCCCTCGGGGCCCAACACGCCGAGGTCTTTCATTTCCTGTTGCAGCAAAAACACCAGCTCGCCGTTTTCGGCATGCACCGTGGGCATGGCACCCAATTCCAGGCAGCGCTTGAAGCTGTTCACCAGCGTTTCATCGTCGCACATGATGGCGTTTTTGTAGGCCATGAAGTGCTTGAAGCTGTTGACGCCCTCTTGCTGCACCAGCGTGCCCATGTCACGCTTCACGCTCTCGTCCCACCAGGTGATGGCAACGTGGAAGCTGTAGTCTGATGCGGCCTTTTCGGCCCAGCCGCGCCATGTCTGGTAGGCCTCCATCAGCGGCTGCTGCGGATTGGGAATGACGAAGTCGATGATGGTGGTGGTGCCGCCCGCCATCGCTGCGGCGGTACCACTGTAAAAGTCGTCCATGGTGACCGTGCCCATGAAGGGCAGCTGCATGTGCGTGTGCGGGTCGATGCCGCCGGGCAGCACATACTGGCCGCTGGCGTCCAGCTTGCTGGCCCCTGCGGGCGCATCCAACCCGGTGCCAACGGCCGCAATCTGCCCATCGACACACAACACGTCGGCTTGGAATTCGCGGTCGGCGTTGACCACGGTTCCGCCTTGAATCAGCACTGCATTCATGAAAGTCTCCTGGGGTTTTGGCAAGTGGGGTTCATGCGGGTTGGGCGCAAGCTCAGGCCCGCATCGGGTTGTTGGGGTGCTGCGTCCAGTTCATCGGCGTGGCACTGACGGGTTTGCCCGTGCGCTGGTCGACTTCGCCGGGGGCCAGGTCGCGCAGGGTGATGCACTCGGGCACGGGACAGACCAAGGCACACAGGTTGCAGCCCACGCATTCGGCTTCGTTCACCTCGAAATGGCGCTTGCCGTCCTTGATGGCCCAGATGGCCTGGTGACTGGTGTCTTCACAGGCAATGTGGCAGCGGCCGCAGTCAATGCATTTGTCGGGATCGATCACGGCTTTGCTGACGTGGTTCAGGTTCAGGTAACGCCAGTCGCTCACGGTCGGCACAGCCCGGCCCACGATCTCGCCCACACTCTTGAAGCCCATGTCGTCCATGTAGTCGGACAGGCCACTGGCCATTTCCTGCACGATCTTGAAACCGTACACCATGGCAGCGGTGCACACCTGCACATTGCCCGCACCCAGGGCAATAAAGTCCACTGCGTCGCGCCAGCTGCCCACGCCGCCAATGCCGCTGATGGGCAGCCCGGCGGTTTGCGGATCGCGGGCAATTTCGGCCACCATGTTCAGCGCAATGGGCTTGACCGCCGGGCCGCAGTAGCCACCGTGGCTACCCCTGCCGCCGGTGCTGGGCACCATGGTCAGGCTGTAGGGATCCACACCGATGATGCTGTTGATGGTGTTGATCAGGCTGACTGCATCGGCCCCACCGGCCTTGGCGGCGCGGGCGGGGTAGCGCACGTCGGTGATGTTGGGCGTGAGCTTCACGATGACAGGCAGGCGGCTGTACTGCTTGCACCAGGCCGTCACCATCTGGATGTATTCGGGTACCTGACCCACGGCAGCGCCCATGCCGCGCTCGCTCATGCCGTGCGGACAACCGAAGTTGAGTTCGATGCCGTCGCAGCCCGTGTCTTCCACGCGGGGGAGGATGGCTTTCCACGCGTCTTCGTTGCACGGCACCATGAGCGATACCACCAGCGCGCGGTCGGGCCACAGGCGCTTGACCTCGGCAATTTCGCGCAGGTTGGTTTCCAGGTCGCGGTCGGTGATCAGCTCTATGTTGTTGAAGCCCAGCAGGCGCCGGTCGTTGCTCAGCAGCGCGCCATAGCGCGGGCCGTGCACGTTGACCACGGGTGGCCCGGCTTCGCCCAGCGTTTTCCAGACCACGCCGCCCCAGCCCGCCTCGAAAGCGCGGTTGACGTTGACGGCTTTGTCGGTGGGCGGCGCAGAGGCGAGCCAGAAGGGATTGGGGCTGGTGATGCCCGCGAAAGTGGTGCTGAGGTCAGCCATGGCGGTTACTCCGAAATAAGTAGCTGTTTACGCTTGTAAATAAAGCGGTAGAGGCCGGAAAAGCTTAAAAATAGGTGCCCATGCGGCATGGGCAAAAGGCCCCCAGCCTCTCAGGCACTCAACGCCTGATGGATGGCCAGGGCAGCGCGGTGGCCGTGCGCCACGGCTTCCACGGTCAGGTCCAAGCCTCCGGCACGGCAGTCACCGCCCACCCACACGCCGGGCAGGTTGGTGTGGCCGTTGTCGTCGGTGGCAATGCGGCCATCGGTCAGCGCCAGGCCGGTGTCGGCCAGCCAGGCATTTCCCAGAGTCTGGCCAATGGCTTTGAGCACCGTGTCGGCAGGCAACTCCACGGTGTCGCCAGTGGGCGCGAGCTTGCCGTGGGCCATTGCCTGGCGGGCAAAGCGCACCGCCGTGACGTGGCCTTCAGCGTTGCCCTGCAGCTCAGTGGGGGCCAGCCAGTGTTCGATGACCACGCCGTTTGTCAGCGCCCATTCCTGCTCCTCTTTGGAGGCCGACATGCTGGCCTGCCCGCGCCGGTACACCAGCGTGACCGACTCGGCCCCCAACAGCTTGCTTTGCACGGCGGCGTCCACAGCGGTCATGCCGCCACCGATCACGACCACACGGCGCCCCACGGGCAAGGTGGCTTTGTCGGCGGCTTGGCGCAGGGTGGAGATGAAATCGACCGCGTCTTGCACGCCACCCAAGCCCTCGCCGGGCACGCCAAGCCGGTGTGTGTCGGCCAAGCCCACGCCCAGGAACACAGCGTTGAACTCGTGTTGTAGCGTGGTCAGCTGTGCGGCGGTGTTCATCACCCAGCCTGGATGCAGGGTGATGCCGCCGATGTCCAGCAGCCACTCCACCTCGCGCTGGGCAAAGTTGTCAGCCACTTTATAGGTGGCCAGGCCGTATTCGTTCAGGCCACCGGGTTTGGCGTGCGCGTCAAACACGGTCACATCATGCCCATGGCGAGCCAAGGTATGGGCACAAGACAGGCCCGCTGGGCCTGCACCCACCACGGCAACGCGCTTGCCCGTGGGCGCAGCGCGGGTGAACACCTGCGGACGGCTGCTGGCCATCAGCGCGTCGGTGGCGTGGCGTTGCAGGCGGCCAATGGCCACAGGTGTGCCGGTTTGCGTGTTGCGCACGCAGACCTTTTCGCACAGATCTTCGGTGGGGCACACACGGGCGCACAGGCCACCCAAGGGGTTGACTTCCAGGATCTGGCGGGCCGCGCCGCGCTCGTTGCCCTCGGCAATGCGGCGTATGAAAGACGGGATGTCGATGCCGGTGGGGCACGCGGTGGCACAGGGTGCGTCAAAGCAATACAGGCAGCGCTCGGCTTCCAGCACGGCTTGCGTCGGGGTCATGGGTGGGGTGGCTGCCTGGGCAAACCGGTTGGCGCACGCGTCGGCACTGAGTCGGCCGGGGCGAACATCGGGCAATGAGGGGGTGGACACGCTGGCGGCTCCTGAGGGGATGGAATTGAAGTTGACCGTTTGGTCAACTTTGCCGACAGATTAGCAACAGGTGTGCCAAAAGAAAAGGGGGCTCAACCCAGGCAGAGCGCTTGTAAGGCATACACACAAGCCCCGGTACAGGGCGGGCCACCGACGGCGTGCGCCGCCAAGGTGCATCAGCGCGCTCAAATAGGGCGTGCCCGTTGACCATCGGGGAGCGCTGAAGACCCCCCGGAGCGAAAAATTCAGATGTAACCCACCACCTGAGGCGCATGGCGCACGTGCAGTGCCAGCGCCAAAGCGTCCATATGGTGTGCATGGCGGCTCAGGATGCGGTGAGCCAGCGGCAGGTATTCGGCCTCCTCAAACCGGGCGTGCGCCGTGTAGAGCACGGCAAACTGTGCCAGCGCCTGCGCATCCAGCGACGTGTCCTGCCCTTTGGCAACGGACTTGAGGCCGGGTTCCAGCCGCTTCCAGCGGCTCTCCAGGTCGCGATGTTCCGCGCGGAGCCGGTTGGCCAGTGCAATCACCCTCTCTTTTTCTTCACCAGCCACCGCACTCGCCGCCACCACAGGGAACAACTGCTCTTCTTCTTCAGCATGGTGCTCGAACACGGCATGGCGAAAAAACGCCAGCGACTCCTGTGCCGTCTTGCGAGCCTGCGCCGCAGCTTCGAGCAACGCAGGCAACCCCGACACAGCATCAAGCTTGGCCAGAATGCCAACGTGGCAATTGGAAAAATCGTGGAGCGGAGTTGTCTCGGGCGCTGAAGGGTTCATGGCTGTGCGGTTGAAGTCAACGGCACCAGACGCCGTCGCCGCCGAGTTTGAATTCAACCCTCGCAAACACGTTTGATCCACATCAGGAATTTGGCCTGCCCGGCTGGGATCGAACCAGCGACAACCGGCTTAGAAGGCCGGTGCTCTATCCAACTGAGCTACGGACAGTTCAACAAGACAAAAGGCCCAGCACTTTGCGGCGCTGAGCCTTTTGTTTGTAAGTTGGTCGGGGCGGCGGGATTCGAACTCGCGACCCTCTGCTCCCAAAGCAGATGCGCTACCAGGCTGCGCTACGCCCCGACAAGCCTCAGATTATAACCGCTGAAATCAGTTCTCCAACCACTTCTGCATGAAGCTCGCCCGACCCATCGAGGGGTCGAGTTGGTAATCGGCAAAACCCATAGCCTCGTAAAGGCGTAGGGCGGGGACATTACCCGACAGCACTTCCAACGTGAGCTTGCAGGCACCGCGTGCCTTTGCCTCGTGTTCTGCCCCCGCCAACAGCAAACGCCCCACCCCGCGTCCTCGGTGGCTGGCCAGCACGGCTACATCGTGCACATTGACAAGAGGCTGGCATGCAAATGTAGAGAAGCCCTCGATGCAGTTGATCAACCCCACAGGAGCATCGCCGTCCCAGGCAATCAGGCTGAATGCCTGAGGGCGCTGCGCCAACTGAGTGGCCAGGTTCAGCCTCGCGTGATCGCTCAGCGCTTCACCGCCGCCGGCGGGGTCGGAAGCATAGGCATTGAGCAGAAACACCATCGCGCGCGCCTCCAGCGGGTTGGCGTAATCCACCCGCCGAACGCAGATTGAAGAATGGGTGGGGTTCATCGTCGGGTTGTGTGGTGGTGTTGAGATGTGAAGACTCAGGCTGCATCAAGGGTTTTGGCCAACCGGTGAGCCATGGCCTTGGCCGTGCCGGCATCGCTGGCTTCCACCATCACACGCACCAAAGGTTCTGTGCCGCTGGGGCGCACCAGTACGCGACCGGATTGGCCCAGTTCCTCCGCCACCAGCGCCGTTTCACTGGCAAGCAAGGTGTTGCTTTTCCAATCTTGGCCGGGTGCCAGCCGCACGTTGACCAGGGTTTGAGGAAACAGGGTGACGCCAGAGAGCAGATCAGCCAGGCTGCGGCCAGACCGAACACTGGATTGCAAGACCTGCAAGGCCGAAATCAATCCATCGCCGGTGGTGTGACGGTCGAGCGTGAGCAAGTGACCAGAACCCTCGCCCCCCAGCAACCAACCGCGCTTTTCCAACTCTTCGAGCACATAGCGGTCGCCCACCTTGGCGCGAACAAACTCGAACCCACGGCGCTTCAGCGCCAGTTCGACGGCCATGTTGGTCATCAGGGTGCCAACGACGCCCGCGAGCTCGGGGCCGGGCACCAGCCCACGCGAGCGCATGCGCAACAGGCGTTCATCCGCGATGATGTAAAGCAGTTCGTCACCATTGAACAAGCGGCCTTGGGCATCAACCAGCTGCAAACGATCGGCATCGCCGTCAAGGGCTATACCCAGATCGGCACGGTGGGCCTTCACGGCTTCGACCAATGCTTGCGGATGCGTAGCGCCAACGTGGTGGTTGATGTTCAGGCCATCCGGGGCGCAACCGATGGCCACGACTTCAGCCCCGAGCTCATGAAACACCTTGGGGGCGATCTGATACGCCGCTCCGTGTGCGCCGTCGACCACAATGCGCATGCCTTTGAGCGTGAGGTCAGTGGGGAATGTGCTTTTGCAAAACTCGATGTAGCGGCCTGCGGCATCGTCCAATCGACGGGTTTTACCCAATGCAGCTGCATCCGCCCACACAGGTGGTTGGCTCAGGGCGGCCTCGACATCCAGCTCCCAAGCGTCTGACAATTTGGTGCCCTGAGCGCTGAAGAACTTGATACCGTTGTCTGCAAATGGGTTGTGACTGGCGCTGATGACCACTCCCAGACTGGCCCGCTGCGCACGCGTGAGATAAGCGACCGCTGGTGTGGGAACCGGACCGAGCAAAACCACATCCACCCCAGCGGAATTGAAGCCGGACTCCATGGCGCTTTCCAGCATATAGCCAGAAATGCGGGTGTCTTTGCCAATAAGCACGGTGGGATGAGCCTCGGTGCGCTTGAGCACTCGGCCCACGGCATGCGCGAGTTTCAACACAAAATCAGGGGTGATGGGCGACTGCCCTACCGTTCCACGGATACCGTCGGTTCCAAAATATTGGCGGGTCATTGAATATCCTCTTTTTAATCTGTTCCTCAGGTGCCAGCCCGCTGTGCGTCACCCTGCAGCCTGCGACTCTACCGCCTGCCACACCGCCAGCGCCTGACAAGTCTCCCGCACATCGTGAACCCTGACAACGTGAGCGCCCCGTTGAGCAGACAACAAGGCTGCCACCACGCTGGGTACGAGCCGACTGGTCGCTACCGATTCCCTGGCAGCCGAGGCTCCTCCATCACCCACCACATGCCCTAAAGTGCTTTTGCGAGACCAGCCCGCCAGCATGCCCAGCCCCAGGGACAACAGGGCTCGCTGACCAGCGAGCAATGAGAGGTTTTGCGCAGGTGTTTTGCCAAAACCAATGCCAGGGTCAATCAAAATTCGATTCTTTTCAACCCCTAGATCTTGCATTTTTTGAGTTCTTTGCTCCAAAAATTGCATCACCTGCCTGACCACCTCGCCTTCCATCGGGTGAGTTTGCATGATTTGCGGGTCGCGGTGCATGTGCATCAGGCAGATGCCGCAACTGGGGTGCCGGGCAACCACGTCCTGTGCAGACGGGCAATCAGCGGTCGCGGGCTGCCGCAAGGCCCATATGTCGTTGACGATATCGGCCCCGGCATCAAGCGATGCGCGCATGACCGCCGGCTTGTAGGTATCAACCGACACAGGAACACCCAGCTTGACTGCCTCACGCAACACAGGCAACAGCCGAGCAAGCTCTTCATCAAGCGGCAGGGGATGTGCGCCAGGTCGGGTCGACTCAGCCCCCAGGTCCAGAAGGTGGGCACCCTCGTTCAACAGTCGTTCGCAGTGGGCCAGGGCCGCTGACGTGTTCGCCCACTGCCCACCATCTGAAAAGGAGTCGGGCGTAACGTTGACGATACCCATGACCCGGGGACGAGACAGGTCCAAACGAAATCGACTGGTTTGCCAGTACATGCAGGGGTTAGAAACGCAGGATCGGAAAAAAAGAAACCGGGGCCAAGGCCCCGGTTCGGAAGTTTGCCGCGAAGGCCTCCCGCTCAAGCGGCCGTGGGCGCAGGCTCAGGGGTGACTGCAGGCGCTCCGCCACTACCACCACCCCCGCCCACTGACGGGTTGCGGGGCGTCCAATCTTTGGGTGGCCGTGGTGGTTTGCCAGCCATGATGTCATCAAGCTGGTCGCTGTCGATGGTTTCCCATTCCAGCAAGGCCTTGGCCATGGCGTGCATTTTGTCGGCGTGTTCTTCGATCAGGTCGCGCGCCAGCTTGTACTGCTGGTCAATGATGCGGCGTACCTCGGCGTCGACCTTCTGCATGGTCTGTTCGCTCATGTTGGTGGTTTTGGTCACCGAGCGGCCCAGAAACACTTCGCCCTCGTTCTCCGCGTACACCATTGGCCCCAGAGCGTCGGTCATGCCATAGCGCATAACCATGTCGCGAGCGATGGAGGTGGCACGCTCGAAGTCGTTGCTGGCACCGGTGGTCATCTGGTTCATGAACACTTCTTCTGCAATGCGCCCGCCAAACAGCATGCTGATCTGGTTCAGCATGTAGTCTTTGTCGTAGCTGTAGCGGTCTTGCGCAGGCAGGCTCATGGTCACGCCCAGGGCACGGCCACGGGGGATGATGGTGACCTTGTGCACAGGGTCGCACTTCGGCAAGAGCTTGCCAATCAATGCGTGGCCAGACTCGTGGTAGGCCGTGTTGCGGCGCTCTTCTTCGGGCATGACCATGCTCTTGCGCTCGGGGCCCATGAAAATTTTGTCCTTGGCCTTTTCAAAGTCCTGCATCTCAACGGTGCGGGCATTGCGGCGCGCAGCCATCAGGGCGGCTTCGTTGCACAGGTTGGCCAGATCGGCACCGCTCATGCCGGGCGTGCCACGGGCGATGACGCTGGGGTTCACGTCTTGCCCCAAGGGCACTTTGCGCATGTGCACATTCAGAATTTGCTCGCGGCCACGGATGTCTCGAAACGGCCGGGGCGCAACAGCGCAGCATCCAGAATGTCAGGGCGGTTGGTGGCAGCGACCACGATCACGCCCAGATTGGTTTCAAAACCATCCATCTCGACGAGCATCTGGTTCAGCGTTTGCTCGCGCTCGTCATTGCCACCACCCAAGCCTGCGCCGCGCTGGCGGCCCACCGCATCGATTTCGTCGATGAAAATGATGCAGGGCGCGTTTTTCTTGGCGTTTTCGAACATGTCGCGAACGCGGGCAGCCCCCACACCTACAAACATTTCCACGAAGTCGGAACCCGAAATACTGAAGAAAGGGACCTTGGCTTCGCCTGCAATGCCCTTGGCCAAAAGTGTCTTGCCGGTACCGGGAGGGCCGACCAGGCCACCGAGTTTCTGGAACTTGGCAGGGTCCTTCAGGAAGTCGACCACTTCTTTGACTTCCTCTTTGGCCTCATCGCAACCGGCAACGTCGGCAAACGTGACGGTGTTGTTGTTCTCGTCCAGCATGCGCGCCTTGCTTTTGCCAAAGCTGAATGCACCCCCTTTGCCACCGCCCTGCATTTGGCGCATGAAGTACACCCATACACCAATCAGCAGCAGCATGGGACCCCAGCTGACGAGCAAAGTCATCAGCAGCGAACCTTCTTCGCGGGGCTTGACGTCGAACTTCACATCGTTGGCAATCAGGTCGCCCACCAAGCCCCGGTCCAGGTACGTAGCGGTGGTGCGCACGCGGCGGTCGTCAATGGTGACAGCCGTGATCTCTGTGCCGCCTTGCCCCTCAGCAATGGTGGCACTCTTGATGCGTTGGGCTTTCACCTCGTCGAGAAACTCTGAATAGCCCAAGTAGCCTGCGCCGGCCGCAGCACGACCGTCAAACTGCTTGAACACGGTGAAAAGCACCATGGCAATCACCATCCAGACGGCGATTTTCGAAAACCACTGATTGTTCAAGTCGGGCTCCTGCAAATTGGGTATGAGAACTCAGTTGGGGGCATTTTAGGACTTTCAAGAGCGCAGGGGCTTGACAT
>JAIFMP010000130.1 GCA_020048405.1 Hydrogenophaga sp.
CCGCGCCCACCAGCTCTTCGGGTTGGCCCCAGCGGCCCAGCGAGGTGCGCGCCTGCAGCCACTGCGCCACCTCGGGGTTGGCGGTCATGGCAGCGTTGGCCTCGGTGGCGAAATAGCCCGGCGCAATGCCGTTCACGTTGATGCCCAGCGGCCCCAGTTCGGCCGCCAGTGCGCGGGTCAGGGCGGCCAGTCCGCCTTTGGCGGCGGTGTAGGCCGCGTCGCCCGCGCGCGCAATGGGCCCGGCAATGGACGTGATGTTGACGATGCGCCCGCCCGGCTGGGGCATCAGCGGCAGCGCGGCGCGGCACAGCTCGAACGGGGCCACCAGGTGTGACTCCAGCAGCGTGCGCAGCGCGGGGGCATCCAGTTCGGTGAAGGGGCGGCGGTCGCGCAGGCCCGCGTTGTTCACCAGCACGTCCAGCCGACCGCTTGTCTGGCCGATCGTGTCCAGTGCGGCGCGCAGGGCGATGCCATCGGTCACATCACAGGGCAGGGCGCGCACATGGGCGCCGGGGGCGGCCACGGCTTGCACCTGCGCCACGGCAGCGGCCAGGGTGTGCGGGTCGCGCCCGTTCACCCACACGGAGGCCCCATGCGCTGCCAATCCCTTGGCCATGGCCAGTCCCAGCCCGCGCGAGGCCCCTGTGACCAGCGCCGAGCGCCCAGTCAGGTCAAACAAAGCGTGTGGAATGGTGAGGTGGGGTGTTGCCATGCCGCCATGCTAAGCGCCGCACCCGGAGGAAGCGAGAATGGCCCCCTTCAACGCACACCCCATGACCGCCACGCCCGACGCTTCCTCCCCGCAACTCGGCCTGGGTTTCGACCCTGCCGAACTGCCCACGCCCACGACCGTCACACCCCGCAAGACGCCGAAAGCCCGAGCGCCCAAGCCGCTTTCCGCGCTTTTGACCGAGAGCGCTGCACCGGTGCCTGCCGCCCCATGCCACGAAGACATGGCCCGCGCGCTGGAAGCCCACCCCGACTACCGCGTGTTGCGCCGCCTGGTGCCTGCCCTGCATTTCGACCGCGCTCCGCGAGGCCCCGTTCGCACTCTGCTGGTGCTGGACACCGAAACCACGGGCCTGGAAGCGGCCAAAGAAAAAGTCATCGAACTGGCGCTGTTGCGCGTGGCGGTGGACACCGCCACCGGTCTGCCCGTGGGCCCCGTGCAGGTGTACGACGGGCTCGAAGACCCGGGCCGTGCCATTCCGCCCGCCATCACCGACATCACCGGCATCACCGATGCCATGGTGCGCGGCCAGCGGCTGGACGAAGCGCTCATTGCCCAGATGATGGCCGGTGTGGACCTCGTGGTGGCCCACAACGCCGGGTTTGACCGGCCGTTTGTCGAAGCCCGCCTGCCCGAATTCGCCCGACTGCCCTGGGCCTGCTCGTTTGCCGATCTGGACTGGAAGGCCTTGGGCCAATCCAGCGCCAAGCTCGAAAACCTGGCACTGGCTTGCGGCTGGTTTTACGACGCGCACCGCGCCGAGACCGATTGCCACGCCCTGCTGGCCGTGTTGGCCCAGCCGCAGGCGCGGTTTGGCCACGCCAGCACCACTGAAGGCGCAGACATTGGCGCAACGGGTTTGAGCGTGCTGCTGGCCGCTGCCGACCAGACCCACCACCGCCTGCAGGCCACTGGCGCACCGTTCGAGGCCAAAGACGCGCTCAAGGCGCGGGGCTACCGCTGGGACGGCCAGCAGCGTGTGTGGGGCACCACCCTGCGCAGTGAAACGGCCTTGGCCGACGAGCTCACCTGGCTGGCCGACGCGGTCTACAGCGGCCCCACCCGCGTGCGTGTGGAGACCCTGACGGCCCAACAGCGCTATTCCATACGTGGAGGTGCGCCCACCATGCGTGCGGTGGGGGCCAACCCGCTGCGTTTCTGACGCGTCTGGCCCGGCTTCAGGGGCGTGTCAGATCCAATGTGGCGCGCATGCGCCCTGCAAAGGTGATGTCGAGCTGAGCGCCGTCGTCGGCCTGGGTCAGCACCACACCGGGCTGCGCTTGGGGTTCGGTCCGGGCCAGGGCCAGCCGAACGACAGCTTGGCCTGCATGGGCAGGTAACCGTCCAGGTAACGGCGCATCAGCGGCCCGGCGTGCAGGCGCCAGCCGGTGTCGGTGATGTCCAGCGCGCGCGAGGTGAGTTGCACACACACCGAGCCGCCGCGCTTCACGTCTTTCAGCTCCACGCGTTGGTCCACCACCTCGGCCGACCCCACGCCTTCAGCGGATGCCACAGCAATGTGCTTCACGCGCTCGCGGTTGAATGCAATGACGATGCGGTGCGTGGGGTCCAGTTGGCGGTGGCAGGTATGCAAATGCACCACCCCGCTGGTCAGGCTGTCGGCATCCAGCGTCACGCGCGATTCGTACCAGTAGCCCTGAGGGTCGGGGCGTGTCGCCAGAAAACGCAACTCGTTGCCCGTGACCACGTCCGACAGTTCCATGGCCTGGGCTGGCAATGCCGCCACGGCGCACAGCGAAAGCACGGCGGTGATGGCGGGCGAGCGCAAAAGGTTTTTCATGCCAAGTCCTTGAGTGGTGCCAAACTGTCCCAATGTGACGGTCAGCAGGTACGGTGGTGTGCCTGCCACTGGATTCATTGTGATGGTTTTGCCTGTGTTCCACCCAAGTCAGGCCTGAAAGGACCCCCCGCCGTGGCCGACTTTGTTGCCCGCCTGTTCCGCACTGCCTTCATGCTCGCGCTGGGGTTGTTTGTGTTGGGTGTGGCTGCCTTTTTGCTGCTGGTGACGTTGGCGCTGGTGCTGGGCAGCGTGGTGTGGGGCCTGCTGACCGGGCGGCGCACCACGGCGCGTGACCAGTGGGGGCGCTTCCAGCAATCGGCCGCGTCCACCGTGTGGCGGCGCTACCGTCAGACTGCCGCTGGCCCAGGGCGCACCACCGAGCGTGCCGACACTGTGGAGGTGGAAGACGTGGTGTACCGCGACGTGAGCGCACCGCCCAACGGCCAGGACCGTTTGGGGCGCTGAGCTTCAGTCGTTGGTATCGCTGGCCTGTTTCCACCGTAGCGCGGCCTGGTACAGCGCGTTTTTTGGCTCGCCAGTGATGTCGGTGGCCAGGCGCACAGCGGTTTTCAGGGGCAACTCGGCCAGCAGCAGGTGCAGGGTTTTTTCAGCCTGCGCGGGCAGGGCACCGTCGGCCCTCACCTGTGGCGGCTGTGGATGCAGAACCAGCGCAAATTCGCCCCGGCTTCGCTGGGGGCTGACGGCCATCCAGCTGCTCAAGTCTGCGCAGGGCAGTGTGTCGATTTCCTCAAACTGCTTTGTCAGCTCGCGACCCACCGTCAGCGGACGCGGTCCCAGCACGGCCAGGGCCTTTGCCAATTCGGCCATCCTGTGCGGGGCTTCCAGCAGCACCACGGCGCGGGGTTCGGCGGCCAGCACTTGCACGGCGCGTTCGCGCTCTTGCGACTTGGATGGCAAAAAGCCCACAAAGGCAAACCCGGCGGCAGGCGTGCTGTGCAGACTGGCGTCGAGCCCGGCAGCGCACAGCAGGGTGGTCACGCTGCTGGCACCCGGCAGAGGCAACACGCGCAGCCCGGCAGCACGCACGACTTGGACCAGGCGTGCGCCGGGGTCGCTGATGGCGGGGGTGCCCGCATCGCTGACATACGCGACGCGCTCGCCCAGTTGCAGTCGGGCCACCACCGCGTGAGCGGCTTCGGCCTCGTTGTGCTGGTGCACGGCCAGCAGGGGCTTGTGCAGGCCGTACTGCCCGAGCATGCCCGCCGTGTGACGTGTGTCCTCGCAAGCGATGGCGTCCACCGTTTGAAGCACCTGCAAGGCACGCAGGGTGATGTCGGCCAGGTTGCCGATGGGGGTGGCCACCACATACAGGCAGCCCTTGGGGTAATGTTGGTCACCCGCAGCGGCGTGTGCCGCTTGCAGGGCCAGGTGAAACGATGAACCGGAAGGGGAGCTCAATGGCAGTGTCCAAAAGTTTGGGGTCAGGTGTGCGCCCTTCACCGCGACCGACAACGCGCACCGTGGGCGGGGAGGGAGAGGCGCGTGCGCTGGCCCACTTGCAGGCGGCAGGGCTGGCGCTGGTGGCGCGCAACTTCAACTCGCCCGGCCGGGGGGGCGGCGAGGTCGATTTGATTATGCGGGAGCCCGACGGCACGCTGGTGTTTGTGGAGGTGCGCCAGCGCGCCAGCGCCGCCCACGGCGGGGCAGCTGCCAGTGTGGGCTGGGCCAAACAGCGGCGAATCATTTTTGCGGCCCGGCATTTCCTGGCGCGCCTGTCCAACCTGCCGCCTTGTCGCTTTGACGTCGTGGCCCTGCAAGGCGCTCCTGATGGCCACGCGTGGGAGGTGGAGTGGCTGCGCGGCGCATTTGATGCATCAGGTTATTCCTGACAGACCCTTCAACATGTTCTTACATGGCGCGATGCAAGGCGGGCAGTGCAGCGAGACGCTGCCTATATCATCCGCGCCATGCTTGTGCAACGCGTTCAGCAACAGTTGATTGACAGGGCCGACCTGACCTACCAGTGTGCCGATGCCTTGGGTTCACCCGTGGCTGCGGCGATCGGCGCTGTGCTGGCCACCGTGACCAATGGCGGAAAGGTGCTGGCCTGCGGGTCAGGCAATGGCGCTGTGCTGGCTCGATTGTTTGTGGACCATTTTCTGGGCACGCTGGAGCGCGAGCGTCCAGCCTTGCCTGCGGTGTGTCTGGCACTCGCCGATGCCCCGCGCCAGCTCGCTGCTCTGGCTGCCTCTGACGATTTGTTGCTGCTGGTGGCGGAAGCCGGTATTGCCCCTGAATTGTTGGCTGCTGTCGCTGCTGCGCACGAACGCGACTTGCCTGTGCTGGCCCTGACCGGTGGCGGTGGTGGCCCGCTGGGCCGTGCGTTGCGTGATACCGACGTGCACGTGTGTGTGCCCCATGCGCGCCCGGCGCGCATCAACGAATTGCACCATGTGGTGCTGAACTGTGTGTGTGACGGTGTCGACGTCCAATTGCTGGGCGACACCACCCCTGAAACGGAGAACCCGATATGACCGCAGCCCTGAAACGAGCCGTCCTGGCCACTGTCTGCACCGCAACCCTGGCCTCCGCGCTGGGCGGCTGTGCGCCCCTGCTGCTGGGCAGTGCCGCTGTCGGCGGTGTGATGGTGGCCAGCGACCGCCGCACTTCCGGCACTCAGCTGGAAGACGAGGGTATTGAACTGCGTTCTGCCAGTCGCTTGCGCGAGCAGTTGGGCGAGCGCGGGCACATCAATGTCACGAGCTTCAACCGCCAAGCGTTGCTGACCGGAGAAGTGCCCACCGAGGCGGACAAAGCCACGGCTGAACAAGTGGTGGCCAAGGTGGACAACGTGCGCAGTGTGGTGAATGAGTTGGCCGTGCTGGGCAACAGCACACTCACGCAGCGGTCAAACGATGCGCTGGTGACAGGCCGCGTGAAGGCTGCCCTGGTGGATGCCAAGGACCTCACCGTGCACGCCTACAAGGTGGCCACCGAGCGCGGCACGGTGTACCTGTTGGGCCGAGTGACCCAACGCGAAGCTGCCCGCGCCACCGATGTGGTGCGCGCGGTTCAAGGCGTTCAGCGCGTTGTGCGCGTGCTGGAGATCATTTCCGAAGAAGACCTGGCTCGCATGGCGCCTAAGCCTGCAGCGCCTGCCAGCACACAGCCAAACCAATAAGGGGCGTTGACTTTGGCGCGACGCGCACGCCAGCGTAATTGCGCCAGCAGGTGATTCAACCGACTGCGAGCCAGTGCCTTCAGTCGGTTTTCTTCTGCAGCCGCCTGATCAGGCTGGACGTGTCCCAGCGGTTGCCGCCCATGCGCTGCACGTCGGCGTAAAACTGGTCTACCAGTGCGGTCACGGGCAGGCGGGCGCCGTTGCGGCGGGCTTCGTCCAGCACCAGGCCCAGGTCTTTGCGCATCCAGTCCACGGCAAAGCCGAAGTTGAACTGGTCGGCCACCATGGTTTTGCCCCGGTTGTCCATTTGCCAACTTTGCGCTGCGCCTTTGCCAATCACGTCGAGCACCAGGTTCATGTCGAGGCCCGCGTGTTGGCCAAAGGCGATGGCTTCCGACAGGCCTTGCACCAGCCCGCCGATGCAAATCTGATTGACCATTTTGGCCAGTTGCCCCGCGCCTGCCTCGCCGATGCGGGTAAAGGCTTTGGAGAACGCCATGCCCACGGGGCGGGCAGTGTCGAAGGAGCCCTGGTCGCCGCCGCACATCACAGTGAGCGCACCGTTGACGGCACCGGCCTGTCCGCCCGAAACGGGCGCGTCCACAAATGACAGACCCAGGGTTTTGGCAGCGCTGTACAGCTCACGCGCCACGTCTGCCGATGCGGTGGTGTGGTCTACAAACACCGTGCCGGGTTCCATGCCGCCAAATGCACCGTCGGCACCCAGGGTGACGCTGCGCAGGTCGTCGTCGTTGCCTACACAACAAAACACCACACTGGCCCCTTGGGCGGCCAAACGGGGTGTGGCTGCCATGCGCGCCCGGTGGGACGCTTCAGCCGTGGCGTGTTCAGCCACCCAGGCCTCGGCCTTGGCTGCTGTGCGGTTGTAGACCGTGACGGTGTGTCCGGCCAGCAGCAAATGGCTGGCCATGGGATGGCCCATGACGCCCAGTCCCAAGAAGGCCACGCGGTGTGAAGGGCAGGCATCGTAGGTCTTGAAGGCTGTGCTTGGAGTGGTCATATTGATAGCTGTGGGCCCATTATTGTCGTGCAGCAGAGGGCATTTTGATGTGAAAAATCAGACGATGGACAGGTGTTCAGTCCCGGCCGACAGGTCTTGTGTTTTCGCGCGCTGGCTTTGGAGTTTGATTTGCAGGCGAAGGTCGTTCACCGAGTCGGCGTTGCGCAGCGCGTCTTCGTAGGTGATGTTGTTGCTTTCGTAAGCATCGAACAGCGCCTGATCAAAGGTTTGCATGCCCATGTTGCGGCTCTTTTTCATGATCTCTTTGATCTCGGAGACATCGCCTTTGAAGATCAGGTCGGCGATCAGCGGGCTGTTGAGCATCACCTCCACTGCGGCGTAGCGGCCCTTGTTATCTTGCCTGGGAATCAGGCGCTGAGACACCATGCCACGCAGGTTGAGCGACAGGTCCATCAGCAACTGTGCGCGGCGCTCTTCCGGGAAGAAGTTGATGATGCGGTCCAGCGCCTGGTTGGCGCTGTTGGACAGGTGGCCGGTTTCAGCAAAGGCTACCGCGTGCTCCATGGTTTCGCGGTCACGGATCTCGCCCATCAGGATCACGTCGGGAGCTTGGCGCAGGGTGTTTTTGAGGGCGGCTTCCCAGCTATCGGTGTCCAGCCCCACTTCGCGCTGCGTGACCACGCAGTTCTTGTGGGCGTGCACAAACTCCACCGGGTCTTCCACGGTGATGATGTGTCCGTAAGAGTTTTCATTGCGCCAATCCACCATGGCGGCCAGCGTGGTGCTTTTGCCCGAGCCCGTGGCACCCACCACGATGCAAAGGCCGCGCTTGGTCATGGCCACGTCCTTCAGCACCGGGGGCAGTGCCAGCATGTCGATGGTGGGCAGCGTACTGGGGATGACCCGCATCACCAGACCCACTTTGCTCTGTTGGATGAACGCATTCACCCTGAAGCGCCCGATCGATGGCGGAGAGATCGCAAAGTTGCACTCTTTTGTGCGCTCGAACTCGGCCGATTGTTTGTCACTCATCACCGCACGCGCCAGAGTCAGGGTGTGGTTGGCGGTGAGAGGTTGAGGACTGACTTTGGTGATTTTGCCGTCCACCTTGATGGCAGGTGGAAACTCGGCCGTGATGAACAGATCGCTGCCGCCCCGGCTGACCAGCAGCCGCAGCAAATCGTTGATGAATTTGGTGGCTTGGTCGCGTTCCATGGCAATGCACTGGTGTGGGGACGTCGGTCAGGTTTTGCGGCCGCCAAGGCGTGCACTCACCACCCGCAAGCGCAAAGACAGCTTGCGGGCCAGCAATGCGATGAGGGTGGCTGCAATTTGGGGTTCGCCTGCAATCATTTGGTCGAGGTTGTCGGCGGTGATGACCGCAATTTCGCATTCCGTTCGGGTAACACAGGCAGAAAACCGCACTCCGCCATCCAGCAAAGACATCTCGCCGAGCATTTCACCGGCGCTGACGTTGGCCAATACCAGCACTTCGCCCCATTCTTGCTGCCGCACCACGGAGATGTTGCCGCGCAGCAACACCAGCATGTAGTCGCCGAGCTCATCCTGCTTGATGATTTCACGCTCTGCAGGCACGCTGACGAAAGTTATGTACGGTGCCATGCGTTCGATGTGGGGCCCGCCCAACGCGGCCATCATGGCATCGGCCTGCCAGAGCTTTTGCAATTGCAGCATCCCTTTTTTCTCATCGATGGGCTTGGCTGCAATCTGCTGGGTCCGCGCGTTCCAGCCCATGGTCTGAGGAAGAGCGGCGGCTTGTTCGGGGTCGAGTGCGAAGAAGCGCGATTCGCCATCTTCGTGTTCCAGACCGTCTTCGCCCGTGTTTTTGAGCAAGCCGAAGAAACGGCGCTTGACTGCTTTCATGTTGTTTGTCCCCCTGTGTGTCGTTCGTCAGCCTGGGAAGTTGTCGGGAATCTTGGCTTTGCCCCGGGCCTCAGCGGCGCTGATGATATTGCGTTTGACCAATTCGGTCAGGTTTTGGTCGAGAGTCTGCATGCCCACGCTGTTGCCGGTCTGGATGGATGAGTACATCTGCGCCACCTTGGCTTCGCGGATCAGGTTGCGGATGGCGGGCGTGCCAATCATGATTTCGTGCGCAGCCACCCGACCTTGGCCGTCTTTGGTCTTGCACAGCGTTTGTGAAATGACCGCCTGCAGCGACTCTGACAGCATGGCCCGCACCATTTCTTTCTCTTCCGGGGGAAACACGTCGATGATCCGGTCAATGGTTTTGGCGGCGCTGGATGTGTGCAAGGTACCGAACACCAAGTGGCCGGTTTCCGCAGCAGTCATGGCCAGGCGGATGGTTTCCAGGTCCCGCATTTCACCCACCAGAATCGCATCCGGGTCTTCGCGCAGAGCGGAGCGCAGGGCGGCCGCAAAGCTCAGCGTGTGGGGCCCAACCTCGCGCTGGTTGATCAGGCACTTCTTGCTCTCGTGCACGAACTCGATGGGGTCTTCCACCGTCAGAATGTGGCCGTATTCGGTCTCGTTCAGGTAGTTCACCATGGCGGCCAACGTGGTGGATTTGCCCGAGCCGGTGGGCCCGGTCACCAGAACCATGCCGCGTGGCTTCAGGGCCAGGTCGGCAAAAATCTTGGGTGCGTTGAGCTGCTCCAGTGTCAATATTTTGCTGGGAATGGTCCTGAACACCGCCCCCGATCCCCGGTTCTGGTTGAAAGCGTTCACGCGGAAGCGGGCCAGCCCCTCAATTTCAAACGAGAAGTCCACCTCCAGGAACTCCTCATAATGCTTGCGCTGGGTGTCGTTCATGATGTCGTACACCATGGCGTGCACCTGCTTGTGGTCCAGCGCATCGACATTGATGCGCCGCACATCCCCGTGAACCCGGATCATCGGTGGCAAACCGGCCGAGAGGTGCAGGTCAGAGGCTTTGTTCTTGACGCTGAACGCCAGCAGTTGAGTGATGTCCATCCCGGGGTTTCCTTGAAAGTGTGCAAGGGCATTTGCCCCGCATTGCGAAATGATTATGACGACGATTGCTGCCCAACTCCAGTACACACAGCAGCGTTTGCAAGCCGCCAGCCAATCGGCAGGGCGCGACCCAGGTGCTGTGCGCTTGCTGGCTGTCTCCAAGACATTTGGCCCGGAGGCCGTGGCCGAAGCCGTGGCGGCCGGGCAACGGGCTTTCGGGGAAAACTATGTGCAGGAGGGCGTGGACAAAATCGTGGCGCTTCGCCAGCAGTTGCCCGGCGTGGTGCTGGAGTGGCATTGCATCGGCCCCCTGCAAACCAACAAGACACGCGCGGTGGCCGAGCACTTTGACTGGGTGCAGTCGGTCGACCGCCTGAAGGTGGCCCAACGTCTGAGCGACCAGCGCCCCGTGCACCTGCCGCCGCTGCAGGTGTGCATTCAGGTCAACGTGGATGGCGGGCCCACCAAAAGCGGGGTTGCGCCTGCCGAGTTGCCCGCGCTGGCCCATGCCGTGGCAGCCCTGCCCCGCTTGCGTTTGCGGGGGCTGATGTGCATACCTGAACCCGCACCCAGTTTTGAAGCTGCCTGTGCCGTGTTCAACAGCGCTGTGGGCCTTTTGGAGGCCCTGAATGCCGAGGGGTTGGCGCTGGACACGCTCTCCATCGGCATGAGCGACGACCTGGAGGCTGCCGTGGCCTCTGGTTCCACTCTGGTTCGTGTGGGCCGCGCAATCTTCGGGGGGCGACCGCCCAAGGGCTGACGCCTGCGCCTGACATATTTATTTGCCCTTGGCCTTCGGCATTTCCATCGGTTTGACGGTGCCGCAGTCGGCAGTGAGCCATTTGCCGCTGCCTTCCATCGTGACCGTATCGGGTTTGCCTTTGCGTTCGGTGCGGATGGTCATGGCCATGGTGTAGGCCTTGTCGTTGGGGAAGGTGTAGGTGCCTTCTCCCTTGGACGGCGGGTTGGTACAGACAAACGCCATCTTCATGCTGCCAGCCGTGCGCGAGGTGATGCTGGTGGTGCAGTCGCCTTCGGTTTGTTGGGGCATCTGGTCGCGGGCGGCCATCTCTGGGCTGATGCACACCTTCATGGCCATGCCACCACCGGCCGCGGCTGTGGGCAAGCTGCCGCCGTGTTGGGCCATCATGGCTTCCATTTGCTTGCGCTGCGCGGGCGACATGCTGGCCATTTGTTTTTGCATCTGGGCCATGGCGGCATCCATCTCGGCGTTGCCGCCGGTCTTGTGGGTGATCTCCCACAAACCCGGTTTTTGGCTTTGGGCCCAGGCGTGTGTGGCTGCGAGGGCGATCAGCAAGCCTGTGGCGGTGCGTTGGAACATGTGTACTCCCCTGAAAGTGGCTGTGTGGTGCGCAACATTGTCTGGCCGGGCGCTCACAACGGCAAGCGCGTGGTGCACTTCACCTCTTCCATCACCGCGTAGGTGCGGGTTTCGCGCACGCCGGGCAGTTGCCACAGCACGGTGCCGGCAAAGTCGCGGTAGGCGGCCATGTCGGCCATGCGGGTTTTCAGCAGATAGTCAAAGCCGCCGGCCACCATGTGGCATTCCATGATGGCCGGCTGCACCTGCACGGCGGCCTTGAACTGCTCGAACACGTTGGGCGTGGTTTTGTCCAGCAGCACCTCCACAAACACCATCATCCCGCGCCCAAGCTTCAGCGGGTTCAGCCGCGCCTCGTAACCCAGGATGTAGCCCTCGCGGGTGAGGCGTTGCGTGCGCGCCAGCACAGCCGTGGGCGACAGCGCCACCGCCTCGGCCAGCTTCTGGTTGGGCAGGCGGCCATCGGCTTGCAGTGCGGCCAGGATCTTCAGGTCGATGCGGTCAAGGTCGTCGGCGATGCTCATGCATTGAATTATTCACTGTCTTAGGCCTGAAAAATAGTGAATAACTCACGTCAAGTTTGGGAATCATGCGGTCATTCACTTGTTTTCACGAGGCCTGCCATGTTTTTACCCAACCCCTACCGCCCTGAAGTCTCCGTGCTCAAGCACCGCCTGGCTGCGCTGGAGGGCGCGCTGAACTGGTCTGCCGTGGTGGCCGACTCTGCGCCGTGGGTGCAATCCGTGCGCGACAACCCGCCGCCCTTCTGGGCCATGGAAAGCCTGCTGAAGGAATACCCCATTTCCAGCGCGGAGGGCCTGGCCCTGATGCGCCTGGCCGAGGCCCTGCTGCGCGTGCCCGATGCCGAAACCGCCATGGCCCTCACCGCCGACCAACTGGGCCGCGCCGACTTTGATGGTGGCGAGCACACCGGTGCCGACGGCCAGCCAGATGGCATCAGCCGCAGCACGCTGGCCCGGTTGTCGAACAGCGCCATTGCGTTGTCGAAGAAATTTCTTCCCGAGGCCGGTGAACAACCCGGCCTGTTCGTGCGCCTGGGAGCCCGCACCGTGGTGGCGGCCACGCTGCGCTCGGTGCAGTTGCTGGGAGACCATTGCCGACGCGCAAAAGGAAGCAGCCAGTGCCCGCAAAAAGCAAGCTGGTTTGCGGTTCAGCTACGACATGCTGGGTGAGGGCGCCCGCACCGAGGCCGATGCACAAACCTACCTGGCCAGCTACACACACGCCATTCAATCCATAGCTGAAAAGTCTATCAAGGAAAGCGCTGGAGGCCCAAAATGTGCTGAAAACGATGGCATCTCCATCAAACTCAGCGCGCTGCACCCGCGTTACGAAGACGCGCACACCCAGCGCGTTTTGGCCGAGCT
>JAIFMP010000175.1 GCA_020048405.1 Hydrogenophaga sp.
GACTTCGTCGTCTCCAAAATCACACGACCTTTGCCACCTTGGGTGCTTCAAAGTCAGCTCGCGGCGCCTGGGTAACTGCTGTTTTTAGGATGATCTGCCTGCGCTCGAACAGGCCCTGTCCGGCGGTGATGTGGCCTGTGTTCTGGCAGAACCCGCCATGACCAACGTGGGCATGGTACTGCCCGACCCTGGCTTCTGGCCGCAGGCCCAGGCGCTGATGCGCCGTCACAGCACGCTGCTGGTGCTGGACGAAACCCACACCCTGAGCACAGGGCCTGGCGGCTACGCACAGGCGCTCGGACTGACCCCTGATGCCCTGGTGCTGGGCAAACCGCTGGGCGGGGGCGTTCCCTGCGCCGCCTATGGCATGAGTGCTGAGCTGGCACAGCGTGCGGTGGACGCGAAAACCTCAGCGCCGCCCGGCCATTCGGGCATTGGCACCACCTTGAGTGGCGGGATGCTAGCCATGGCCGCTATGCGGGCCACCCTGACCCAGGTCATGACACCACAAGCCTTTGCCCACATCTTGGCCCAAGCCGACGTACTGGCCCGGGGTTTGCGCGGACTGCTGGCCCGCCACGGCCAAGCCTGGTGTGTGACGCAGGTGGGCGCACGGGTGGAATTCCAGTTCTGTGCCGCACCGCCACGCAACGGCACGCAAGCGCAGGCAGCCATGGACAGCGAACTGGAACACCTGTTGCACCTGGCGCTGCTGAACAGGGGCGTGCTGATCACGCCCTTTCACAACATGTTGCTGGTGTGCCCGGACACCACGCCCACAGACGTGGCACGCCTGCTGGCCGCCCTGGACGATGTGCTGGGACACATCACATGACCTCCACTGTGACACCGATTCGGGTTGGCATCCTGGGCTACGGTTTCGCCACGGCCACATTCCATGCGCCGCTGGTGGCCAGCGTGCCGGGGCTGCAACTGTGTGCAGTGGCCAGCAGCCAACCCGCCAAAGTCCACGCCGACTGGCCCTCCGTTCAGGTGTTCGACTCACCACAGGCGCTGATCGACAGCGACGCCGTGGACCTGGTGGTGGTGCCCACGCCCAATCAGACCCACCATGCGCTGGCCAAGGCGGCATTGCTGGCGGGCAAACACGTGGTGGTGGACAAACCGTTCACCATTACCGAGGCAGAGGCGGACGACCTGGTTCGCACCGCCGCCCTGCAGGAACGCGTGTTGTCTGTGTTTCACAACCGCCGCTGGGACGCCGACTTTCTGACTTTGCAAGCCCTGCTGGGCAGTGGTGTGCTCGGGCGTGTCACGCAGTTTTCCTCGCACTTTGACCGTTTTCGACCCCAGGTGCGCCAGCGCTGGCGCGAGTCGGGCGAGCCCGGCAGTGGCCTGTGGTTTGACCTGGGGCCCCACCTGCTCGACCAGGCGCTGCTGCTGTTCGGTGAGCCCGCCAGCCTGATGCTGAACCTGCAACGCCAACGAGACGGTGCGCTGGCAGACGATGGTTTCCATGCCGTGCTGCGCTACCCGCCGCTGGCCGAAGGCCAAGCCAACCCGCTGTGTTTGGTGCTGCACGCCAGTGCATTGGCCGCCCAACTTGGCCCGCGGTTCGTGGTGCATGGCACGCGCGGCAGCTTCACCAAACACGGGCTGGATCCGCAGGAAGACGCGCTCAAAGCCGGTTTGAGGCCGGGCAGCAAGGGCTGGGGCGTAGACCCCCAACCTGGCCAGCTAAGCGCATTGCCCGAAGGTGCAGGGCCTGAAGCCGTGCTGCGAATCACCACGCCAGCCCACCTTGCTGGTGACCACAGCTGCTTTTACGCAGGCGTGCGCGATGCCATTGCACACGGCGCGCCCAACCCGGTGCCGCCCCACGAGGCACAGGCTGTCATGCGCTGGCTGGAGCACGGCTGGCGCAACGCCCACTGGGGCTGAAAACGGCCCATCCACACAACCCGCTACCCAACACTGGCATGATCGCGGGTTTTCGACTTTTTTCCGGCCCCTAGCCTCATGAGCATTACCTTCAACGCCCACCCCCTTCTGGCCCCCGCCCGTGACAGTGCTCCTGCGCTCGGCGGCGCACCGTCCGCCATGGCATCGGCCCTGGCCAACGCATTGGGTCTGGGCCAAACTGCCACCACTGCCGCGACAACGCCTGCAGGCACAGACACTCAGGCCGATCGCCCAACGCAGGAGCGCGAGCCACGCAACCGTGGCCCTCGCCCAACGCATGGCCCACGCAAGGCTGGCCGCCCCGTGGGGGGTGACGCACCCCGCACCCATGCGCGGGAAGGTGCACGGCCACCGCAAGGCGATCGACCTGCCCGCCCGCAGCGCCCCGCCAAACCCACCAACCCTGTGCTGCTCAAGCTGTCTGAGATTTACCCAGCCTTGTTCGGCGAGGTCGCACTGCCACTCAAACGGGGCGTGTTCCAGGACCTGATGGCGGCCCACCCGGAAGCGTTTGACAAAGCGGCCCTCAAAGAAGCACTCGGCCAGCACACCCGCGGCACTCGATACCTGAAAGCCATGTCTGAAGGCCTTGCCCGCCATGACCTTCAAGGCAAGCCCGTGGAAGCCCTCGCACTGGAACACGCCTATCACGCGTTGCTGGAAGTGTTCAAGCGCCGCCATGCGCGCACTGGTGAAGACGTGCGCGCCACACTGCAAACGCGCATGCTGCACATGCTTGACAGCTCCGGCCTGCACCGCGACGACTTTGCTCAGCGTGTGCGCACCAAAGACGAAGCCGCCAACGCACTGCTCGACGCCGTGCTGTCACACGCTGCCGAACGTGCTGCTAAAGACGAAGCCCTGAACCGCGCCCATGCCGCCAGCGGAATGAGTGTGGAGGACTTCGCCAGCTCTTATGGCATGGATGCAGCCACCGTGGCGCAATCTCTGGCGCGCGCAGCCTTGGTGCCCTTGCCTGTTGTCAGCGCCCCGCCCACATCCACAGCCACAGAAGCCCCATCAGCACTGGCTGATGAAGCATGTAGTAGCTGAGGCTCCAGCGGCCCGGCAGGGCCAGCACCTGCCAGGCCCGTGCGTTGGCGTTGAACCAGTGGGGTCGGTGACGCAATACCCACAGCCCCGCGGCCAGCCCCCACCACACGGCGGCCAGCCAGGGCACGAGGGGTACATAGTCTTCGGTGATGGGTTTGCGGCTGATCAGCCCCAGCCAATTCAGCCACTTGTCATTGAAAAAACTGGCTCCAGCGCTTGATGGTATTGCGGAAGCAGATATGTATTTCAATACCACTGCCAGGCCCCCGGCCACCCAGAGCCAACGCCCCCAGCCCGCGCTCAACCGCGCCACGATCAGCATCAGGGCCAGGCCGTGCAGCACCCCGAAGTAAATGAAGCTGCCGGGAAACACCAGCGCTGACCCGACCGAGACCAACAGCGCACAACCCGCCACCTGCGCCCAGCGCCGCCAAAAACGGGCATTCAGCCGCTGCCAAGCAGACCGTGTTAGCAGCCCCTGCTGGTGCACCGCTACTGCCTGCCCCAGCCCGGCAGTGAACAGAAACAGGCTGACGATGGCGGTGCGTTGCCACGTCCAGAACGGGTCGGTGTAGAAATTTTGCTTTGATATGAGGCCAAAGAAGTTCAGATCGAAACTGAGGTGGAACACCGTCATCCACACCATGGCCACTGTTCGCAGCGCGTCCAGCCGATCAAACCGCCCTGCCACGTTCATGCGCCCTGCCCCGGTGCGACTGCTGTGGCTGTAGCAGCTTGCACCAGCAGGCCCGCCAGGTCGGCAGGGGCACTCACCATCGGGTCGTGCCCGGTGGCCAACTCGTGCACCACCCAACCCGGCTCTGTGCGCACTCGTTGTCGCATCACGGCAATGGTGGGCAGCGCGGGCTGAACGCAGTCAATGAATGTGCGGGGCAGCGCCGCCACTGCTGCGGCGTTGAACTGCAAAGGGTCTTGGTACACACCCAGCGGCTGGGGCGTCTGGCGGCGGTTGACCCAGTCGCGGTCGGCCCCCTCCAGCCCAAATGCCGACGCATCGGGCGGGGGAATGGCAATGCCTGCGCCTTTGTCTGCGGCCAATGCCACCCGCGCTGCCACCGTTTCCGGGGTGTGCTGGCTGCTCCAGCTCTCGCCGGGGTGCGGCGTGACCGCGTCCACGTACACAAGTCCTTGCAAGGTGGCAGTGGACTGGGAGCGTTTGAGCAGCTCATCGGCGACCCCAGTGATGACCAATCCCCCGTAGCTGTGCCCCACCAGCAGGACGCGGCTCAGTTCAAGGGTGTCTATCAGGCCCAGCACATCGGCGATGTGCGTGGACAGGCGAATCTGCCCCGACAACAAATGCGCCCGCTCGCCCACACCTGTCAGGGTGACGGCGTGCGCAGCCAGCCCTTGCTCTTGCAGCAGCGGCAACACACGCTGCCAGCACCAGCCTCCGTGCCATGCACCGTGTACCAGCACGATGGTGGGGCGCTCCGAGGGGGTGTTTGACGCGGTCAGGGTGGTGTTCATGTGGGTTCTCCGGGACAATCGGCTTCCTTTTTCGATTTTGCCTGCCTCCGATGCTTGCCCACCAGCTTGAACTGCTTTCCCCCGCCCGCACGGCCGACATTGGCATTGAAGCCATCAACCACGGGGCCGATGCCGTGTACATCGGTGGCCCTGGATTTGGGGCGCGCAGCAGCGCCGACAACCCCGTGCAAGACATTGCCCGGCTGGTCAAACACGCACACCGCTTCCACAGCCGCATTTTTGTGACGGTGAACACCATCTTGCGCGACGACGAGCTGGAGCCTGCGCGCAAGCTCATCCGCCAGTTGTACGACGCGGGCGTGGACGCGCTCATCATCCAGGACATGGGCCTTTTGGAGCTGGACCTGCCGCCCATTCAGCTGCACGCCAGCACCCAAACCGACATCCGCACCCCCGAAAAGGCCCGCTTTCTGCAAGACGCGGGTTTGAGCCAGCTGGTACTGGCCCGCGAGCTGACGCTGGCGCAAATTGCCGGCATCGACATGGCGTTGGGCCCATATGGGCAAGGCAACCGCGCGGCACTGGAGTTTTTTGTGCACGGTGCACTCTGCGTGGCCTACAGCGGCCAGTGCTTCATCAGCCACGCACACACCGGGCGCAGTGCCAACCGGGGCGACTGCAGCCAGGCTTGCCGCCTGCCCTATCAGGTGCTTGACGACAAAGGCCGCTTTGTGGCGCACGACAAACACGTGCTGAGCATGAAAGACAACAACCAGAGCGCCAACATGGAGGCGCTGATCGATGCGGGCATCCGCAGCTTCAAGATCGAGGGCCGCTACAAAGACATGGGCTATGTCAAAAACATCACCGCCCACTACCGCACCTTGCTGGATGAGATTCTGGAGCGCCGCCCCGAACTGGCTGCCACCTCCAGCGGGCATTGCACCTACACCTTCACACCCGACCCAGACCAGAACTTCAACCGCGAATTCACCGACTACTTTGTGCAGGGCCGCAAAGAAGACATTGGTGCTTTTGACAGCCCCAAAAATCCGGGCCAGCCCATCGGCTGGGTGACCAAGGTCAGCAACGGGCTGGGCCACGGCAAAGACTTCATCGAGTTGGAAACCACCGACCCCGCCACCGTGCTCCAAAACGGCGACGGCCTGTGCTACCACGACTTGCAAAAAGAGTTGGTGGGGCTTCAGACCAACCGGGTGGAGGCGCTGCCCTCAGCCACCCAAGGTGCCCCCACTCAGTTGTGGCGCGTGTACCCCAAAGACCCGATGGCCAGCTTCAAAGACCTGCGCAAGGGTCGCGAGATCAACCGGAACCGCAGCATGGACTGGGTGCGCACGCTGGACAAGAAGTCGGCCGACCGTCGCATCAACGTCTGGATGACTCTGACCGACCCCGCGCCAGGCCAACTCTGCCTGACCCTGACCGATGAAGACGGCCACACCGCCCAGGCATCAACGAACTTGGTGCTGACCTCTGCCCGCGACGCAACTCAAGGCCCGCACAAGCTGAAGGAGCAACTGGCCCGGCTGGGCGACTCGGTGTTTGAAGCGCTGGACGTGACCGTGCAACTGAGCCAGCCTTGGTTTGTGCCCGCCTCCACCCTGAACGCCCTGCGCCGTGACGCTGTGGACGCATTGGAAGCCGCCCGTCTCAAAGCTTGCACCCGCCTGCCGAGGGCGACACCCGCCGAACCGCCCACGCCGTACCCCGAGGACACCCTCACCTACCTGGCCAACGTGTTCAACCACAAGGCGCGCGACTTCTACGCAAAACACGGCGTGAAAGTGATTGCCGCTGCCTACGAGGCCAATGAGGAAGAAGGCGAGGTGAGCCTGATGATCACCAAGCACTGTGTGCGCTTTTCCCTGAGCCTGTGCCCCAAACAGGCAAAAGGTGTGACTGGGGTGCAAGGCACTGACACTGGTCAACGGCAAAGACACCCTCACCCTGCGCTTTGACTGCAAACCCTGCGAAATGCACGTGGTGGGGAAGATCCGCCCGAACGTGCTGGCCGGTGCGGCCAGTGCACCGCTGAAGTTTTACAAAGCGCGGCCGGTGCACTGATCGGCAGTGCATCCGGCGGAGAGTCGTCAGGCCACAGGTTCTGCGCTGGTACGCCAAGACACCGGCGGCTCTGAAGTTGTCGGGGCCACATCGGGGTTTGCGATGGCACCACCAACGGCTTGTTCTGATTTGTAAGGTGTGAATTCGTCACCCAGCACGATGCGACGAACGCTTTCGCGCATCACTTTTTTCTCGGGCCAGCTCAGAGGGTGGCCCAGCGTGCGGCTCAAGCGCAGCAACAACTGGCGGTCCACCTCTTGGGGAATGCTGCGCGAGTAGCGCAACTCATCCTGCAGATCGATCCTCTGTGTTTCTGGCTCTTCGTCCCACCACGCTTGGAGTTCTTTGCCGATGCTGGCGTTCATGTCAGCGTCATCCTGTGTGTCGATGCCTCGGCCCTCACGGCTGGCATGACCCACCATGCCAGGCGTGGGCTGCATCAACACCCGGCGGTCGGCCTGTGCCAGCAAGCGGGCCCAACTTGGGTCATCGCGCTGCAGCTTGTCGAAGTCGTTGCCCGCCTCGTCCATCAGCAGGTGAACACCCAAACCGTGCAATTGGGCCTGATCTACGGCGGGCAGCAGACGCTCGTCATCACTGACCACAAGCACATGGTCGGCCGCATGGTTGGCCGCCAGTTGGACCAAGTCGCTGCCCATGGAACGCATGAGGGAGAGCCCACCATCTGCATCAGGGTCCAGCACAAAGCGCTGCACCACATCGACAACGGGCTGGGCCTGCGTCTGGTCGGTGTACCAATAGGCACGCACCACGTCCACCTCCAGCCCCGCCTGGCGCATCGAGACGGCCAGCATGGCCAGCACGCCTTCCGCCGGTGCCACAGGTTGCGAGCCCGTGCGGTCGTCATTGCCTTGCGTGAGCCAACTCAGAAAACGGGCATCGACCAGTGCCACACAGCGTCCTGTGCGCACGTGGGCCGTGGATGTACCTGCAAAGCCGGGTTTACTGAACACAGGGCGACGCACCGAGCGGCGCAGATGGGTTTTGAACATTCTTGTGGTGATCCAACGATTGAGAAAGATAAAAACTTCAGGCAGACGGCCGCAGGCGCTTGGCCAATGTGAACATACCCAGAACAGCGGCACCCGCCACAACGCCCGCCAGCGCACCGGCCAGAGCATTACCCACACTTGACCACACAGCGCCACCGGGCAACGCCAACAGATTGTGGTCCAGCGCCTCCACTGCGTGATGCAACAAGGGCCAGCCGTGCACGAGTATGCCCCCGCCCACCATGAACATGGCAGCCGTGCCCACCACCGATAGCGCCTTCATGAGCCACGGGGCAAACACCAGCAAGCCTGCGCCCAGGCGCCGAGCTAACGCGCTTTGCGAGCGATTCAGGTGCAACCCCACATCGTCGAGCTTGACGATGCCTGCCACCAAGCCATACACACCCACGGTCATGAGGATGGATATGCCAACCAGCACGGCCACGCGCTCACCCAGGCTGGCAGCGGCCACAGTGCCCAGGGTGATGACGACGATCTCGGCCGACAAAATGAAATCGGTGCGCACTGCGCCTTTGATTTTTTCTTTTTCAAACGCCACGAGGTCTACCGCTTCATCGGCCACAGCTGCCAGCGATTTTTGGCGCTCAGCGGCATGTTCGTCGGCGCTGTGCAGGAACTTGTGGGCCAGCTTCTCAAACCCCTCAAAGCACAAAAACAAGCCACCCAACATCAACAGTGGTGTGATGGCCCATGGCACCAGCCAGCTGATGACCAATGCAGCGGGCACCAGGATGGCCTTGTTCAGCAGCGACCCCTTGGCCACCGCCCAGACCACGGGCAACTCCCGGTCGGCCTTGACGCCCGTGACTTGCTGCGCATTCAGCGCAAGGTCGTCCCCCAGAACACCTGCGGTTTTTTTGGCCGCCATCTGTGTCATGGCGGCAACGTCGTCAGCCGCGGCAGCACCTTGTCGGGCCGCCACTTTGGTCATGGCTGCCACGTCATCCAGCAAGGTGGCAATGTCGTCGAGAAGGGCTAAGAGACTGGTGGCCATGGGGTGGGCAGCCTACCCACTTGCGGGCGTTGTGCCAAAGCTGGAGCCACGGGCTGGCCGCGCTGAGGCCACCGGTGGCTGACAAATCAGTCCAGCTGAGCTGTACGTTGCGGAACACGCGCTCGGGGTGGGGCATCATGGCGGTGAAGCGGCCATCTGCCGTGGTCACGGCCGTCAGGCCGCCGGGGCTGCCGTTGGGGTTGAGCGGGTAGGTTTCGGTGGGCTGGCCGTGGTGGTCGGTGAAACGCATGGCGGCCAGGCCACTTTGTGTGATGGCCGCGTGGTTGCCCCGGCGGCTGAAGTTGGCAAAACCTTCACCGTGCGCCACGGCAATGGGTAAACGCATGCCCGCCATGAGTCCAGCACTTCCACTTGGCTGAGGCGAGCCTCGAAGCGCTCGCTCTGGTTGGTGGTGAAACGGGGCCAGTGCTCGGCACCCGGAATGATGTCGGCCAGCTCGGCAAACATTTGGCAGCCGTTGCACACGCCCAAACCGAAGGTGTCGGAACGGGCAAAAAAGGCTTTGAACTGGTCGGCCAGCACGGGGTTAAACGTGATGCTGCGTGCCCAGCCAATGCCTGCGCCCAGCGTGTCGCCATAGCTGAAGCCACCACAGGCCACCACACCGGCAAAGTCGGCCAGCTTGGCTCGGCTGGTTTGCAGGTCGGTCATGTGCACGTCAAACGCTTCGAACCCGGCTTGCGTGAAAGCCCAGGCCATTTCCACATGTGAGTTGACGCCCTGCTCTCGCAGGATGGCCACACGGGGGCGGGACAGACTGAGCGAGGGGGCTTGAAATGGCTGCAGGGCCACGGGCTTGAAAACGTGCAGACCAGAATCGGCAGCCAGGCCGCCCGCAGCGTGTTCTGCATCGGCGCATTCAGGGTTATCGCGCAACTGGCAGATTTTCCAGCTGACGCTGTCCCACACCTGGTGCAGATCGAACAGGCTGGCGTCGAACACCTTTTTGGTGTCACGCCAGACCTGCAGGCGGCCCTTGCCTTCGTCCAAGGTGGACGCCTCAGGCCGGGTTTTGCCCACGAAGTGGCTGTGTTTGGACAGGCCGTGTTCACGCAGCACCTGCATGACTTCGTTTCGCTCGGACGTTTTCACTTGCAGCACCACGCCCAGCTCTTCGCTGAACAGCGCTTTGAGCGTGAGTTCTTCGCGGCGGGCGCTGACTTGGTTGGCCCAGTTCTTGGCATCACCAAAGTCGGCACGGCTGTCGGAGATGCCGTCGCCCTCGGTGACGAGCATGTCGATGTTCAGGGCCACACCCACGTGGCCGGCAAAGGCCATTTCAGCTGCTGCCGCCAGAAGGCCGCCGTCGCTGCGGTCGTGGTAAGCCAGCACCCTGCCCTGCGTGCGCAAGGTGTTGACGGCATTGACCAGGTTCACCAGCGCTTGCGGGTCGTCCAAGTCAGGCACGTCGCCACCGAACTGGGCCTGTTCGCCAGTCAGCGTTTGCGCCAGCACGCTGCCGCCCATGCGGTTTTTGCCGGCCCCAAGGTCCACCAGCACCAGCGTGGTGTCGGCCTCGGTGGTATCCAGCTGAGGGGTGAGTGTGCCGCGCACGTCGGCAAGAGAAGCAAACGCGGTGACGATGAGACTGACGGGTGACGTTACCTTTTTCTTGTCGGAACCTTCGGTCCACTGCGTGCGCATGGACAGGCTGTCTTTGCCCACGGGGATGGAGATGCCCAACGCGGGGCACAGCTCCAGCCCCACGGCCTTGACGGTGTCGAACAGCGCGGCGTCTTCACCCGGCTCGCCACAGGCGGCCATCCAGTTGGCAGACAGCTTGACGCGGGAAAGTTCAATGGGTGCTGCAGCCAAGTTGGTGATGGCCTCGGCCACGGCCATGCGGCCGGATGCGGCGGCGTTGGTGGCAGCCAGCGGCGTGCGCTCGCCCATGCTCATGGCTTCGCCAGCGAAACCGGCGTAGTCGGCAAGCGTCACGGCACAGTCTGCCACCGGCACCTGCCAGGGGCCGACCATCTGGTCGCGGTGGGTGAGGCCGCCTACGGTGCGGTCACCAATGGTGACGAGGAAGCGCTTGCTGGCCACCGTCGGGTGCGACAGCACGTTGATGACGGCTTGTTGCAGGTCCACGCCCGTGAGGTTGAGGGCCTGCGCTTCGCGGGCAATGCGCTTCACATCGCGCTGCATCTTCGGCGGCTTGCCCAGCAGCACGTTCATGGGCATGTTGACCGGTTGTTCTGCCTCAGAGGCCTGGGCATCGGCCACCAACAGCTGGCGATCTTCGGTGGCCACGCCCACCACGGCAAACGGGCAGCGCTCGCGTTCGCAGAAGGCTGTGAACTGTGGGAGCGACTCGGGGGCGATGGCCAGCACGTAGCGTTCCTGGCTTTCGTTGCACCAGATTTCTTTGGGTGCCATGCCAGACTCTTCCAGCGGCACGGCGCGCAGGTCGAAGCGGGCACCGCGTCCGGCGTCGTTGGTGAGCTCAGGGAAGGCGTTGCTCAAACCACCCGCGCCCACGTCGTGGATGGCCAGAATGGGGTTGCTGGCGCCTTGCGCCCAGCAGTGGTTGATGACCTCTTGCGCACGGCGCTCGATTTCGGGGTTGCCGCGCTGCACGGAGTCAAAGTCCAGCGCCGCAGCGTTGGCACCCGTGGCCATGGAGCTTGCGGCGCTGCCACCCATGCCAATGCGCATGCCAGGGCCACCCAGCTGAATGAGCAGCGAACCGGCAGGGAACAAAATTTTCTGGGTTTGGTCAGCGTCGATGATGCCCAGGCCACCGGCGATCATGATGGGCTTGTGGTAACCGCGCACCACCGTGTCGGCACTGGTGGCCACGGTTTGCTCGTACTCGCGGAAATAGCCCAGCAGGTTGGGCCGGCCGAATTCGTTGTTGAACGCGGCACCGCCCAAGGGGCCTTCGACCATGATTTGCAGCGGGCTGGCGATGTGCTCTGGCTTGCCTACGGTGCTGCCCCACAGCTTGGACACGGTGAAGCCGGTGAGGCCCGCCTTGGGCTTGGAGCCACGGCCCGTGGCACCTTCGTCACGGATTTCGCCGCCCGCGCCGGTGGATGCGCCGGGGAATGGGGAGATGGCCGTGGGGTGGTTGTGCGTTTCCACCTTCATCAGCACGTGGTTCACAGCCTGATTGATTTGATAGCTGGGAACGCTTGAGGGTGATGCGGCAGAGTCACTTTTTCCTTCAAACTGTGCCGTAAAGCGCTGCACCGTGTGGCCTTCCATGATGGAGGCGTTGTCGGAGTAGGCCACCACGGTGTGCTGAGGGGCGGTGCGGTGGGTGTGGCGGATCATGCCGAACAGGCTGTGCTCTTGCGCCACGCCGTCGACGGTGAACTGTGCGTTGAAAATTTTGTGGCGGCAGTGCTCGCTGTTTGCTTGGGCGAACATCATCAGTTCCACGTCGGTGGGGTTGCGGCCCAGTGCGGTGAAGTTGGTGACGAGGTAGTCCATTTCGTCGTCGGCCAGGGCCAGGCCGAATTCAACGTTGGCTTGTTCCAATGCTGGGCGGCCACCGGCGAGCACATCGACATGCGCCATGGGGGCTGCGGGTAACTCGGTGAACAGGGCATGGAGCTGGGTGGCGTCGAACAGCACGCTTTCGGTCATGCGGTCGTGCAGCAAGGCGGCTACGGCGTGGAGCTGGTCGTTGCTCAACTCGCTTTTGCCCAGCAAGGGCTTTTTGAGCGCAAGCGTGTATTCGGTGATGCGCTCCACCCGACGCACCGCCAAGCCGCAGTTGTGGGCAATGTCGGTGGCCTTGGACGCCCAGGGCGACACGGTGCCCAGGCGGGGCGACACGCTGAACGCCACCGTGGCTGGTGCAGTGGGGGCCTGATGGGGGTCGCCATAGGTCAACAAGTCGGCAAGGCGCTGCACGGTGGCCTGGTCAGGCGCGCCGCCGTCGAATGTCGCCAAGTGCACATAACGGGCGGAAAGGCCCGTGATTTTGTCGCTCACGGCCTGAAGCTGGGGCAACAGTTGGCGGGCTTTGAAAGGGCTGAGGGCGTTGCCGCCAGGAAAGGTGTGCAAGGTCACGGTGTCGTGGCGGGTTGGCAGGGTACAGGGCGCACCCAGATTGGAGGTGAGTAAGCGGGTAGCAAAAACGCAGGCTAATTTTACCGGGGTGGCTTGTACACAGCGCTCGTGCCGATGACAAGGCAGGCTATTGCTGTACCAGTGGCACCAGCTTGAGTGGCACGCAAGCGGCAATGGAGGTGAAGTCGCGGTCTTTGGTGAGCAATGCGACGCTGTTTTGCAAGCACATTTGCGCAATGAGACAGTCAACAGTTGAGCGAATGGTGAAGCCTTTGGCGCGGCAGATGCGGTAAATGCGCGCAGCGTCGGCGTGACCATTGACATCCAACGCTGGCAGCGGTGTGAACGCCGCCAAGAGGTTGGCAATGTGGGTGGCTTGTGGCTCTGTTTTGAGGCCCGCCAGGACCTCGGTGAGCACGAGACCGGGTACACCGATGGGTTCGCCACCCGACACTGCAGCAGCCAACCTTGCGGCATGGGCGGAGTCGTGCCCGTTGAAAAAATCAATCCAGACGGATGTGTCTACAACGATCATTGGGGCTGTGAATCGGTGGGATGCCTTGTTGAGCGCAGGGAGTTCAAGTCACCCTGCCACTGCACTTTGCCGCGCAGCGCCAAAAGTTGCTGACGCTTGAGGGTGTTCAGGTACTCAGCCAAGGCTGCCTGAATGGCGGCTTTTTTGGTGGAGAACCCACCCAGGGTTTGTACGGCGATGAGGACAGACTCATCGACTTCGACATGGGTTTTCATGGGACAGAAGGCTGTGATTGAATGTACACATTATGTGCCTAAAGATGTACATAGATGGATGCCAGCAGGCCGTTTGAGCCCAATGGGATAATTTGCCTCATGAGCATCACCTACAAAGACGCTGCAGGCATTGCAGCCATGCGCACCGCCTGCAGGCTGGCCGCTGAAGTGCTGGACCACCTCACGCCGTTCATCCAGCCCGGCATCACCACGCTGGAGATAGACCGCCTAGCGGCTGAGTTCATGAAGCAGCAAGGCACGGTGAGTGCCACCATTGGTTACCAGCCACCGGGTTACCCGCCTTACCCCGGCCACCTGTGCACCTCTGTGAACCAGGTGGTGTGCCACGGCATACCGAACGACAAGCCGCTGAAAAAGGGCGACATCGTGAATGTGGACGTGACGGTGATCAAAGACGGCTGGTTTGGCGACACGAGCCGGATGTTTCTGGTGGGGGATTGCTCCATACAGGCCAAACGGCTGGTGAACACCACCTACGAAGCGATGTGGAAGGGCATTGAGCTGGTGCGCCCGGGAATACGCCTGGGGGACATTGGCCACGCCATTCAGAAGTTCACCGAGGGGCTGGGCTTCACGGTGGTGCGTGAGTTTTGTGGCCACGGCATTGGCCAGAAGTTTCATGAAGAACCGCAGGTGCTGCACTATGGCAAGCCGGGCACGCTGGAAGAGCTGAAGCCGGGAATGACCTTCACCATTGAGCCGATGATCAATGCGGGCAAGCGCGAGATCAAGGAACAGGGCGATGGCTGGACGATTGTGACCAAAGACCGGTCTTTGTCGGCGCAGTGGGAACACACGGTGCTGGTGACCGACACAGGCTACGAGGTGCTGACGCTGTCGGCGGGCAGCCCCCCTCCCCCGGCGTTTGTAAAACCCCAGGCGGTGTGATGGCTCCCGGCACCCTGCGCGAGCAATACCGCAGCGGCAAGACGGCGTTGCTGCAGGGGCTGTCGCGCGAGGGCAGTTCGACCCGGGGCGTGCGCACCACGCTGCAGCGCCTGGCACGCCACGCTGACCAACTGCTGCGCACGCTGTGGGCACAAGCGGCGCTGGGGCCGGACTTTGCGCTGGTGGCGGTGGGTGGCTATGGGCGGGGTGAGCTGTTTCCACACTCGGACGTGGATGTGCTGGTGCTGCTGCCTGATGGCGCGCAACCCGACACCGATGCGGCACTCAAGGCCAAGCTGGAGGGTTTTATTGGCCAATGCTGGGACAGCGGGCTGGACATAGGCTCGAGCGTGCGCAAGGTGGACGACTGTGTGGAGGAGGCGCAGCGCGATGTGACGGTGCAAACCTCGATGCTGGAGAGCCGCCTGGTGTGTGGCAACCGCCAGCAGTTCAACCGGTTGGCGGGGGCGCTGAGCGAAGCCATCAACCCGAAGGCGTTTTTTGTGGCCAAAACGCTGGAAATGCGCCAACGCCACCAGCGCCACGAAAACACGCCTTATTCGCTGGAGCCCAACTGCAAAGAGTCGCCGGGTGGCCTGCGCGATTTGCAGATTGTGCTGTGGGTGGCCAAGGCCGCCGGTCTGGGCAAAAGTTGGGATGAACTGGGCCGCCGTGGGCTGGCCACCGCGCTGGAGGTGAGGCAACTGAAGGCCAACGAGGCACTCCTGAGCTTGATACGGCTGCGGCTGCACGTTTTGGCCAACCGCCGCGAAGACCGCCTGGTGTTTGACCTGCAGACCGCAGTGGCCGAGTCGTTTGGATACCACCCTCAGGTTCACGCCCCCTTGCGCCCGGACTCGGGCATGGCTGCAGCGCCGGTGCGGGGCGCGCGCCGGGCCAGCGAAATTCTCATGAAGCGCTATTACTGGGCGGCCAAGGCCGTGGCGCAGCTGAACCACATATTGCTGCTGAACATTGAAGAGCGTCTGAGCAGCGACGATGGTGCCTTGAGCCATCAGCTGCGCCCGATCAACGAGCGGTTTCATGACAAGGCGGGGATGTTGGAAGTGGCGAGCGACCACCTGTACCTGCAGCAGCCACACGCCATTTTGGAAACCTTTTTGCTCTACCAGACGACGGTAGGCATCAAAGGTTTGTCGGCCCGCACCTTGCGGGCGCTGTACAACGCCCGCAAGGTGATGAACGCGGCATTCCGCCGCGACCCGGCCAACCGGGCGGTGTTTTTGAAAATTCTGCTGCAGAACGATGGCATCACACATGCCCTGCGGCTGATGAACCAGACGTCGGTGCTGGGACGGTACCTGTGGGTGTTCCGGCACATCGTGGGGCAGATGCAGCACGACCTGTTTCATGTGTACACGGTGGACCAGCACATATTGATGGTGTTGCGCAATGTGCGGCGATTTTTCATACCGGAGCACTCGCACGAGTATCCGTTTTGCTCGCAACTGGCGGCCGGGTGGGACAAGCCGTGGATTTTTTATATAGCGGCGCTGTTCCATGACATAGCAAAGGGCCGTGGGGGGGACCACTCGGACCTGGGTGCGCTCGATGTGCGGGTGTTCTGCCGCCAGCACGGGGTGGCACGCGAGGATGCAAAGCTGATTGAGTTTCTGGTGTCGGAACACCTGACGATGAGCCGCATTGCCCAGAAGGAAGACCTGAGCGACGCGGCGGTGATTGCGCAGTTTGCCAAGCGAGTGGGTAACGAGCGTTACCTGACAGCGCTGTACCTGCTGACGGTGGCCGACATACGGGGCACCAGCCCCAAGGTGTGGAACAACTGGAAAGGCAAGCTGCTGGAAGACCTGTACCGCTACACCCTGCGTGTGCTAGGTGGCCGGGCGGCTGACCCGAGCGCTGTGGTGGAAGAGCGCAAGCGCGAGGCGCTGACCGAGCTGGCCTTGAACGCCCTGCCCCATCAGGCGCACAAGGCGCTGTGGGACACGCTGGATGTGAGCTACTTCATGCGGCACAAGGCGGGGGAAATTGCCTGGCACACGCGGCAAATCACGCGGGCGCTGGCGAGGGAGGTGCGCGAAGGATCGCGGACAGTGGACGCAGGCACGCCCACCATTGTGCGGGCCCGCACGTCACCCGAGGGTGAAGGGGTGCAGGTGCTGGTGTATGCGGCCGACCAGCATGACCTGTTTGCACGCATTTGCGGCTATTTTGACCAGGCGGGGTTCAGCATTCTGGATGCCAAAGTTCACACAACACGCAACGGGCACGCGCTGGATACGTTCCAGGTGGTAGCACCCACGCTGGCGGAACATTACCGTGAGCTGATTGCGATGGTGGAGGCGAACTTGACGCGCTTCATTGACGAGCAAACCGCCCTGCCCCCACCCAGCCGTGGCCGCACCTCGCGGCGGGTGAAAAACTTCCCGATCAACCCACGGGTGGAGTTACGGCCCGATGAAAAGGCGCAACGCTGGCTGTTGAGCATTTCTGCCAGCGACCGGGCGGGTTTGCTGTACAGCATTGCACGGGTACTGGCGCGACACGACATCAACCTGCAGCTGGCCAAAATCACCACGCTGGGCGAGCGGGTAGAGGACACGTTTTTGATCAGTGGGGTGCAGTTGCAGCACAACCGCACACAGATTGCCATCGAAACGGAACTGCTGGAAGTGCTGGCCATGCCGGCGTGAGCGGCAGGTGGTTACCCAACGTCAGTGTCGGCGCCCAGGACCCATTCTTCTACGGCGAGGCCGGGGACGCGGTGGAATTCTCTGGCGTTGTTGGTGATGAGCACGCTGTCTTGTGCCAATGCGTGGGCAGCGATCATCATGTCCATACTGCCGATGGGTTTACCGGCTTTTTCAAGTGACGCACGCAACCGGGCGTATTCATGTGCGGCGTCTGAAGTCCAGTCGCGGACATCAAAACCGGCCAGCCATGCCTCAACAGCCGACTGGAAGCGCGGCTGGCCCAGTTTGGCTGCGCCGTAGCGCAACTCAGCCGCCACCACGACGGACAACCACGGCCATCGCGACTCAAACTGGAGAAACGCTCCACCATGACCGGTGGTCGCTTGCGCAGGATGTAGCTGCAGATATTGGTGTCGAGGGTGCGGTTCACGCGGCGACCTCAGGACCAATCGCGTTCCTGGGCTGGCAAATCTGTTCGCTGGGCGAGAAAATCAGGGGGCAATGGCGGGTTTGCTGCGTAAAACTGTTGCAGCCACTGACCCATGTCTGTGGCTGGTGAACTGTGCGGCTGTATCCAGAGTGCGTTGCCTATTTGCTCGATGCTGACCTCTTGCGACGACAAACGCAACCTGGCCGGGAGACGCACAGCCTGGCTGCGGCCATTCATGAAAACGCGGGCAATGGTGGGCACTGCAACCTCCTGGAATGACACGGTGATCCGTTTGTTGGCTGTAGTGTATCAATGCCGTATGACATGTTGCAAGCTTTGCGCACGCCAGATGCAGGCGGACTCAGGCTTGTGGCTGGGGCAAGGTGTCGGTGAAGCCGAACTGTGTGAAGTCGCGCATTCGCATGGGGTAGAGCTGGCCCCAGAGGTGGTCGCATTCGTGCTGCACCACTCGGGCGTGAAAGCCTGAAACGGTGCGGTCGATGACGGTGCCGTGTTCGTCGAACCCCTGATAGCGAAGCTCAGCCCAGCGGGGCACGAGGCCACGGAGACCGGGAACCGAGAGGCAACCTTCCCACCCGAGCTGTTCATCGGCACCGATACGGGTGAGGACTGGGTTGATGAGCACAGTGGGCGGCACAGGCGGTGCATCGGGGTAGCGGGGGTTGGGCTGGCCCGAACCAAAGACGACCACCTGCAGAGAGACGCCGATTTGGGGTGCGGCCAGCCCTGCGCCGCTGGCGGCGGCCATGGTGTCGCGAAGGTCCTGGAGCAGCTCGAACAGTTGCGCGGTGCCGAACTGCTGCACCGGTTGCGCCACCTGCAAGAGCCGGGCGTCGCCCATTTTGAGAATGGGTTTGACTGCCACGGCCGACCTCAGCCTTTGGTGGATTGCCAGCGCTGCACCAGATCTCCGAGCCGCCCAGCCACAGCGGCAATGGCCTGGGCGGGTGCCGAGCCAGGCATGCTGGAGAAAAGCAACTGTCGCTTTTGCACAGCACTGCGCACCAGGGTGTCTGACGGGATGTCGCCCATGTGGGTCAAGACAACCGGGCCGCTGCCAAGTGCTGGCACGAATCGGTCGACCACACGCTGGAGCTGGGTGGTGATGATGCGGCCCTCACCAGGCTGAAGGGTCTGGTTGATGACCACGCGAATGGTGCGGCGACCCTGCTGCGCGGCCAAAACCTTGACGGTGGCATAGGCATCGGTCAGTGAAGTGGGCTCTGGGGTGGACACCAGCAGTACCTCATCGGCCAGCGAAATGGCGTAAAGCACCACGTCTGAGATACCTGCGCCGGTGTCGAGAATCACCGCGTCGTAGTCCAACAAGACTTCGTGCAGAACGGTCTGAAACTGATCGCGCACCTCAGACGTGAGACGCGAATACTCGACCAGGCCGGATCCCGCCAGCAACACGTCAAAGCCGCCCGGAGCCTTGAGGATGGCCTCGCGCAGGGTGGCCTTGCCGGTGAACACGTCGTGCAACGTGGTTTTGGGATACAGGTTGAGCACCACGTCGAGGTTGGCCAGGCCCAGATCAGCGTCGAGGACCAGTACGCGTAACCCCCTTTTGCCCAAGGCAGCGGCGGTGTTGGCTGAGACAAAAGTTTTCCCCACGCCGCCTTTGCCGCTGGTAACAGCAAACACCAAGGCGCGGTGTGGGTCGGTCGGGAATGCAGGGCTGAAAACCACTGGGGCTTTGGCTGCGGGTGGGGCGGGAGGTGTCACGGGGGCGTTCATGGTTGGGCTCCGTGGCCTGAATCGGGGTTGGCCTGCGCAAGACGGGCATCAAAGGCATCAAAGTTGAGTGCGCCGTACAACAATTCTTTTTCCTCGGTGGACACGACTGTGTCGATGGTTTGCTCCAGGCATACGGTGTTGCGACCTTCGTGTTTGGCCCGGTACAACTGGCGGTCAGCACGCTCGATCCAAATCTCTGGCGCAGAGCGTATCCACTGCGGGGCGTAAGCACCGCCCACACTCACCGTGACGCTCATGGACAAATGAGTGGACACCTTGACAGGGGTTTTGAACATGGACTCGCGGATGCGCTCGGCCACGATGTTGCCGTAGGAGTAAGAGCAATTGGGCAGCACCACCGCAAACTCTTCACCGCCAAAGCGCGCCACGGTGTCCATGGGGCGAACGCATTCGAGGATGCGGCGGGCAACGTGTTTGAGCACTTCGTCGCCCACCAAGTGTCCGTGGGCATCGTTCACTTTCTTGAAGTGGTCTATGTCGACCATCAGCAACAGGGCGACATCACCTGAGCGGGCGACCCGGTCAAGCTCCTGTTCCAGGGCGTGGGCAAAGCTGCGACGATTGGCCAAGCCGGTGAGAGCATCGTTGGACGACAGGCTGCACAGCGCGTCTATGACGGACTGAACGTACGTAAGCGGTGACTCGCTGTGCTCCAGATTCGATTGGCCGGATTGCGAAATCAGCGTCAACGCCGAGTCCAGCTTCAGGGCTTCGATGTCGACACAACGTTCGGAGTGGCTGGTTTTCACGACAATGGCAGTTGGATGGTTGCCGCACAGTCTAGCATTGCGCACTTGTCTGTTCTGTTCAGGAGATCACCATGAAGAAACGTGTTTTTTGCAACCCACCTGCCATGTCAGCCCTGCTAGGGTGCCTGATGGCTCTTGGCGCTGCTGCTGCAGCGGCCGAGCCAGCCATTTTCAAGGGCGCAGACCTGAAACTGGGGGAACAGCTGATTGCGCAGGGCAAGTGCACGCAGTGCCACATCAGCAAAGTGGGCGGTGACGGCAGCGCCATGTACAAGCCTAAAGGCAAGATCAATGAGCCCGGGCTGTTGCGCGGCATGGTGGAGCAGTGCAACAGCATGCTGAACCTGCAGATGTTCCCCGAAGAGGTGACGAGTGTGGCAGCGGTGTTGAACCGGGACCACTACAAGTTCAAGTGAGCACCTTAAGCAAGGCGAGCAAGCCCGCTTCGTCCAGCACCTCGATGCCCAGTTCGCGGGCCTTGTCGAGTTTGCTGCCGGCCTCGGCACCGGCCACCACAAAGCTGGTTTTCTTGCTGACGGAACCGGCCACTTTGGCGCCTGCGGCTTCGAGCATGTCTTTGGCCTGATCGCGGCTGAGGGTGGGCAGTGTGCCGGTGAGCACCACCGTTTTGCCTGCCAGCGGCTGAGGGGCCAGGCCGTCGGCAGAGCCCTCCCCTTCGGCCCAGGTGACGCCGCAGGCGCGCAATTGTTCAACCACCTCGCGGTTGTGCGGTTGCTGGAAAAAGGTGTGGATGCTTTGTGCCACCACGGGGCCGACGTCGCGCACGGTCAGCAGCTGCTCGACGGTGGCGGCTTGCTCGGGGGTGTCGCCCATGATGGCGCTGAGGCGGCCGAAGTGTTTGGCCAGGTCTTTGGCGGTGGCCTCGCCCACGTGGCGGATGCCCAGACCAAACAGGAAACGCGGCAATGTGGTGTGTTTGGAGGCTTCCAGCGCGTCCTGCAGGTTTTGTGCGGATTTGTCGGCCATGCGCTCCAGGCTGGCCAGGGCCACTAAGCCCAGTTTGTAGAGGTCTGGCAAGGTGCGGATGACGTTGCCATCGACCAGTTGGTCCACCAGCTTTTCGCCCAGGCCTTCCACCTCGACCGCGCGGCGCTGGGCAAAGTGAAGGATGGCCTGCTTGCGCTGGGCACCGCAAAACAGGCCGCCGGTGCAGCGGGTGTCGATTTCACCTTCTTCGCGCACGGCGGCGCTGCCGCACACAGGGCAGTGTGTGGGGGCGGTGTAGGGCTCGCCACGCTGAGGGGGCGCTTCGCCAGCAACGGCTTGGTGCGGCACCACGCCCACCACCTCGGGTATGACATCGCCAGCGCGGCGCACGATGACGGTGTCGCCCACCCGCACGTCTTTGCGGCGGGCCTCGTCTTCGTTGTGCAAGGTGGCGTTGGTGACGGTGACGCCCCCCACAAACACGGGCGCCAGCTTGGCCACGGGGGTGAGCTTGCCGGTGCGGCCCACCTGCACGTCGATGCCCAGCACGGTGGTCATTTGCTCTTGCGCGGGGTATTTGTGCGCCACGGCCCAGCGTGGCTCGCGGGTGACGAAGCCGAGGGTGCGCTGCAGATCGAGCCGGTTGACCTTGTAGACGGCCCCGTCAATGTCGAACGGCAATGCATCGCGCTGTTCGCCCAGGCGCTGGTGAAACGCTGCCAAACTGGCAGCACCCGATTCAATGCTGGCGAGGGGTGAGACGGGAAAACCCCAATTTTTGAGCGCTTGCAGCCACTCAAAGTGCGTGGCCAGATCGGGGCCGCCCTCGGTGGGCGGAGACACCTCGCCCAACCCATAGGCGTAAAAACTCAAGGGGCGCTGGGCGGCAATGCCGGGGTCGAGCTGGCGCACAGCACCTGCAGCGGCGTTGCGCGGATTGACGAAGGTTTTTTCGCCTTTGGCACCTGCGGCGATTTTCTGGCGCTGGCGTTCGTTGAGCGCCTCGAAATCGTCGCGGCGCATGTACACCTCACCGCGCACTTCCAACACGGGGGGCGGCGCCAGCGTGTGGGTCATCAGCCGCAAGGGAATCTGGCCAATGGTGCGGATGTTTTGTGTGACGTCTTCACCCGTTTCACCGTCGCCACGGGTGGCGGCTTGCACCAATACGCCGTGCTCGTAGCGCAGGCTCATGGCCAGGCCATCGAACTTGGGTTCCGCCACATATTCGATGGCTGGGTCGGCTTCGCTCAGGCCCAACTCGCGGCGGATTCGGGCATCAAACGCCTGAGCGCCGGTGGGCTCGGTGTCGGTCTCGGTGCGGATGCTGAGCATGGGCACACGGTGGCGCACGGGCACAAAGCCGTCTAGCACCCGGCCACCCACACGCTGGGTGGGTGAGCCAGGGCGCGCGTGCTCGGGGTGCGCAGCCTCCAGTGCCTGCAGCCGCTGGAACAGGCGGTCGTACTCGGCATCGGGAATGTCGGGTGCATCGAGCACGTAGTACCGGTGAGCGTGGTGGTGCAGACGCTGGCAGAGATCGTCGATTTCAATAGCTACCAAATCAACACCATCAAGCGCTGGTGGTACGTTTGAATCAAAACTCTCAGGGAACAGGTCGTCGGTGGACATGGTCGGGCGTCAGGCGGTTGGGGCAGGCAATGGCGGCAAGTGCTCACGCACCACAGCGGGCAATTTGGTGGGGGCGGCAATGCGCAATTGTTTGTGGATGCTGGTGCGGCCAAACACCACCTCGATGTGGCGAGCCGACACACCGAACTCGCGTGCCAGAAACTTGACCATGTGGTCGGTGGCTTTGCCGTCTTCAGGCGCGGCAGTCACGCTGATTTTGAGCTGTGCGCCCTTGGGCTTGCCAATGGCGTCGCGCTTGGCCGCCGGGGTGCCCAGCACGTTGAGCACCAGCGTGGTGCCCTCCCAATGGCCGAAGGCAGCGGTGTCCACAGCCGTGTGGAGGCGGTTCAGCTGAACAGGCGGCGGGCGAGTGAGCTGCCGGCCGCCAGGTCGCGGGCTTCCAGCGCGGTGTAGAGGCCTTCGAGGTCGGCGCCGATGCGGTCGAGTGCGGCATCTGGCAGGGGCTGGCCCTGGTCGTCGGTGACGATGCCGTCCATGGCCTGTGCGAGGGTGCGTGCCGCATCGCGCATGCGCTGGTAGGGCTGTTCGGCCTGGGGGACATGGGCCACATCGAGCAGCAGGCTGATTTCGCGCAGCGCGCTTTGTTCGGGGTCTTCGGCCAGGGCGGCTTGGGTGTCGAACAGCAGGCTGAGCACGGGGGCGCTGCCGGGCTCGCTCCCCGGCAACACCATGCGTCCGGGCAAGGCACCGGCCACAAAACCCAGGCGAGCAGCGTGCTGGTGCACGTAGCCGGGGCTCCAGGCGGCGCGGGTGGCGCGCAGGGTGAAGCCAAGTTGGGCATCGTGGGTGCTGGCGAATTGGTCGAGCTCGCGGGCGCGCAGCACTTCGTCGCGCATCTCGGGGAACTCGGGGTTGGCACCGAGGGCATCGGCCAGTGCCTGGGACTTCATGACGAACTCGGAATACTCGATTTCGTTCAGTGCGCCGTGGCGGTTGGCCAACTGCACACCTGCCTGTGCGGCGGTGTAACGCTGGCCGGGCCGAGGGCTTTCCCAATCGCCGCTGGTGCTGTGGCGGGCTTCAATGGCAAACGGCTTGCTGCCCACGCGGCGCGTGCCAGGCATGGCTGCCAGGATGGCGTCGCCCGAGACTTCGGACTCGAGTGCGAGCGGGGCGACCACGTCGATGAGGGCGTCCAAGCCCGGCTTGCGGTCGGCTGTGCTCCGGCCCTCTGCGGCAGGTGCGGCGGTGCCGTCGGCAGCCAGGGGCAGCTCGCCCTCGAATCCGGGCTCCTGGCGCTCGGAGCCAAGCGGCGGCGGGGTGTCGGTGGCCAGGGCCGGGTCGGCCTTGCGGGGTGCGCTTTTGCGGGTGATCCAGGCGTTGTAGGCCACCACAGCCAACAAAATGATGCCGCCCAGAAAGGCCAGGCCGAGTTGAAGGTTGCTCATGTGTGTTGTCTCTTAACTTGCGTGAACGAGGCCCACAGCGGCCTCCATGTCCACCGCGACGATGCGCGACACACCCTGCTCTTGCATGGTGACGCCAATGAGTTGTTCAGCCATTTCCATGGCGATTTTGTTGTGGCTGATGAACAGGAACTGGGTGCTGCGGCTCATGCTGGCCACGAGTTTGGCATACCGCTCGGTGTTGGCATCGTCCAACGGGGCATCCACCTCGTCCAGCAGGCAAAACGGTGCGGGGTTGAGCTGGAAGATGGCAAACACCAGGGCAATGGCCGTCAGCGCCTTTTCGCCACCCGACAGCAGGTGAATGGTCTGGTTTTTCTTGCCCGGCGGCTGGGCCATGACCTGCACACCGGCATCCAGAATTTCATCGCCGGTCATGACCAGTTTGGCTTGCCCGCCGCCAAACAGCTCGGGGAACATGCGGCCGAAGTGGGTGTTGACGGCCTCGAAGGTGCTGGCCAACAGGTCGCGGGTTTCCGCATCGATTTTCTTGATGGCGTCTTCCAGCGTTTGCATGGCCTCGTTGAGGTCGGCCGATTGCGCATCCAAGAACGTTTTGCGTTCACGGGCGGTGGCCAGTTCGTCGAGCGCGGCCAGGTTCACCGGGCCCAAAGCGGTCATTTCTCGCTGCAGGCGGTCGATCTCGCCCTGCAAGCCTGCCAGGCGCACACCGCCGTCGGTGATGGTTTGGGCCAGCGCGGCGAGTTCTTCGGGGCTGGTGTGCTGGGCTTCGGCCAGCAGCTGGGTGTATTGCTCGAAGCCGATGCGGGCGGCCTGTTCTGTGAGCTGAAAGTCTGTGATGCGCTGGCGCATGGGCTCCAGGTCGCGCTCCAGGTGCAGGCGGCGTTCGTCGGCGGCGCGCAGCTTGGTGGTGAGGCCGTCGTATTCGCTGCGACGGGTACCCAACGCCTGTTCGCGAGCGGTGCGGATCTCCAAAGCCTCTTGCAAGCCACCTTGGGCGGCGGCGTCGCTCAGACGGGCCATTTCGTCGTGGGCGCGCTGGGTTTCCTGGGCAATGGACGCCACCTGCTGGCGGGCGGTGTCGGCGCTGCGGGCCAACTCTGACTGCCGGGCTTGCAGGCTGCGCTGTGAAAACGCGGCCTCTTGTGCCTGGCGTTCCAGCGTGCGCAGTTGCTCGCGGGCGGCGTTCAGGCGACGGTCGGCCTCGATCACGCGGTCTTCCAGCGCGGCGTGGCGCTCTTGCGCGTCTGCCAGTTGCAGGTCGAGTTCTTCAAACCGGCCCTCGGCGGTGATGCGGCGCTCTTGCAACTCTTCCAGTTGGGCATCGACCTCGGCCTGGTCGGCCTCGATTTGTTCTCGGCGCTGGCGGGCTTGCTCGGCCAGGGCAGACAAGCGAAGCACCTCCACCTGCAGCGCGTGCGCCCTGCCCTGCGCCTGGGTGGCGTCGGTGCGACAGGTTTGCAGGCGCTGGGCGGCGTCGGCGTGGGCGGCCTCGGCTCGGGCCAGGGTGTGGCGCGCTTCGTCGGCGATGAGGGCGTGGGCGCGCAGTTCTTTGTCGAGGTGTTCGATTTCTTGCGCGCGGGCCAGCAGACCGGCCTGCTCGCTGTCGGCCGCATAGAAGCTGACGCTGTGGCGCTGCACGGCGTGGCCGCTGGGCACGTAGAAGGCCTCGCCGGGTTGCAGCGTGTCGCGCTGGGCCAGTGCGGCCTCCAGCGTGGGTGCGGTGAAGCAGCCTTGCAGCCAACCCGCCAGCAGGGTGTGCAGTGCGGGGTCGGTGAGGGTGAGCACGTCCACCACGCTTGGAAGCGCTGCGGCCGAAGCGGTCTGGCCCGCGTCAGGTGGTGTGAAAAACGCCAGACGGGTGGCCGGTGGGTTGTCGGCAAAGGCGCGCAGCATGTCCAGGCGGCTGACCTCCAGCGCGCCCATTCGCTCGCGCAGTGCGGCTTCCAAGGCGTTTTCCCAGCCGGGCTGGGTGTGCAGGCGCTTCCACAGCGGCTGCAACTGCTCCAGCCCCTGGGCGGCCAGCCACGGGCGCAGCTTGCCGCCCGATTGCACCTTGTCTTGCAGAGCGCGCAGGGCATCGAGTTTGGCGGTGAGTTGGGCGGTGGTGGCGGTTTCGGTGTTGACGCGCTGTTGGCCTTGGCGGCGGGCGTCTTCCAGCACGGGCAGCTGTTCTTGCAGGTCTTCCAGCCGGGCGGCGGCTTCTTCGTGCACATGGGTGGCTTCGGCCAACTGGTCTTGCAGGTCGGCCAGCTGCGTTTCATCCACCGCCCCGAGGTTGTGACGGTCGGCACCCAGCTTGTCGCGGCGGGTGGACAGCTGGCGCATCTGTTCGTCGATGCTGCGCTGCTCGGCACCCAGCACCTGAATGTTCTGCTGCACCTGCACCACGGCCTGGCGCTGGGTGTTGGCCTGGGCCTGGGCATGGCGTTGTGCGTCTTCCAGTGTGGGCAGTTGGGCGGCCTGGTCTTCCAGCTGGGCGGCCAGTATTTCGGCCTGTTCTTCGGCGCTGAGGCTGTTGCCGCTGAGGTGTTCAAGCTCTTCGGTGGCCTGGGCTTCGCGCTCGGCCCACTGGGCAGCTTGCTCGGCCAGCTGGGCCAGGCGCAGCTCGACGCGGCGACGGCCTTCAACCACGAAGCGAATTTCGGCCTCCAGCTTGCCCACCTCGGCGGTGGACTCGTACAGCGCGCCCTGGGCCTGGTTGACGGCATCGCCTGCGGCGTAATGGGCCTGGCGCAGCGTTTCCAGGTCGGCCTCGGTGCGGCGCAGGTCCGCCGTGCGGCCTTCCAACGCGGTGAGGGATTGCGCGGCCTCGGTGCGGATGCGCGCTTGCTCGGCCTCGGCCTCGGCGCGCTTCAAAAACCAGAGCTGATGCTGCTTGAGGGTGCTGCCTGCGAGCAGGTTTTTGTATTGCAGTGCGACCTCGGCCTGCTTTTCCAACTTGTCGAGGTTGGCGTTGAGCTCGCGCAGGATGTCTTCCACGCGGGTGAGGTTGTCGCGCGTGTCGGCCAGGCGGTTGGCGGTTTCACGGCGACGCTCTTTGTATTTGGAGACGCCCGCAGCTTCTTCCAGGAACAGGCGCAGTTCTTCGGGTCGGCTTTCGATGATGCGGCTGATGGTGCCCTGGCCGATGATGGCGTAGGCCCGTGGCCCCAGGCCGGTGCCCAGGAACACGTCTTGCACGTCGCGGCGGCGCACCACCTGGTTGTTGATGAGGTAGCTGCTGTTGCCGTCGCGGGTGAGCACGCGCTTGACGGCGATTTCGGCAAACTGGCTCCACTGGCCGCCGGCACGGTGGTCTTCGTTGCTGAACACCAGCTCCACACTGGAACGGCTGGCCGGTTTGCGGGTGTTGGTGCCGTTGAAGATGACGTCTTGCATGGACTCGCCACGCAACTCGCTGGCCTTGCTTTCGCCCAGCACCCAGCGCACGGCGTCCATGATGTTGGACTTGCCGCAGCCGTTCGGGCCCACCACGCCCACCAGCTGCCCGGGCAACTGGAAGTGGGTGGGCTCGGCAAACGACTTGAAGCCAGAGAGCTTGATGGAGTTGAGGCGCACGGAGAAGCGGAAAAGTCTGCAAACAAACGATAGTGAAGAACCATTACCCATCAAGCGCCAGAGGCGCAAAAGGCTTAAAACACAAGCCCCAAGGGTAAACACGGATGATAAAGGGCGGGGTGGGCAAGCCCGCCCCGAGCCCAGGGCGGACCGCGCAGAGAGGTGCCGCGCACCGATAATCCCCACCCCATGAACCCCTTGCTTTCCCGCCTGCAGCCCTACCCGTTCGAGCGCCTGAAAAAGCTGTTTGACGGTGTGACCCCCAACCCGGCTTACCGCCCCATCAGCCTTGGCATTGGCGAACCCAAACACGCCACACCCCGGTTGGTGACAGACGCACTGAACGCCAGCGCCATTGCCAGCCCCAGCGGCTTGGCAGGTTACCCCGCCACCGCTGGTGAGCCGGCACTGCGCAAGGCCTGCGCGGGCTGGATGCAACGCCGCTACGGCCTGACGCTGGACCCGGTGACCCAGGTGCTGCCTGTGAACGGCTCACGCGAGGCGCTGTTTGCGTTTGCGCAGACGGTGATCGACCCCAGCCGCACCGACCCCGCCGGGCTGGGCCCCACGGTGGTCAGCCCCAACCCGTTCTATCAAATCTACGAAGGTGCGGCCTTGCTGGCTGGTGCCACGCCCCACTTTGTGGCCAGCGACCCGGCGCGCAACTTTGCCACCGCCTGGGACACCGTGCCCGAGGCCACCTGGGCCGCCACCCAGTTGCTGTACGTTTGTTCGCCCGGCAACCCCACTGGAGCGGTGATGCCACTGAGTGAATGGCAGATGCTGTTTGAGCTGAGCGACCGCCATGGTTTTGTGATTGCGTCTGACGAGTGCTACAGCGAAATTTACTTCCGCGACGAAGCACCGCTGGGCGGGCTGGAAGCCGCTGCCAAGCTGGGGCGGACGGACTACAAGAACCTGGTGATGTTCACCAGCCTGTCCAAGCGCAGCAACGTGCCGGGCATGCGCAGCGGTTTTGTGGCGGGCGATGCGGCGCTGATCAAAGCGTTCTTGCTGTACCGCACCTACCACGGCAGTGCCATGAGCCCCGTGGTGCAAGCCGCCAGCGTGGCGGCCTGGAACGACGAGGCGCACGTGGTGGACAACCGTGCCCAGTACCGCGCCAAGTTTGCGCAGGTCACGCCGATGCTGGCAGAGGTGCTGGATGTGGCCTTGCCCGATGCCAGTTTTTATCTGTGGGCTGGCGTGCCCGACGCCTGGGGCGGCAGTGACACGGACTTCGCCCGTGAATTGCTGGCTCAATACAATGTGACGGTGCTGCCCGGCAGCTACCTGGCCCGTGAAGCGGGCGGGTTCAATCCGGGGGCCGGGCGCATCCGCATGGCCCTGGTGGCTGACACGGCTGAGTGTGTGGAAGCTGCCGAACGGATCGTGGCTTTTGTACAAAGCCGCAACGCCTGAGCCCCACGCCCCTCCCCATTTTTTGACTTTCGTTTTCGGAGACATCCCCATGACCCAACAACTGCAAACCCTGATCGACAACGCATGGGACAACCGGACCAGCTTGTCCCCCGCCTCTGCCCCCAAAGAGGTGATGGATGCGGTGAACCACGTCATCGACCAACTGAACACCGGTCGTCTGCGCGTGGCCACCCGCGAAAGCGTGGGTCTGTGGACCGTGCACCAGTGGATCAAAAAGGCCGTGCTGCTGAGCTTCCGCCTGAACGACAACGTGATGGTGCGCGCCGGTGACCTGGGTTTCTATGACAAGGTGCCCACCAAGTTCGCCCACCTGAGCGAAGAAGAAATGAAAGCGACCGGCGTGCGCGTGGTGCCCCCCGCCGTGGCGCGCAAGGGCAGCTACATCGCCAAAGGCGCGATCCTGATGCCCAGTTACGTGAACATTGGCGCCTATGTGGACGAAGGCACCATGGTGGACACTTGGGCCACCGTGGGCTCTTGCGCACAGATCGGCAAAAACGTGCACCTGAGCGGTGGCGTGGGCATTGGCGGCGTGCTGGAGCCGCTGCAGGCTGGCCCCACCATCATTGAAGACAACTGCTTCATCGGCGCACGCTCTGAAGTGGTTGAAGGCGTGGTGATTGAAGAAAACTCGGTGCTGGGCATGGGCGTGTACATTGGCCAAAGCACCCCCATCTTCAACCGCGACACAGGCGAAACCGTGTATGGCCGCGTGCCTGCAGGCAGCGTGGTGATCAGCGGCAACCTGCCCAAGAAAACCAAGGCCGGGTTGGACTACTCCACCTACGCAGCTGTCATTGTCAAAACGGTGGACGCGCAAACCCGCTCCAAAACCAGCCTGAACGACCTGCTGCGCGACTGAGCAGGGCCCTTCACCCGCCTACGCACGCACCAAAAAATCCAGGGGAACCGCCGTGAGCATGATGGACCGCATATTGCGCCTGATGGCCGACAAGCATGCATCTGATGTGTACCTGTCGCCGTTTGCGCCCGCGCTCATCAAAATCAACGGGCAGTGTGTCCCCATCAACGCCCAACCCCTGGGCAAAGACTCCCCGCTCAAGCTGTTGGCCGAGGTGCTGCCGCCGCTGAAAATCGAAGAGCTCACAGAGAGCGGCGAGCTGAACATGGCCCTGCCCATCGACGGCGTGGGCAACTTCCGCATCAGCGCGATGCGCCAGCGCGGCACCTATGCCGCCGTGATTCGCTACATCACGCTGCAAATACCCACGTTAGAAGAGTTGCGGGTGCCGACCGTGTTGGGCAACCTGGTGATGGAAAAGCGCGGGTTGATTCTGGTGGTGGGTGCCACGGGCTCAGGCAAAAGCACCACCCTGGCCAGCATGCTGGACCACCGCAACGCCCGTGTGAGCGGCCACATCCTGACCATTGAAGACCCCGTGGAATTCATGATCCGACACAAAAAGTCGGTGGTCAATCAGCGCGAGGTGGGCAGCGACACAGACACCTTGCAGACGGCGCTCAAAAACGCCCTGCGCCAGGCACCCGACGTGATCATGATTGGTGAAATTCGCGACCGCGAAACCATGAGTGCCGGGCTCGCGTACGCGCAGTCAGGCCACGTTTGCCTGGCGACGCTTCACGCCAACAACAGTTACCACGCGCTCAACCGCATCCTCAGTTTCTACCCGGTGGAAACACGGCCCACCATGCTAGGTGACATGGCCTCTGCCCTGAAGGCCATCGTGTCGCAGCGGCTGCTGCGCACCGCGCAAGGCAAACGCGTGCCTGCCGTGGAGGTGATGCTGAACACGACGCTGATCGGCGAGCTGATTGCCCGGGGCGACGTGTCAGGCGTACGCGAAGCCATGGAGAAATCCATGGCCGAGGGTTCGCAAACCTTTGAAGCCGACATTGCCCGACTGGTACAGGACGGAACCGTTACCCGCGACGAAGGCATGGCCTACGCTGACTCGCCCACCAACTTGCTGTGGCGGCTGCAAAACGATTTCAAAGGTGCCCAGAAGGCCCCGCCCCCACCGCCTCCCGAGGACGACAGCCCGTCGTTCAGCGAAATCACCATCGATGTGGGTTGACCCATGACCGCCACCCTGCGCCTGACCGAACAACTGTTGGCCCAAGCCTCTGTCACCCCCCAAGACGCTGGTTGCCAAACCCTGCTGGCCGAGCGGCTGCGTGCCGTGGGCTTTGACTGTGAAACCATCGAAAGCGGCCCGGCCGACTTTCGCGTGACCAACCTGTGGGCAAAGTTCAAGGGTTTTGGTGCTCTCACGCCCAATGGTATTGCACAGACAGCTATCAAAACCTTGGTTTGGGC
>JAIFMP010000168.1 GCA_020048405.1 Hydrogenophaga sp.
AAACCCGCGCGTTTGCGTGTTGCCACCAACGCAGCACGCAGGCTCTCGTAACGGGGGTGGTAAATGGACGCTTGCACGCGTCCAATGCTTTACCCTGATTTGGAATATTCCATTTCAGACTATTTGCGGCAAAATCCCCCTGCCCAGCACGTCGCTCGGGTTTTGAAAGGGAAGTTTCAATGTCAAAAATCACACTCGCCATTTCTGCTGTCACCGTTGCGCTGCTCACCGCTTGTGGCGGGGGGGGGCGATACGCAGGATCAATGCACTGTGGGGCAACCGTGTGGCAAGGCATGCATATCGAAAAATGATGTCTGCCGTCAATGACCGCGCCCGTTTGCGTTGGTAACAAAGCTTTGTGGTCACAACTATGCTATGGGTTGTCCATTAGTTTGCAGCATTCGGCAAAGTCAAAATGACCGCAAAACATTGGCACCCAAAAGGCACCTTTGTAAACAGTTAACAAAGTGCTTTAAGCCAACCTAACCCCTCTTGCACTGGAGCCGACATGTCAAACCTCATCTTTGCCAACATGGCGGCCAGCATTTCCGAATTGAAGCGGGACCCCATGGGCACGGTCGCTGCTGGTGAAGGATTTCCGGTGGCCATCCTCAACCGCAACGCACAGGCCTTTTATTGCGTGCCTGCACGCGCTTAAGTTTCCATGCTGGAAAAGCTGGAAGACTTAGAACTCAACGCTATAGCCGACGCCCGCCAAGGCAAGAATAGGCTAGGAAAGCCACGCCACAGAGACGGCACAAAATAATAGCTGCCTACGCAATACCAGTATGCACAAAGTGCCAAAAAGGTTTAAATCCACCAACACCCCACCCGCCTGGCACGCGGATCTGCATTTGGCGGGCGGCCATCCCTTCAGCAGGGAGGCACAGGCTCACCGCCGGGCGATGTAGGCCGCCGCATCGGCGTCATCAAACTGCGTGTGCCGCAGTGCCCAGTCGACCATGAGCTTGTCAATGGCGGCGTGGTCCTTCAGGCTCAGGTCGGTGAGGCGTAACAGCAATTTGTTGTGGTACTCGGCGTGCTCGGCCAAGCCGGGAAAGCCCGCATCGCGCATCAGGCCCTCTTCCAGCTGGAAATGTTCACGCGTGTGCTTGTACAGCACCATCAGCAAGGGCTTCAGCTCATCGGCCGTTCGGGCTGCTGCCATTTGGTTGGTCAGCTCAAACAGTTCCCGGTGCTGTGCATCGATGCCTGCATGACCCAGTTCGTACTCTTTTTTCCATTCCACCAGCATAAAAACTCCGATTTGTTGGTGCTGCACCCGGCAGCCATCACCTCACCATGACACCCGACAGTTGGGCCATGATTTCCCTGGCAACAGCGCCCAGTGGCACTGTTCTTTCAACCGCTCCCCGCTTGACGGCCTCTTTGGGCATGCCGTAGACCACACAGGTGGCTTCGTCCTGCGCCAAAGTGCGTGCACCCGCCTGGCGCATTTCCAGCAAACCGGCTGCACCATCGTCGCCCATGCCGGTCATGATCACACCCAGGGCGTTGGCCCCTGCGCACTTGGCCACCGACCTGAACAGCACATCCACCGACGGCCGGTGCCGGTTGACCAGCGGGCCATCCACCACCTCCACGTGGTACTGCGCACCGTTGCGTTTGAGCAGCATGTGTTTGCCACCCGGCGCAATCAGAGCGCGGCTGTTGACCACGCGGTCGTTGTTCTCCGCTTCTTTCACCTCGATCTGGCACAGCCCGTTCAGGCGTTGGGCAAAGGCCGCAGTGAATTTTTCGGGCATGTGCTGCACGATGACGATGCCGGGCGTGACCCGGGGCAGTGCGGTCAGCACCGCCTCCAGCGCCTGAGTCCCCCCGGTAGACGTGCCCAGCGCCACCACGCGGTCGGTGGTCTGGATCATGGCGGAGTGCTTGTCGGGGCTGGCCGCCAGAATCACGTCTGCCGTGTGTTTGGTGGGCGCGCGCAGCACCTTGACGTTGGATTTGGCAGCCGCTTTGACGGCTGTGACCAGGTCGTCAGAAGCATCTTCCAGAAACTGCTTCAGCCCCAGCTTGGGCTTGGTGATGATCGTGACAGCCCCCGCCGCCAGCGCGGCCATGGACGTTTCAGCACCCGCCTCTGCCAAGGTGGAGCAAATGACCACCGGCGTGGGCCGCTCGGCCATGATTTTTTTCAGAAAGGTGATGCCGTCCATGCGAGGCATTTCGATGTCGAGCACGATCACGTCTGGCCACTGCACCTGCATGCGGGCCATGGCCAGAATGGGGTCGGCCACTGCGGCCACCACCTCTATGCCGGGGTCGCGCGCCAGCAAAGCGGTCACCACCTGCCGCACCACGGCCGAATCGTCCACCACCAGCACCTTGATGCGCGTCACGTGATTTTTCCTTGTGCGTCGATTTCGGCGGCCACCTCTTGCATCGACAGCTTCACCTGCCGGGCCCAGACATCGCCCTTGCTGACATCGAAAATGATCTGTCGGTGGCCCACGCCAAACAGGCTTTCGGTCACCACCGAAATGCCGTGTTGTGCCAGCAGCTCACGCGCGGCCTCGCCGTTGCGGCGACCCACATGGTTGCCGTCAACCTTCATTCGGCCCGGAAACATGTTGCCACCCCCAAAAATTTTGGCCTCACACTGCCGGGGTTCAGCCCCGTTGGCGCGCAGGTCGCGACACATCAGCTCCAGCGCCTCGTCGCCATAGTGGCCATCCAGTTCTTTGGGCGCCGTGCTGGATGCACCGCGTGTGGGCAGCAAGAAATGACACATGCCGCCGATCCGTTTCAGCGGGTGCCACAGGGAGATAGACACGCATGAGCCCAGAATGGTGCGAATCTGGAAACCTGCGTCGCCCACAAAGTACTCGCCAGGCAACAGAAAAACGTCGATCAACTGCACGTCTTGCATCGTCAGGCAGGCTTCCTGTAAATGGAAGGAGCCACGATCTCGACTGCCTGGGTGATGTCATTCAGGCTTTCAGAGTGGCCGATGCAGAAATACCCGCCGGGCTTGATGTTGGCCAACACCCGCGCCACCACCTGCCGCTTGGTGTCGAGGTTGAAGTAAATCATCACGTTGCGCAGAAACACCATGTCGAACTTGCCCAGATCGGGCAGCGGTGCATTCAGGTTGGCGTGCACAAAATTCACCCGGCTGCGCAGGCTGCGGTCCATCAGAAAGTAGCCGTCGTATTCCGCAGTGCCTTTGCGGCAAAAGCGCTGCAAATACTCGCGCGGTATGTGCCTGCCACGCTCCAGGGTGTAGAGGCCACGGCGTGCTCCTTCCAGCACACGTGTGCTGATGTCGGTGCCCAGAATATCCCAGGCCTGCCCTGGCATCACGTCGGCCAGCACCATGGCCATGGTGTAGGCCTCTTCCCCACTGGAACTCGCCGCGCTCCACACGCGGTAGGGCTGAGGCCTGCCACGCACCGCCAGCGCCTGAGCCCGCAAAAACTCGAAGTGTTTGCCCTCGCGGAAAAAGTAGGTTTCGTTGGTGGTGAGCAGGTCCACCGCCATCTGCACCTCATCGGGGTGCAGACCCGACGACAGCAACTGAAAGTAAGCGCCAAAGCTGTCAAGCCCATGCACCATCAGCCGCTTGCTCAGGCGCCCCGTGACCAACGCTTTTTTCGCGTCGGCCATGGAGATGCCCGCCGCATCAAAAATGAACCGCTGGAACTGTGCAAATTCCGCGTCGGTGATGGGCTTCATCGGTGGGTTTGCGCTGGGGTGCGGTAAGCGTTCAGGTTTGCACCACAGACACATCTGCCAACGAGGCCACCTGCCCCATCTGGCTGATTTCTTCGGTGGACATCACGTTGTCCACGTTCAACAGAATGACAAACTTGCCGTTGACCTTGGCAATGCCTTCAATGAAATCGGGGCGGATCTTGGCACCAAAAGACGGCGCGGGCTCGATTTCAGACGCCGGGATTTCCAGCACGGCCTGCACCGAGTCCACCACCACACCCATGTGCTGATGCTCGCCCTCCCCTTCAGCCGCCAGCTCGATGATGACGATGCAGGTGCTTTTGGTCACAGGCGTGGGCGGCTTGCCAAAACGGGCCGATAAGTCCATGACCGGCACCACGGCACCCCGCAGGTTGATCACGCCACGGATGCATGCCGGCATCATGGGCACATCGGTCAGGTTGGCGTACCAGATGATTTCCTTGATGGCCAGGATGCTGAGCGAAAACATTTCGCCACCCAGCATGAAGGTCAGGTATTGCTTGTTGTCGTCAACCACCGCCGCCACCGCCTGTTTGGCGAGCAGCGGTTTTTTCACGGTTTTTGCCAGAGCAGACATGGCTGGCCCCTTCAAAACTTGGTGAACTTGGTTTCATCCAGGTCCTGGGACGTGGCCTGCGACACAAACTTGGCTGGGGCTTTGGCTGCCACCCGCCCCGAGTTGTCGGCGCGGGGCACACCGGCTTTGGCCTTGCGCGCCACGGGTGCGGCAGCGCGCTGCACACCCGTCTCCAGTTTGAAGAACGACATGGTTTGCTGCAGTTGCTCTGCCTGTCCGCTCATTTCTTCGGCGGTGGCGGCCAACTCTTCCGAGCTGGAGGCGTTTTGCTGTGTGGTCTGGTTCAACTGGTTCACAGCGGAATTGATCTGGCCTACGCCCGACGATTGCTCGGTGGACGCAGCGGTGATTTCTTGCACCAGGTCAGACGTTTTGCGGATGTTGGGCACGATTTCGGCCAACAATTTGCCCGCTTTTTCAGCCAGCTCGACACTGCTGCTGGCCACTTCGCCAATTTCCTGTGCGGCCACCTGGCTGCGTTCGGCCAGTTTGCGCACCTCGGCGGCCACCACGGCAAAACCTTTGCCATGCTCACCGGCACGGGCTGCCTCGATGGCGGCGTTCAACGCCAGCAGGTTGGTTTGTGCGGCAATGTCGTCGATGATGCCGATCTTCTGGGCAATCTGCTTCATGGCCGTGACGGTGGCTTCCACCGCCTCGCCGCCGTCTGCCGCATCGCGGGCGGCTTTGCTGGCCATGCCGTCGGTGATTTTGGCGTTCTCGGTGTTCTGGGCAATGCTGGACGTCATCTGTTCGATGGAGGCGCTGGTTTCTTCCACGCCCGCAGCCTGCTCGCTGGCCGCCTGCGACAGCGACTGTGCGGTAGCGCTCACCTCTTCAGACGCACCCGCCAGTGCCTCGGCACCACTGTTCACGTCGGTGACCACCTCGCTGAGTTTGCCAATCATGTTTTTCATGGCAAACAACAGGCTAGACTTGTCTTTCGGACCCACTTCCACATCCATGGTCAAGTCGCCGCTGGCCAGGCGGCCAACCATTTCACGGGCGTAGTCGGGTTCACCGCCAATTTGCTTCATCACGCTGCGGGTGATGATCCAGCCCAACAGGGCGGACAACACAGCCGCGATGCTGCCCAGAATGATGATCAGGGTTTGCGTGGCATCGGCCAAGGCATCGGCATCCTTGCCGGCTTTTTTCATCAGCTCGTCCTGAAAATCGACCAGGGTGCGGATGGCTTTCAGGTAAGCGTCTGTAGCCGGGCGCATGTCGCCGTACAACAGCTTGAGCGCGGCATCGCGTTCGCCGCCTTGGACCAAGGCCAGGTATTTTTCCAGCACCGCAACGTAGGCAATGCGGGTGTCCGTCATGGACTTCAGCAGCTTTTTGCCTTCGTCGGAGGTGATGGTTTCCTCCAGCGCATTGATGTTGTCGGTGATGACTTTACGCTGCTCGGTCATGCGGGTCAGCTGGTTCTTGGTTTCCGCTGCATCGGAAATCAACAGCAAATTGCGGTTGATTTGTGCCACCTGGTTCATGGCACGAATGACATCGATCGCGTTGATGGTTTTGGGGTACTTGTCGTTGACCAGGTTTTCAATTTCCCCATTGAGCGCGCTCAACCGCGTGTAGCTGACCACAGAAATGACGATCAGCAACAACAAGGTGGCCCCGAAGCCCAGACCAAGCCGGACGGCCAATTTCATATTTGCAAACATGTCTGAACCCTTTTAATAAAGAAAAAACCAAGCACTGCTGACCGCAGTCATCACACAAACCCAAAACACCCCGGCGGCTAAGCCAACTCTGCGCGCACGCCCGCTGTGGCCCCGCTGCGCTCCATGGCCTGGCGAACCAACTGCGGCACATCCAGAATGAGGGCGACGTCGCCGCTGCCCAGAATGGTGGAACCGCTCACACACTTCACCTGAGTGAACATCTTGCCCAGCGGTTTGATGACCGTCTGGAATTCGCCCAGCAAGGTGTCCACCACCAAACCGGCACGCTGCTCGCCGTGTTTCAGCACCACGATGTTTTCGCCCTTGGCGGCTGTGCCACGGATGCCAAACAACTGCCGCAGCCGGATGAAAGGCAACACCTCTCCACGCAGGTTGGTGTAGTCGTGTTCGGGCTCGGCCGAAAAGGCCACGCATTCTTCGATCATGTCCAGCGGGATGGCGTACACGGCCTTGTCCACACCCACCAAAAAGCCGTCGATGATGGCCAGCGTGAGTGGCAGCTTGACCGTGACGGTGGTGCCCACACCTTCTTCGCTGGTCATGCTGACCGTTCCACGCAGCGCGGCAATGTTGCGTTTGACCACGTCCATGCCCACGCCACGGCCCGACAGGTTGGACACCTTTTCGGCCGTGGAAAAACCGGGCTCGAACACGAGGGCGTACACCTCGCTGTCGGACAGGTTGTGGCCGGGCTCTACCAAGCCACGCTCGATGGCTTTGGCCAGAATTTTGTCTCGCTTGAGGCCACCGCCGTCGTCTTCCACGGTGATGACGATGGCGCCGGAATCGTGAAACGCGTTGAGCCTCAGCGTGCCCTGCACCGGCTTGCCACGGGCCACCCGCAGCTCGGCGGACTCGATGCCGTGGTCCATGGAGTTGCGCACCAGGTGCATGAGCGGATCACCGATTTTTTCGACCACGGTTTTGTCGAGCTCGGTGTCTTCACCGTCGATGACCAGGGCAATGTCTTTTCCCAGCTCGCGCGACACGTCGTGCACCACGCGCTGGAAACGGTTGAAGGTGGCGCCGATTTTCACCATGCGCAGTTGCAGCGCGCTGTCGCGAACCTCTTCCACCAGCGTGGAGAGTTTGGAAGTGCTTTCTTCCAGTTCGACCACTTTGGCGCGGTGCGCAATCATGTTGACGTTGGCACCGGCAATGATGAGTTCGCCCACCAGGTTGATGAGCTGGTCGAGCTTGTCGGCATCCACACGAATGGAACGGCTTTCGGCCACCACCGTGTCTTTTGTTTGCTTCTGTTTTTGCAGTGCCGCTTCCACCACTTCGGGTTGAACCGAACCCTGCGTGACCAAAATGGTGCCAATGGGCGTGGCAGGCATGCCCACCTGCTCATTGAGCGCAGCGTCCAGTTCCTGGCGCGTGAGTGTGCCGCAATGCACCAGCATGTCGCCCAGCCGTATGGCCTCACCCTGATACTGGTCCAGCAGCTTGACGTACTCGGACACCAGGCTGTGTGGGGGCAAGATGAACAGCTGGCTGTCTTCCCGCACAAACTCGAACACCTGTTCGATGGCGGACTTTTCGACATTGCCCTTGAACGCAATTTCGAAACCCAGGTAACACGATTCGGGGTCCATGGTGGCCAGGTCGGGCAAGGCGTCAGACACCGTGGCAATGGCGGTGATCTGCCCCAGCGTACCCAAATAGCGGATGAACGACAGCGGGTCCATGCCGTTGCGCAGCACATCGGGACCAAATCGAACCGAAATGTGCCAGTGTTCAGCATCCACCTGTGTGCCGTTGATGCGGCGCACCGTGTCGGCATCAGCAGCCGGGGTGGCCACCGCCACGGCCTGGGCGGTGGCCACGCCACTGCTCAGGTAGGCGCGCAAATCGGCCACCAGCGGCTCTCCCGCTTGGGCCAACTCCGGCGTGCCTGCTTGCTCGCCGCTGGCCACGCCATCGACCAGTGCCCGCATGTGGTCGCCACAGGCCAAGAGCAGGCCAATGAGTTTGTCGGTCAAATCGAGCTTGCCACTGCGCACCCGGTCAAGCACGCTCTCCACCACATGGGTGAACGCCACGATGTGGTCGAGGCTGAACAAGCCCGATGACCCCTTGATGGTGTGCGCGGCGCGAAACACCGCGTTGATCATTTCGCTTTTTTCGTCCGCCTGTTCAACGGCGAGCAGGGCTGTTTCCATGTCTTCGAGCAGCTCGCGGCACTCGACAATGAACAACTGCAGGGCTTCATCAAGATCCATCGGAGCTCCTTGCTGCATCGCCTGAAGCGGCTTTGGGCCGTGAACCCATCACCACCGGGTCACCGAAATAGGCCGCCACGTTGAGCAGTTCAAACACGTCAATCACGGCCTCGCTGTGGCCCACCAACCGCAGTTCGCGCCCCTGTGCTTGTGCGGTCTTTTTGGCCAGCATCAGCAACTGCAGCCCGGCGCTGTCCATCTCGCTGACCTCGGACAGGTCAATTTCCGTGGGTAAGGGCTCGGAGAAGATCGTTTGCTTGAGTTCCGCCGCACGAAAAATCGTGAACTCGCCGGAAATGTGCAGGGCATCGGCACTGCTCATGGCAAACACAGCCGTTGCACCGCGCCACCCAGGCTTTGGCACCGGCGGCCTGCCCTTCGCGCTTTTTAGACTCTTCCGACTCGGTCGTCAGCATGATGACCGGTGTGAAACGGTAGGCTGGCAACTGCTTGACGGCCTTCAGGAACGAAATGCCGTCCATGTTGGGCATGTTGACATCGCTGATGATCAGATGCACTTTTTGGCCAGTGAGTTTGGCCAGCGCATCGCGTCCGTCCGAGCCCTCAATGACGGTGTAGCCCGCGCCCTTGAGCGCAATGCCCACCACCCGGCGCACCGAGGCGGAGTCGTCAACGATCATGATGGTTTTGCTCATGTCTCAGCCCTTCAGAAAAAACTGATGTCGGAAGATTTGGCCTGGTCGACCTTGCCACCCGAGTGTATGACGTGCTGGTCGGCCATGACGTAGGATTTTTTCATTTCACCCAGCAGAATCTGGGGATCGGAAGCGACGAGAACGCCCGTGTCGGTGAAGGTCTGTTGCCCGTCTTTCACCACCTGGGGCATCAGCTCCATGTTTTTGATGACCTGGTTCAAGATCTGGCTCACGCGGTCCTGGAACTGGAACTCGACCAACGCCTGGTTGATTTCGCCCTGTATGCCCATGCTGGCCAGCTTGAGCGTGTCGCTCGACCGCTGGAAGGTGTCGTTGACGGTTTTGAAGTCCTCGATCACTTTGGCAATCACGGCCTGAGAAGCCGCCAGCGAGTTTTCTTCCTGCTTGACCGAGCCCTTGACCACCTGGCAGGTTTCCAGGATGGCTGTGCTGATGACCTCGACCTTTTCTGCAATGCGCCGCCCGGTTTCGCCAGACTGGTTGGACAGCATCCGGAATTCTTTGGCCACCACGGCAAAGCCACGGCCCAGATCCCCGGCACGAGCGGCCTCAATGGCGGCGTTCAGCGCCAGGAGGTTGGTTTGCTGGGCAATGCGGGCCACATCGCTGGCCATGCTTTGCAACTCGACGATGAAGCGGTCCAGCCCCTGGACCTTGGCCACCATCTCGTCCATCCGGGCGGTGGCATCTGCCTGCACCGCCACCAGCTCATTCAGTTTGCCTTCGTTGCGGGTGTAAATGGCACCGATGCCCCCGTCGCTGTTTTCAAGGCTGTCGGTTTCGTTGGACGTGGCCTGGATGGTGCTGTCGATCTTGTCCACGATGCTGCCGAACTGATCGGACAGGGCGTTGACGGCGGTTTCCATTTGCTCGCGCGAGGTATCGATGTGGCCCTTCCAAATGGGTACCACCTCTGCCGCAAAGCTGGCCTGGCCAGCCAGGTAAGTTTGGGTGCGCTTGCTCTGCTGGGTCAACGTGCTGACAAACCACAGGCCGGTTGCGGCACCTGCCACCACCAGCACAACGGCCAGGCACACGGACAACCAGGTGAACCCGGCGGCCAACAACACAGCGGCACCGCCCGCAATGCCCAGAGAGCAGCCAACGGCAAATGGGGTTCGGTGGTTTTGCATTGTTTTCATGGCGGGATGATTTTTGTCAATGTACCTGCCCATCCACTCCGGGGCACTGACGAACATCAACAAACGGTGTATGTGGTGTGCAAAAAGCAGGCCAACGGCCCAGGTGGCCTAAGTGCGGGGAATGATGTGTGTGAAACCGGAAACCGGTTACCCAAAGATGATAGCTGTCTGTGCATTGCTGTGTTGAACAAAATGGCAAAAACGCTAAAATTTAAAGCAGCTACAGCCGGAGCAAGTCTGCCGCCGAGCGCACCACACCCTGCACGCTGCCGTGTTCGGCAAAGCGCTGGCGCAACCAGGTGGCGTGGTTGCCTTCCTGGCCGGCGGTGCGTTCGATTTCGTCCAGTGCGGCTAGCGAGTTCAGCGCCTGGGCGTGGGGCTGCAGCACACGCAAGGTGGCCAGAATGTCTTCGCGGATGCTGATTTGTTCGCGCGTTTTGGGGTTGACCATCATGCCGTCCAGCCCGAAGCGGCAGGCCTGGAAGCGGTTGTAGGTGTAGACCAAATAGTCGTCTTCGGCGGGCATGGGCTCGGTGCGTTGCAGCAGGTGGCGGCACAGGGCTTGCAGGTAGCAAGCCAGGCCAGCAGCGCGCTCCACGGTCAGGGGCGTGTCGCACACCCGCAGTTCAATGGTGCCGTACTCGGGTTTGGGGCGGATGTCCCAGTAAAAGTCTTTCATCGACTTCACCACGCCGGTGGATTCCATTTTGGTGAAGTAGTCGTTGGCAAACTCGTCCCAGGGGCGCGACCACTTAACGGGAAGGCAAACACCGAGTTCAGCCGGGCCGAGTCGAACAGCGTGTCCACCCCCTGCAAATACGGCGACGACGCGCTGAGCGCGATGAAGTGCGGCACGTAGCGGTTGAGCGAATGCAGCAGAAACAGCGCCTCGTCCGCACTGGCGCAGCCGATGTGCACATGCTGGCCAAACACGGTGAACTGCTTGGCCAGGTAGCCGTACAGGCCGCTGAGTTCCTTGAACCGGGGCTTGGCAAAAATGCGCTGCTCGAACCAGCGCTGGAACGGGTGGGTGCCGCCCCCGGCCACCTCGATGTTGAGCCGGTCACCGGCGGTCACCAGGGTGTTGCGGATGTCGCGCAGCTGGGCCAGCAGCTCGGCGTGGTCGGTGTGGATTCCGGTGGCCACTTCGATCATGCTTTGCGTCATTTCGGGGGTGACCACACCGGGAAAGGGCTTGCGGCCCAGCAGTTCCAGCAGGTCGTTGGCGGTGCTGGAGAGGTCAAAGTCGTAGGTGTTGACCAGTTGCAGTTCCAACTCCACACCCATGGTGAGCGAGTCGGATGATTTGAAGCTTTCCAGAGGCATGGTGGCGCGTCGCTTTCAACTGTCCTGGTGGGCGTGGGCTTCGCGGGCTGCCACCAGGGCACGTTGAGTGACCATGGGGCCCAGCAGCTCCAGCACCAGCACCATCCCGGCGATCGTGGCCAGGGTCTGGTCGGCCAGGTCAAAGCCCACGGCTCCACTCTGCCCCACCAGCAGCACCACAAAAGCCGACATGGGGCTGAGGGCCAGGCCTGTCATGACCCCCTTTTGCTGGCTGATACCGCTGACGCGGGCCGTGCCCACATTCACCGCCACTTTGGCCAGCCCGCGCACCAGCACCAGCACGACACCCAGCAACAGGCCTTGCCACACATCCGCCCACTCCAGCACCGAGGCCACGTACACAAACAAAAACACCCCCAGCAGGTCACCCACGGTGCCAAAGTTGCGCTGGGCGTTGGTCAGGTGCACGCGCCGCTCGCGCGCCACGATGCCAAACGTGAGGGCTGCCAGCAGCGGCGACAGTTTCAAGCCGTAAGCCGCCGTGGTCAGCAACACCACCGCCAGGGCAAACACCACGGTCACGCCATCGGGGGCGCGGAACTGCTGGCCTTTCAGGAGCTTGGGCACCAGGTACCCCAGCACGGCCCCCACCGCAATGGACGTGGCCAGCACATGGATGCTGCCAAACGCCGCCTGCAGCCAGTCGCCCGACACGCGCAGCGTGCGTGAGCCCATCACCACTTTCAGCGCCAGCACCGACATGAGGCAGTTGATGGCGGTGAGGTGCATCACCCGCTCGGTGACTTGCCCCGCGCTGCGCAGCTCATGCACCACCCTCAAAATGCCGGCCGGCGAACTGGCTATGGCCAGCGCCGCCACGGCCAGGCGCACGTGCTGGCGCATGTCATCAAACAGGCCGGTGGCGGCATACACCAGCACAAAGGTCAGCACAGACTCCATGACGCCCGCCGCCAGCACCCAGGGGTTGGCCCTGAACCAGCGCAGGTTGATGCGGTAGCCCAGCTCAAACAGCACCAGCGACAACGCCACGTTGGCCACAAACGGCAGGCCGGTGATCTCATCGGTCAGGCCGGGCAAGTGGACCGCACCCGCCGCCATGCCCACCGCCACGTAACTGCTGACGCGGGGGATGTGCCAGCGGGCGTTCAGCGCATCTGCCAGCAACCACGCCACCAGCAGCACCAGCGGCCAGGCAACGGCTTGCAGCAAAAAAGACAGGTTTCCGGTCATGTTGAGCCGTCAGACGCTGAAACGCGCCTCAAGTTCAGGCAATGGCATTTCTTGCAGCACCTGGGTCAGGCGCTCGCGTGCACGGGCCACTTGCTGTGCCGTGGCGCCGTGGCTGGCCAGGATCAGCTCGTTTTTCATGGAATGCTCCCAACCCACCAACTCGGTCACCGTGACTTGGTAACCATGCGCTTCCAGTTGCAGGCAACGCAGCACGTTGGTGATCTGGCTGCCGAACTCGCGCGCGTGCAGCGGGTGGCGCCACAACTCGCTCAGCGGGCTGCGCGAGGCGCTCAGTGCCTTGTGTTTGCGTAGGGCGGCGGCCACCTCGGCCTGGCAACACGGCACCAGCACCAGGTGGCGGGCCTGCTTGGCCAGGCCAAAGGCAATGGCGTCGTCGGTGGCGGTGTCGCAGGCGTGCAGCGCGGTCACCACGTCGATGCGCGGGGGCAGTTCGGTGCTGGTGGTGGCGGCCTGCACGCTCAGCGGCAGGAACGACATGCGGGCAAAACCCAGCTCGCGGGCCAGCTCGCGCGAACGCTCCACCAGCTCGGTGCGGGTTTCAATGCCGTAGACATGGCCCACGCTGCGTTGGGCAAAAAAGCGGTCGTACAGCATGAAGCCGAGGTAAGACTTGCCTGCGCCGTGGTCGGCCAGGGTCACCGTGCCGCTGGCGGCCAGCACCTTGTCCAGCAGTGGCTCGATGAATTGCAGCAGGTGGTTCACCTGCTTGAGCTTGCGGCGGCTGTCCTGGTTGAGCTTGCCCTCGCGGGTGAGGATGTGCAACGCCTTGAGCAGCTCCACCGACTGGCCAGGGGCCAGGCCCAACTGTTCATGCACCGAGGGAGCCACTGCCACTGCAGCAGCCTTGGAATGTGGGGGGCGTTTCGACATGCGGGGATGATAGGTCAGGCATTCAGCGCTCAGGCGGGGGGCTCTGCGCGGCCAGCGCCCGGCGCAGCTGGGCCACTTCTTCGCGCACATGGCGGATTTCGCGCATCAGGTCGCGCTCTATCTGGCGCTCCTCTTCGTCCACCTCCCGCTCCACAAAAATGGCCGCCAGCGATGCCGTCACCAGCGACAGCACCGCCAGGCCCAGCAACACCACCACCACCGAAAACCCGCGCGACGCGTGTGTGGAAGGCACCAGGTCGCCATATCCCACTGTGGCCGCGGTGGTGAAGGCCAGCCACAGGCCGTCGCTGAGGGTTTCTACCTTCGGATCCAGCCACCAAAAGCCCACCCCACCCAGCAGCAAAATGAGCATGGCCAGTACGAGGGAATACATCAGCCCCCGGCGGATCAAAAACAATTGGCGTTTGCGGTGTTGGGTCATGCACCGGATTGTCTCGCGGCCCGCGCACAATCGACCGCATGAGCAACCCCGACGCACCGCACCCGTTCGAATCCCTCACCCCCGACCTGGTGCAAGACGCCCTCAGCAGCGTGGGCCTGTGGGGCGATGGTCGGCTGATGGCCCTCAGTTCCTACGAAAACCGCGTGTACCAGGCCCACCTGGACGAACCGGTGCAGGGCCACAGTGCCGTGGTGCTGAAGTTCTACCGTCCCGAGCGCTGGAGCCTGGCGCAAATTGAAGAAGAACATGCCTTTTCAGCCGAGCTGGTGTTGGCCGAGGTGCCGGTGGTGGCCCCGCTCATGCTCAACGGCAGCACCCTGCACCACATCGGCGGTTTTGCGTTTTCGGTCAGCCCCCGCAAAGGCGGCCGCCGCCCCGAGCTGGACGACTTCGACGTGCTGGAGTGGGTGGGCCGTTTTTTGGCACGCATCCACACCGTGGGTGCCGCCCGGCCCTTTGCCCACCGCCCTGCCCTGACCACGCAGACCTTTGCGCTGGATTCGCGAGACTGGCTGCTGGCCCACCACATGGTGCCGCTGGACATGCAATCGCGCTGGGAAGCCGCGCTGGCCAAGGCCCTGGATGTGTTGCAAGAGGTGGCACCCGAAATAGCAAACTATTCAATACCAACAAGCGCTGGATGCATAAATGACGATGAATTTCAGCCGGGGGCGCTGAAGGCCATACGCCTGCACGGCGACTGCCATCCCGGCAACATTCTGTGGACGCCCACCGACTTGCCCGGCGGCGGCCCCCACTTTGTGGACCTGGACGACGCCCGCACCGGCCCCGCCGTGCAAGACCTGTGGATGCTGCTGGACGGCGACCGCCGCCAGCAAACCACGGCGCTGAGCGCCCTGCTGGAAGGCTACGAACAGTTCCGCCCCTTTGACCGGCGCGAGCTCAAGCTGATCGAACCTCTGCGCACCCTGCGCCAAATTCACTACAGCGCCTGGCTGGCCCGCCGCTGGGCCGACCCCACCTTCCCCATCAACTTTCCGTGGTTTGGCAGCAGCGACTACTGGGCCGGGCAAATCCACCAGCTGGAAGAACAGACCGAAGCCATGCAGGAGCCGCCGCTGGTGGTGTGAGGGGGGTTGGCCGCCGACTCAGGTTGGGAGTGGAAGCACAAAAGGGTCGTGACAAGGCACCCCAAGGGGTTCAAAGTGTTTCAGGTTGCGGGTCAACAAGCACAAGCGGTTTGACTGTACCAACGCGGCAATCGCCACGTCGGCAAACCCGGGGTGGCGACCTGCAGCCCAGGCGGCGTCGGACATTTCGCCCAGCACCTGCGCCACCTGTGCATCCAGCGGCAAGATGCGCCCGGCATACCCCGCCACCAAGCCGTCTAACCAGTTTTGCAAGCGCGCTGCGCGCTCAATGCCACCGCTGCGGCGCAGCTTGGCAATGCCCTGCGCCAACTCTGCCACTGCAATGCAAGGCAAGTAAAGCTGGTGGGCACGGTCGGTCAGCCAGGGGGCCAAATGCGCGGGCACATGCATGTCTCGCCCCGGTGCCAGCGCAGACACCACACTGGTGTCCAGCAAGTACCCACCTGTCACAACTCAAGCACCCGCATGGGCGTGGGGTCTCGCTCCATGTCCAGCGCCTCGGGCATACCCAGCAGGTAGCTGGCCAGGTTGGGCTTGGCAGTGGCATACAGGCGTTGGCCGTCCTCAAACGGCACAACCATGGCGCAGGGTTTGCCGTGGCGACTGATGGTGGTGGGCTGCCCGCCCTCAGCGGCAGCCATCAAGGCAGAGAATCCGGCCTTGGCATCTCGTATTTGAACAACTTGCATTGAACACCCCTTTTTTGTGACCACATCAGGTCATTTTAATCGGAGGCCAAGGTGTCTGCAGGCGAAACAACCGCCGCGCCGTGCGCCTTGGCAAAGGTGAGGATGACTTCCCGGATGACCTTGCGCTGGGGCACAGGCAATTTCAGAAACGCCTCAAAAATGTCCCGGTCCTGGTAGCCGATACCGGTGTCCCAGCGGGCGCGGCGTTGCTGCACCCGGTGTGCCGTCTCGCTGCCAAACCGCAACTGTTGTGGCGGCACACCCAACCACTCAGCCAGCACCAGCAACTTCTCTTGGCTGGGCAGGGTTTCGCCACGCAACCAACGGCGCACGCCATGCAGGGTCATGCCCCGTCCCCAATACCGGGTGTTGAACTCACGCTCCAGCACAGCGGGCTTGGGCTGGTAGCCAGCCGCCGTCATGGCCTCACGTAACCGATCCGCAAATTGAGCCTTGGCGTTTTCCATTCAGTCACGCTAAGAAGGGACTGAATCACTCAGGTAACATGTAAATAAAGTTACGTTTTAAACGTACTTTTCCGTCACGTTTTCTGAAGATTAGCCCCAATGCCTAAATCTCTGCTCGAACAGCTGCCCGAAATCGTCGCCAACGGGCGCAAGCAAGCCGAGAGAATGTTGGAGGGGCTGGAAGGCCGCCAGCGCGTGCGCCTGCAAACCCGCGAGCTGGTGCTGCCCGCCCGCGATGCCGCCGCACAAGACTGGGTGACCGGCCAGCAGCGCCAAGCACAGCATGCGCAGGCCGATGCCGCCGACTGGACCAACCGCCTGATTTACGGCGACAACCTGCTGGCCATGGCCGCGCTGCTGGCAGGCGACGATCACACGCCCAGCCTACGCGGCAAGGTGGATTTGATCTACATCGACCCGCCGTTTGACAGCAAGGCCGACTACCGCACCAAGGTGAACCTGCCCGGCGTGGAGCTGGAGCAAAGGCCCACCGTCATCGAGCAGTTTGCCTACTCAGACACCTGGAGCGACGGCACCGCGTCGTACCTGGCCATGATCACGCCCCGCTTGATCTTGATGCGCGAATTGCTGGCCGACACCGGCAGCATCTACGTGCACCTGGACTGGCATGTGGGGCACTACGTAAAAATCATTCTGGATGAAGTTTTTGGCAAGAGCCGCCTGAGGAACGAAATCGTTTGGTGCTACAACGGCCCCGGCTCCCCCGGGATGCGGCAGTTCAACCGTAAACACGATGCCATTTATTGGTATTCCAAGACTGATGAATGGCAGTTCAACGATCAGTCAATTCGTACTCCACACCACGAAAAGACGAGAGAGAACTTCAAAATCGGCTTAGCGGGGTCAGGGTTTGTAGCGGACACATACGATCTCGACGCTGGCGGGAAAATCCCTGAGTCGTGGTGGCAAATGGCAATTGCAGGGCGGTACCCGATTGACGGCAAGAAGCGGGTTGGATACGACACAGAGAAGCCGCTTCCATTACTGGAACGAATCATCAAAGCGTCCTCAAGTCCTGGAAACCTGGTTGCAGACTTCAATGGTGGGTCAGGGGTTACGGCAGCCGTCGCCGAAAAACTGGGCCGCCGCTGGGTCACCACCGACATTGGCAAGCCATCTTGCATGGTCATGCGCAAGCGGCTGATTGACCAAGACGCCAAACCCTTTCTGTACCAAGCCATTGGCGACTACCAGGTGGAGGCCGCCAGGGTCCACATGGGGCGCGACTTTCGCATTGGCGACCTCTCGCAAATCGTGCTGTCGCTGTTCGGCGCATTGCCCCTGCCGCCCGACGCGAACCCGCAGCGCAACCTGGGCCAGATCTATGGGCTGGAATGGGGTGGCCAAAAGGGCAAAAAAACACTGGTGCTGGCCGACTCACCCAACAAGCTCACCGGGGCCACCACGCTGAAAAAGGCCATTGCCCAGCGCGACAACCTGCTGGGCGGCTGGGACCGCGTGGTGGTGCTGGGCTGGAACTTTGAGCCCAGCATTGGCGAAACCATCACCGCGCTGAACGACGACCGGCTGGAAGTGCTGGTGATTCCCCCCGACCTGATGGACCGGCTGAAGAAAAAAGGCGGCATCGACAAGCTGCGCGGCCAGGTGCGCTTTTCAAGTCTGCAATACCTCACGCTGCACCCCACCACCCGCAGCCCCAACGCCGCCAACCCGGCGCAGGAAACGCTGGTGGTGCGCCTGAAAAACTACGTGCTGCTGTCACCCGAAGCCATCAACCTGGACGATGCCAACCGCCAAAAGCTGCAAGCCGTGGCCAACGCCGAGCCGCTGGCGCTGATTGAGTACTGGGCGGTGGACCCGGACTACGACGGCCAAGTGTTCCGCTCGGTCTGGCAAGACTACCGGGGCAACACCGCTAACGATGCAGACGAACTGCGCGTGGTCACCCAGGCCGCGCTGACCCTGCCCGCCAAAACCGGCCCGCGCAAGGTGTGCGTGCGGGTGGTGGATGTGTTTGGGTTTGAGGCGGAGGTGGTGAACACCGTGGCTGGGGTGTGACCACGCAGGTGTCGCTCACGCAAGTGGCATGTATCAGTCAGAGCTGCTGTTGCCTCGTGCTCAACCGGCCATCACCACTTTGTGTGTGGATGCCCTGGTGGGGGTGGCAAAGGCTTGCTCGGCCAATTCGCGCTTACTTTGCAGCAGCAATTCGATTTCGGATGGTGTCAGCCGCCTCAGTTCGGGCGAGGTACCGAGCTTCTGATTCAGTAAGCGCGTCGAAGGGGTGAGCAAATTGCTCCACCCACCAGCGTTCAAGTTCTGCTCCATGTTTGCTCCTCAATTCATCAAGCCGTGTGGGCGAAAGTGCCAGTTTGGAAGAGTGGGGTTTGCCCGTCAAGCACACCGCAGCCAGCACCCGTCCGCCGTTGGATTCGATATAGCCCCGCAGGTTCGCAAGCGTGCCACCCATGCCCACAAAGTCATCCACCAGCACGTATTCAACACCGGGCTGAACAACGCCGGTGAATTCGGCTTGCCGCGCCATGCGCGAAAAGCCATCTGCGCCGGTGTGGGCCACAACGTTCATTTGCGCCACACCAACGTCGTGTGGCCAGCCCAAGGCTTTGCTGATTTCAACCGCAAAGCTCTCGGGAATGGCGTTGATGCCTTCCCGCTCGTAGGCATGCGCGCTGACCAGCACCGGGGTATGCCCTTGCAGCAAGCGCAGCAGAGCAAGGTTCATGGCATCGCTCATCGTGGCGTTGACCAACGCTGTGGACGCCGCCCCATTTCCCGACTTCGCTGCGCCATAAGCCGGGTGCTGCTTCACCGCCGACTCGCTGGCGTGAATCAGCACATCGGGGAAGTTGCCCCAAGGCGTGCGCGGCGGTTGGACGGGGTTGGACATGCATCCCATTTTCCCACGCAACGCCCATTTTTATGACTGCCATGCCCCACCCAGCCCACACAGACCCCCTCACCCTCTCCACCGGCCTCACCGCCAAAACCCGAGCCCTTTGCGCGGGACTGGAACACGGCGAGGCAGACATTCTGGATCTGGTCACACCCACCACCGCCGAGTTGCTGGCCTGGTGGTTTGGCGATGACATGGTGGCCGCACGGGGTGGCAGCAACGGCGGGCTGAACTTTCATGCAGGGCAAAAGCAGGCCATCTTGAACGCCATCGTGGCGCACGAGGTGCTCAGCCTTGGCCACGCCAACTGGACTTTGCAAGGCCTGTACCAAGCCGCTGCGCCCGATACATTGCTGGCTGGCACGCGCCTGGCTGAGGTGTCTGACCCCAAGCACAGCCACCCCAAATACTGTTTCAAAATGGCCACGGGCACAGGCAAAACCTGGGTGCTGCAAGCATTGATGGTGTGGCAACTGCTGAATAAAACCGCTGCGTCAGCAGCGGGGGTGGATGACCCGCGCTTCACCCGCCACTTCATGGTGGTGGCGCCGGGGCTGATTGTTTACGAGCGCCTGCTGGACGCGTTTTGCGGCAAGCTGGTGGCAGACGGCAATGGCTCGCGCAACTTTGCCACCTCAGACATGGCCCAGTACGCTGACTTGCTGGTGCCCGAGGCCCACCGCGAAGCCGTGTTTGCCTTTGTGCGCGGCAACGTGTGCGCCAAGCAAGACATTGGGCTGAAGGCCACCGGCAACGGCATGGTTGCCATCACCAACTGGCACCTGTTGGCCGAGGGCGATACCGACGAAGCCGTTGACGCGCAAGACAACATTGAAACGCCCGGCATGGTCCTGCCGCCCGAGCAGGTGGTGGCCGCCGTGTTGCCCCTGGCACCAGGCCGCACCACGGGCAACAGCCTGGACGTGTTGGACCGCCGTTATGCCCGTGGCAATGTGCTGGAGTACCTGGCCAAGCTGCCTGAGCTGATGGTGTTCAACGACGAGGCGCATCACATTCACGAGGTGAAGCGCGAGGGCGAAACCACCGAGGTGGAGTGGCAAAAAAGCCTGAGCCGCATTGCCGAGACCAAAGGCCGACGCTTTGTGCAGGTGGACTTTTCGGCCACACCGTACAACGACGTGGGCAGCGGAAAAAACAAAAAGAAGGTGTACTTCCCGCACATCGTTACCGACTTTGACCTGAAAAGCGCCATGAAGGCCGGGCTGGTGAAGTCGCTGGTGCTGGACCGCCGCAAAGAAATTGGCGCGCTGCCCCTTGAGTTCAAGGCCGAGCGAGACGAACAGGGCAAGCCCGCTTTGAGCGAAGGCCAGCGCGTGATGCTGCGGGCCGGCCTGAAGAAGCTGCGCAAGCTGGAAACAGACTTTGCCCGGCTGGACCCCACGCGCCACCCCAAAATGCTGGTGGTGTGTGAAGACACCACGGTGTCGCCCCTGGTCGCCGCCTTTTTGCAAGACCAGGAAGGACTGAACGCCGACGAGGTGATGACCATTGACTCGGGCAAAAAAGCCGAGCTGGGCGAAAAAGACTGGGCACCTGTGCGCGAACGCCTGTTCAGCGTGGACCGCCACGCCACCCCACGGGTGATCGTGAGCGTGCTGATGTTGCGCGAGGGGTTTGACGTGAACAACATCTGCGTCATCGTGCCGCTGCGCAGCTCACAAGCGCAAATTTTGCTGGAGCAAACCATTGGCCGGGGCTTGCGGCTGATGTGGCGCGACCCGGAGTACACCGACCTGAAGCGCGAAAACCGAGAGCGCATCAACGCTGGCCAGGAGCCCGGCAGCCTGATTGACGTGCTGTCCATCGTGGAGCACCCGGCGTTTCAGTCGTTTTACGACGACCTCATAAACGAAGGATTGGCTACCACCACTGGCGACGACACTGACAACGCCTGCGCCACCGGCGATGTGTTGACCGCCGAGTTGCGCGAAGGGTTTGAGGCATTTGACTTCCACCTTCCGTTCATCGTGCAAGAGACAGATGAGCTGCGCGACCACCAGGCGCTTGATGTGGCCACCCTGCCCGCTTTCACCAGCATGTCGGCCACAGAACTGACGGGTTTGCTGGGCAGAGGCGACACCTTTATTTCGCAAGACCTGCAAAGTGCCACCCTGTTTGGCGACTACCGGGTGGACGGTGCGGTGATGAACGTGGGCGGGTACAACGACTATTTGTCACGCCTGACACGGCGCATCAGCCAAGCGCTGAGCGAGCCCCTGCCCAAAGGCAACAAGATTGCGACCCACTTGGCCAAGCCCTATTTGCAGGTGAACACCGCCGACCTGACAGGCTGGCTGGACGACTACATCTGGACCCAGTTGTTTGGCACCGCCTTTGACCCACTGAGCGGCGAAAACTGGCGCGTATTGCTGTTGCAACCCGTTGTGGACCACATTACCAAGGTGTTTGCGGTGGCGCTGCTGGATGCAGAGCAAACGCACACCACGGGCCAGGTGGAGGTGCATCAGCGCAGCTTGTCGGAAGTGCCCCGGCTGGTGGTGCGCGAGGCTCATTCGGCCCCTGTTTCCAAATGCATTTACACCCACTTGGGTTGGCCTGCCCGGAACGGGGGGCTGGAGCGCAGCTTCATTCACTGGGCGCAGGCCGATGCGCACGTGTTGGCGTTTTGCAAAATCAGCGAAAACCGCCACACCTTTGCCCGGCTGCGCTACGTGAAGGACGACGGTTTGCCCGCCTTTTATTCACCTGACTTTCTGGTGCGCACCGCTGGGGCCATTTTCCTGGTGGAAACCAAGGCACAGCAGCAAACCATTCACCCGAACGTGCAGCGCAAACTGAAGGCGGCGGTGGGCTGGTGTGGCCGCATCAACGGACTGCCGCCCGAGCACCGAAGCGGGCTGCCCTGGCATTACGTGCTGCTGGGCGAAGATGCCTTACACGAATGGCAAGGCAAAGGAGCCCGCCTGGCCGACTTACTGGAGCACGCCAGGTTGAGGCCACTGGCAGACCACACATTACAAACACAACTGGCTTGGTGACCCGTTCGCATCAAGCCGCTACAGCGGCTTTCACCCTCGCGCCAGCAACCCTGCTACCTGCTGCTGCAAGCCTTCCGGCGTGACCTGGGCAGCCGCCACAGGCACCCCCACATTCAACCCCACGCGGCTGAACAACCCGCGCCGAAAAGGCTTGACCATGGCCACACCACGCTCCACCCGGCTGAAAAACGAGCCCCACAGGTTGGTCAGTGCCATGGGAATCACCGGCATATCCAGCCCGTCGGCCTGGGCCTGCTCCAGGATTTTCATGATGCCGCCCTTGAAGGTTTGCAATGTGCCGTCCTGGGTGATGCCGCCTTCCGGAAAGATGGCCAGCAAATCGCCTTCGCGCAACACCTGGGCGGCAGCTGCAAACGCAGCCTCGTAGGCTTGCGGGTCTTCCACACGCGGCGCAATCGGAATGGCCTTGGCCAGGCGGAACAGCGTGCCCAGCACCGGCGTTTTGAATATGCGGTGGTCCATCACAAAGCGGATGGGCCTGGGGCTGGCCGCCATCAGCAACACGGCATCGACAAAACTCACGTGGTTGCACACCAGCACGGCCGCACCTTGCGTGGGCAGGTGTTCGTCACCGGACACCTTGAAACGGTACACAAACCGCGACAGCACCCAGGCCAGGAAGCGCAGCAGGTATTCGGTCACCAGCATGAAGATGTAAAACGCCACCACCGCATTGGCCAGGCCGGTGAACAGAAACACCTGCGTGACGCTGAACCCGTTGCCCAGCAAGGCACCGGCCAACAGGCTGCTGGCAATCATGAACAGCGCGTTCAGGATGTTGTTGGCCGCGATGATGCGGGCGCGGTGCGTGGGCTGGCTGCGCATTTGAATGAGCGCGTACATGGGCACGCTGTACAGGCCGGCAAACAGGCTGAGCAGCATCAGGTCGGCCATCACACGCCAATGCGGCGGGTGCGCCACAAAGGCGCCCAGGCTGTACACGGCCTGGGTGGCCTCTTGCAGACCAGCGGCGGCAAAGTACAGATCGACGCTGAACACCGTCATGCCGATGGCGCCCAGCGGCACCAGGCCAATTTCCACATGGCGGCGGCTGAGCACCTCGCACAGCAGGCTGCCGGTGCCAATGCCGATGGAAAACACCACCAGCAACAGGCTGGCCACCTGCTCGTCGCCCTGCAACACATTCTTGGCAAAGCTGGGGAACTGGCTGAGAAACACCGCGCCGAAAAACCACATCCAGCTGATGCCCAGCAAGGAGCGGAACACCACCACGTTCTCGTGAGCCAGCTTGAGGTTGCGCCAGGTTTCGGTGAATGGGTTCCAGTTGATGCGCAGGTTGGGGTCTTGGGCAGGCGTGGGCGGTATGAACTCGGCCGAGAGCCGCCCCAGCAGCGCCAGCCCCAGCGCAGCAAAACCAACGTGGTGTGCCCCGACTTCCGGCACGGCAATGATGATCCCACCCGCCACATTGCCCAGCAAAATGGCCACGAAGGTGCCCATTTCGACCATGCCGTTGCCGCCCATGATTTCGCGTTCGCTCAGGTGCTGCGGCAGGTAGGCAAATTTGACCGGGCCGAACAGCGTGGAATGCAGGCCCATCAGAAACGTGCAGGCCAGCAGCACAGCCACCTGCTGATCGAAAAAGCCCCATGCGGCCAAGCCCATGATGGCAATTTCCAGCCGCTTCACGAAGCGGATGAGCACCTTCTTGTCGTATTTGTCGGCCAGCTGGCCGCTGGTGGCCGAGAACAGCAAAAACGGCAGGATGAACAACGCACCGATCACCAGCCCTGCCATGGCGGGGGGCAGCCACGCCACCTGCAGCTGGTAAGTCACCAGCACGGTGAACGCGAACTTGAACAGGTTGTCGTTGCCCGCACCCAGGAACTGCGTCCAGAAGAACGGGGCGAACCGGCGCTGGGTCAGCAACGCAAACTGGTTGGGGTGGTTTGGCACCTCTGGCTGGGCCAAGGTTGCAGCTGTTTGGGTATTCACCATGGGCCGGCAGGTCAGTTGCGTGCGTGGCTCAGGTGGAGGCTGTCCACACCGCTGAGGCTTTTCAGCCCACGCGACAGCTCGAAAAGCGAGCTGGGGTCGGGGTGGCTGCGCAGGGCCACCATCACAAACTGCCAGGTCACCTTGTGCTGCTGGGCCGAGATGTTGAGTGACCCCTCGGCCACCATGAATCCCCAGCCCAAAATGGTTTTCTTCAGCTCGACCTCGCGCGGTTCATGGCCGGGCTCAAAGGTCAGTGTCACGCCCATGGCACGGCGCGAAGGCAGGCGCATTTCCAGCTTGGGCCCCCACATCATCAAAGAGGCCGACAACACGCTGAGCAAAATGGCCGCGCCGTAAAAGCCGACGCCCACCATCACCCCAATGGCCGACGAGGCCCAAATGGACGCCGCCGTGGTCAACCCGCTGATGTTCAAGCCCTCTTTCATGATGACCCCGGCCCCCAGAAACCCCACCCCGGTGACGATGCCCTGCACCACGCGGGTGGGGTCGGTGCCGCCCTGCCCCAACGTGGCCGCCAATGAGTGGCCGCCATACCACTGGGCTGGGTATGCGGCAAACACCGTGAGCGCCGCCGACGCCATGCACACGATGCCGTAGGTGCGCATACCCGCGGCACGCCCGTGGTACGACCGCTCGTAGCCCACCAGCAACCCCAGCAACAGGGCACCGAGCAGGTTCGGGAACACCAACAGGTTGACCTCCAGCATGGCGGGGGTCCAGAAGGAAGCCATGTATGGCAGGTTGACAGCGGGCATGCATGGGCTCCTGTGGAAAAGTCTGCAGGCTGTGCGCCTTTGCGGGTCATCTTAAACCCCCGCCTGCCAGCAGAGGCTGCCCGGGCGCCCAAGAAAAAGCCCCCGTTGGGCCAGGGCCACAACGGGGGCTTGAGCGCTCAAATGAAAGAGCTACCTATTCATACCCATCAAGCGACAGAGCATGTTTTTATATGAAAATTACACCAGCAAGGCGTTCACGCGTTTGACGTAGGCGGCAGGGTCTTCAGGCAAGCCGCCTTCGGCCAGCACGGCCTGGTCGAACAGGATGTGGGCCAGGTCGTCGAAGTGGGCGGAGCCTTCCAGCTTTTTCACCAACGCGTGGTCTGCGTTGACTTCCAGCGTGGGTTTGCTGTCGGGGGCCTTCTGGCCGGCGGCTTTGAGCATGCGGGCCAGTTGGTTGGACACGTCGCCGTCTTCCACCACCAAACAGGCGGGCGAGTCCACCAGACGGGTGGTCACGCGCACGTCTTTGGCTTTGTCTTTCAGGGCTTCCTTCAGCTTCTCCAGCAGGGGCTTGAAGCTTTCGGCGGCAGCTTCGGCGGCCTTCTTTTCGTCTTCGTCTTGCAGCTTGCCGAGGTCGACCGCGCCTTTGGCAACGCTTTGCAGCGGGGTGCCGTCGAACTCGTGCACGAATGACAGCGCCCACTCGTCCACGCGGTCGGTCATCAGCAGGACTTCAATACCCTTTTTCTTGAACACTTCCAGCTGTGGGCTGTTCTTGGCACCCGCCACCGTGTCGGCGGTGATGTAGTAAATGGCCTCCTGGCCTTCTTTCATTCGGGCTTTGTAGTCTGCAAAACCGGTGCTCACGCCCTCTGTGGTGCTGCTGGCAAAGCGCAGCAGCTTGGCGATTTTGTCTTTGTTGGCAAAGTCTTCGCCCAGGCCTTCTTTCAGCACGCTGCCGAACTCGGCGTAGAACTGGGTGTACTTGCCGGCCTCTTTTTCAGCGGCGGCTTTCTCTTCGGCACTCAGCACGTCGGTCACGCCGTCCGCACCTTCAGCAGCGGGCAGTTTGTCTTTTTTGGCCATGTCTTCCAGCATGGCCAGCACGCGGCGGGTGTTGCCTTCGCGGATGGCTTTCACGTCGCGGCTCTCTTGCAGCAGCTCGCGGCTGACGTTCAGCGGCAGGTCGGCAGAATCGACCACACCTTTGACCCAGCGCAGGTAGCTGGGCATGAGCGCCTCGGCGTCGTCCATGATGAACACACGCTTGACGTACAACTTGATGCCGGCCTTTTTGTCGCGGTTCCACAGGTCGTGCGGGGCTTTGGAAGGGATGTACAGCAGTTGTGTGTATTCGGTGCTGCCTTCCACGCGGTTGTGCGTCCAAGCCAAAGGGTCGGCCTGGTCGTAGCTGATGTTTTTGTAGAACTCGGCGTACTGTTCGTCAGACAGGTCTTTTTTGCTGCGGGTCCACAGCGCGCTGGCGGAGTTGACGGGTTCCCACTCGTCTTTCTTGACGTATTCGCTTTTCTCGGCGTCCCACTCCTCTTTTTGCATCAGCACGGGCAGGCTGATGTGATCGGAGTATTTGCCGATGATGGTTTTCAGCTTCCAGTGGCTGAGGTACTCGGACGCATCGTCGCGCAGGTGCAGCGTGACGCTGGTGCCGCGTGCGGGGCGGTCGATGGTTTCCACCTCGAAGTCGCCCGTGCCGCCGCTGACCCAGCGCACGCCTTCGGCGGCGGGCAGGCCCGCGCGGCGGCTTTCAACGGAAATTTTGTCGGCCACGATGAAGCCGCTGTAAAAGCCCACGCCGAACTGGCCAATCAGTTGGGCGTCTTTTTTCTGGTCGCCACTCAAGCGGCCCATGAAGTCTTTGGTGCCGCTTTTGGCGATGGTGCCCAGGTGGTCGATGGCCTCCTGCGCGCTCATTCCAATGCCGTTGTCAGTGATGGTGATGGTTTTGGCTTCTTTGTCGAAGGCCACGCGCACGTCGAGGTTGGGCGCGTCTTCAAACAGGGCGGCGTTGTTCAGCGCCTCGAAGCGGAGCTTGTCGCACGCGTCGGATGCGTTGGACACCAACTCGCGCATGAAGATTTCTTTGTTGGAGTACAGCGAATGCGTGACCAGGTGCAGCAGTTGCGCCACTTCGGCTTGGAAGGAAAGGGTTTGTTTGCTCATGGTTTTGCGACAGATTCAACGAAAAAAGGTCACGGCATGTTCCGTGCTGAACGCACTTGGTGCTGCTGCGTGAAATTTCAAGTGGGACAGCAAGAGGCCCAAGCCGCTGGCCGCTACACTGAGTCAAATTCAGAAGACCCTTGGCACGCTATCAGACTGGGAGTCAGCGACATTTCCATGACCACCGTTCTCCAACGCAACAACGTCCACGTGCTAGGCAGTGAAGGCCCTGTGCTCCTGTACGCCCATGGATTTGGCTGCAATCAAACCATGTGGGACGGCGTGACGCCCGGCTTTGCAGACTCGCGCAGGCAAGTGCTGTTTGACTACGTCGGCAGTGGGCAATCAGACCTGTCTGCATTCGACCCCGCGCGCTACAGGGATCTGGCGGGATATGCCCAAGACGTACTGGATGTGTGTGACGCACTGGGGCTGACTCAAGACGTCACCTTTGTTGGCCACTCGGTCAGTTGCAGCATTGGCTTGCTTGCAGCCATCCAACGCCCCAGGTTGTTCAAACAGCAGGTGTGGGTGGGACCAACTCCCTGCTTCCTGAATCTGCCGCCGGACTATGCCGGTGGTTTTGAGCGCAAAGACCTGGAAGACTTGCTCGACCTCATGGACCAGAATTACATGGGCTGGGGCCAGTACCTGGGGCCCGTGGTATCGGGTTCTCCGGTCACAGATCCTGTCACGCACAAGCTGACCGACAGCTTCTGCTCCACAGATCCGACGGCAGCCCGCGTGTTTGCCCAGGCAACTTTTTTTGCCGACAACAGGGCTGACTTGCCCCACATGCCGGTGCCGAGCCTGATCCTTCAGCACGCCGACGACGTGTTGGTGCCCAAACACATCGGGCAATTTCTGCATGAGCGTGTGCCGGGAAGCACCTTGAAAATGCTCAACGTCACAGGGCACAGCGCACACATGAGCCACCCCAAATTGGTCATCGAAGCCATGCAGGCCTTTCTGACCACCTGACTCACAGCGGCCAGAACGCATGCAAGACCTTCTGGCCAATATCCGTTGTCTGTTGCTGGTCACCGATCGCACAGGTACGGTCCGGGCGCTGTCAGCAGACATGGCGGGAACCGTGTCCACACCGCTCAGCGAACTGGTGGGTCAAAACATGGCGGTTTTCCTGACGCCTGCCGGTCGCGTCTTCATGCAAACGCATGTGTGGCCTACGCTCCTCAAGGTAGGTGAGTTGCTCGAGGGATACCTGACCTTACGACACCACGTCAACGGTGACATTCCCGTCATGTTCAATGCGCACATGAGCATGGTGGAAGGCGAACCGCTGTGTTATTGGGTGTTCTTTCAAATCAAGGATCGCAGCCGGTTTGAAGCTGAGCTGATTGCTGCCCGATCAAAAGCGCAGGAACTGACCCGCCAACTGTCTGAAACCAACCAGGCACTGGAGGCAGCCAACCACGACCTGCGCTTGAAGGCTGCACTCGTAGAGACCCACAACCAGCAGCTCGAAGTACTCAGCCAGACCGACGTACTCACGGGTGTGGGCAACCGCCGAGCCTTGCAGGCGGCTTTCCAGCTCTGGCGCGACGCGCAAGTGGCCGCGGCACCCGAAGGCATGTCGGTCGCGTCATTGCTGATGGTGGATGCAGACCACTTCAAACGTGTCAACGACACCTGGAGCCATGATGAGGGCGACCGCGTGCTTGTGGCATTGGCGCAGGCCCTGCGTGCCAGCGTGCGGGTCACCGATCATGTCAGCCGATTTGGAGGCGAAGAATTCGTGGTCTGGTTGCCCCAGGCCACCGCCGACGTGGCGCACCGGGTGTCGGAGGGCATACACCAGCGCATCCGTCAAATCGCCCCTGGGTCTGGGGACGATCGGCTCACCGTCAGCATAGGACAGGTCACGTTGTCTGGCATCCCGTCACAGATGGACCTGGAACAGTGGCTCAGATCAGCGGACCGTGCTGTGTACAGCGCCAAAGACCAGGGGCGCAACCAGACCGTGGTCGCTCATGACCCGGATGTCAACGGTTCCGCAGCGCCGGGTTAAACAAACCACCGGCCAGCGGTCAGGTTGCAGTCGCATCACCGGCGAGAAGCCACGCAGCCATTTGCTGCGCCACTGCACGGCTGCCCAGAAGTTCCAGATGCCCTGCTCCGTGCACCACCAGTTGGTGGCTGCGCGGAAAGGCCAGCTTGCGCCTGGGGTCGCCATGAATACCCAGCGCGCTGTTCAGCGGGACCAGGCCATCACCAGTGAGTCGCTCGGCCAGCAAACTGCGCCTGCCCGCCAGGGTGGCGGCCACTGCAAAACACTTCACACCGTCGGGCAGCGGCACAGATGTTCGGGTGTCGCACGCGCGGCGGTATTTTTCGCGACCTTGCCAGTCACTGTCCAGCAGGTGCCCGTACCGCAAGTCTGTGATCCCAGCGCTGCGCACCTGACCCACTTTGGCAAATGGTGCAGTGAAACGTGACACCAGGGGCATGTGGCCCAGTACTTCGTCGACCCAGGATCCCGCACGCTCCAGAGGAGCACCGTGATGTGGCGAGCCCAGAAACACCATGTGCCTCAAACGGGCTGGCCACAAGTGACCAGCGTGTGTGGCCGTGTGGTGTGCACTGCGGGCCAAAAGCCCACCCATGCTGTGGCCCACGAGCGTGATGGTCTGCAGATCGACAGGCCACTGGGCTACCAGGTGCTCCAGCATCTCGGCCAGCTGCGCTCCGTTGTCAGACACATGCAGGCCGCTGTTGTAGCGCAGATAGAGCGGTGTGGCACCCAGTGACTCGGCCAGGAAAGCCCCGTGGTCGTGCCCTGCGAAGCTCCACTGGCGGTCGTTCATGCACAGGCCGTGGATCAGGATGACAACATGGGGCAATGCGGCTGCAGGCATTGCCAACTCTGTGGCCGACTGCGACAGGGGCAAAGGCACTCCTGCATGGCGCAGCTGCATGGGCAACGCCAGTGCGTTGCCCGTGGCCACCAAGTGGTCACCCAGCACACCATTGAGAGCGGACAGCACGGCCTCGCGCTCAGCGGTATCGCTTTGGGAGCTTTCAATGAAAGGCAGCAGCGTTTCCAACAACCGGTCGAGACCCCTGCCCACCCAATGCGTGGTGGCCCGGACGCTTCGGTACACCAGTCCTGTCACGCCTGAGGTACGGCCCGGCTGTGTTGCTGCACGCCCACCGGCACTGCGCAACACGGCCTGGTGCACACCCTCGGTGATGCCGATGATGCCGGTGGTGGCCTGCGTGGCCAGTTGAACACCCGCACGCAGGTCAGACGCCTTGAGGTGGCGCAGGCCTGGGCGGTCAGAAGGTTTCATCGGGCAAAAGGTAACGCCACTGGCCGGCCGGCAGGTTGCCCAGGGTGATGCGGCCCATGCGGATGCGCTTCAAGCCCACCACCTTCAGGCCCACCTGCTCACACATGCGGCGGATCTGGCGTTTTTTGCCCTGCGTGAGCACAAACCGAAGTTGCTCGGGGTTTTGCCAGTCCACGCGGGCGGGCTTGAGCGGCTCGCCATCCAGGCTCAGGCCGTGGCGCAGCAACGCCATTTGCGCCTCGGGAAACACCGACTGGACGTCGGTGGCAATGTCGCGCCCATCCGGGGCGGTGCAGGTCACTCGCACAAGGTATTCCTTCTCCATCTCGGAGTCTTCGCCAATGAGCTGGCGCGCCACTCGGCCGTCCTGGGTGAGGACGAGCAAGCCCACGGAGTCGATGTCCAGCCGCCCAGCGGGGGCCAGACCCTGCAGCTGGCTGAAGTTGAAGCGCGTGCGGCTGGTGCAATGCTGCCAGCGGGTGCGCGGGTTGATGAGGGTGACCGCAGGCTGGTGCCCGTCTTCGGCCTGGCCGCTCACAAAACCCATGGGCTTGTGCAGCAGGATGGTGACCTGCTGCTCCTGCTGGCCTTTGGCCTGCTCGCTCACCTCGATGCGGTCGCCGGGCTGCACCAGTTGGCCCATCTCGGCCACCACACCGTTGACGGTGACCCAGCCTTGTTCGATCCAGGCATCGCCCTCACGGCGCGAGCACATGCGCAACTCGGCCATGCGTTTGTTCAGGCGCGTGCCCTCGGCGCCACCCGGGGGCGCTGCCACGCGGCGCGCGGCCCCTGCCGCCGGGGCCGGTGCGGGCTGTGGTTGCGCGGGCTTGGGCCGCTCCACCTGTGCGAAGGGACGTGCGCCTGCGTGGTCGCGCACGGGGCTGTCAAAACGCTCACCCCGCTCGGGGCGTGAAACGGGCCGTGCATCTGCGCGAGGACCGGGTGCCGGGCGGCCAGCGTCACGAGTGGCACGCGGGGGCCGCTCGTCGCGCTCCCTTTGGCGCGGCAGGGCCGGGGGTGTGGCATCAGGGCCGGGCGCGGGGCTGGGGTTGGACAGGCGCTCCAGGGCCAAGGCCCGTTGCTCGCGCAGTTGTTTTTGGTCGGCGCGAAGGCCCAGGGGTTTGCGATCTGTCATTTTTTATATAGCTATAAACCCTCACCAATAAAGCGGTAGAGGCCAAAATTTCCCGAAAATCAGCGGGTAGACTGCTGATGCCAACGCTCACATTGGGCCATGAAGTCTGTGGCGGGTACGGGTTTGCTCATGTGGTAGCCCTGCGCTTCGTCGCAGTGCAACTCGCCCAGTTGAGCCAGGATGGCGGCGTTTTCAACACCTTCGGCCACCACAGTCAGCCCCAGGTTGTGGGCCAGGTCGATGGTGGAGCGCACGATTTTCGCGTCGCTCTGGTCGTGCTCCATGCCCATCACGAAAGACTTGTCTATTTTCAGCTCGTTCACGGGGAGGCGCTTCAAATAGGCGAGCGAAGAATACCCGGTGCCAAAGTCGTCGATCGACAGTTTGAACCCCTGGGCCGAAAGTTTGTTCAGTGTGGCCTCGGCGCGCTGGGGGTCGTCCATGATGGCGCTTTCGGTGATTTCGAGGCAAAAGCCGCTGGTGGGCACCTGGTATTGCGCCATCACATCGGCCAGGCGACGCGGGAACTCCAGGTCGAGCAGGTCCCGGGTGGAGAGGTTGATGGCCACGCGGATGTGTTGGTCAGGCTGTTGCAAACCTTGCCACTGGCGGGCCGCCTCTTCAAACATCCACAGCGTGAGCTGGCGCACAAAGCCCGTTTGTTCGGCAAATGGAATGAACAGCATGGGCGGCACCAGTCCGCGCTGCGGGTGCTGCCAACGCACCAGTGCCTCGGCCGCCACCACCCGCCCGGTGGCCACACTGATTTTGGGTTGCAGGAACAGACGCAGCTCACCGTGCTCCAGCGCATGGCGCAGGTCGGTCAGCAGCGACAGGTTCTGCGCGCTGGACGAGTCCAGTGCGGGCTCGTAGGCCAGCGTGCCCACCGTGCGCGATTTAGCCGCGTGCATGGCAATTTCAGATCGGCTGAGCAAGACATCGGGCAAGTCACCATCGGCGGGCCAGCTGGCCACACCCATACTGGCACTCACGTCGACGGTCTGGCCATTGAGAGCCAGCGGTTCTTCAAACGCCCGCGAAATGGCCTGGCTCAACTGCAACGCCCCCTCGCCATTGGTGCGGTACAACAACAGGCCGAACACATCGCCACCCAGGCGGGCCACACAGTTGCGCTCGTGCCGCAACTGTGACTGCAGGCGCTGCGCCACGGCCTTGAGCAATTCGTCACCGAAGGCATACCCGAGCACGTCGTTGACGTGTTTGAACCGGTCGAGGTTGAGGGTGATGACGGACACGGGCACCGACTCGGCTCGCCGCGTGGTCATCGCTTCGATCAGTTCTTCACGAAACTGCTCCCGGTTGGGCAGGCCGGTCAGGCGGTCCCAATAGGCGAGCTGGCGTACCTCGGCCTGTTTGGCCGCCACGACGGTGCGCATGTGGTCGAACGCACGAGACAACGTGCCCACCTCGTCGGCCCGGCGCAGTGCGGGCAGGGGCTCCAACCGCTGCACTGACACCAGCAGCCGCTGCAGGGGCTCGGTGACCCAGCGGGCGGTGAGCGTGCTGCCCACCGCAAACAGCACCACGCCAGCCAGGGTGATGGTGAATAACACCCACTGCAAACGCACGTAGGGGGCCAGAACCTCGTCAACGGAGCGCAGCAGCAGTGAATCGATCTGGCCCGCCGCACCGTCCAGGCTGACGCGCCGTGTCAGCAGTGCCTGGCCTTGCAAGTCAATCTCGCCGCCCTGAAAACCGTTCAGGCTGACACCGGCCAGGTCCGCCGCAGCCAGGGTGCTGACCGCAACATTGACCTGACCGCCCTGGGGCTTCGTCAGCACAGCCAGGTGAATGTCGAGCAGGTCATACACATCGTCCGCCAGCGCCTGGTCGATGGGAAACCCCATCAGCACCCAGCCAATGACCAGGGGCGCCCGCATGGGCACCATCACGAATTGGTAGGGCACGGTGCCCAGCAAGGCAATCTGCCCGGCCCCGCCCGCCAAGGCCCCCCCAGCCACCAGGGACTGAGCCAGCGTGGTCAGCATGCCGGGGTGTGGCGCAGCGTCGGTGTGGCTGATGGCCTGCAGCTGCATTTGGGCATTGAACTGGGCGGTGATGCGCGAGCCGATGCGCGAGCCGTGGTTGTCCAGAGCGGATCGGATGGTTTCCAGGTCGCCGGAGTTGACCGCAGAGCGGAACCCGAAATCTGCGGCCAGCACGGCAGCGCCCAATTGCAGCTTGTCGGCGTTTTGGGACAGCACCCGCAGCCACACGCGCTCACCCACCGCGAGTTCGTGCGCAATCTGTGTGCGGGCGTTGCTGGCAATGTTGGAACGCACCACGCCAAAACCGGCAATCTGCACCACCAGCAACAACAGCAGCGACACGCCCACGATGCGCCCCACGAGGCCCATGCCGCGCCAACGGGACACCAGCAGTCCGCTCATGGCTGCAAGGGCCCCAGCCGAACGGTGGTTTTGGCCCCGGACGGGCCCACTTCCAGCGGCTGGCTGATGGCTTCGGCCCCCACTGGCAAGCGGGCGTGCCAAGCACGCAAGGTGTATTTGCCGGGCGGCACATCCAGCGTGACCTGGCCACTGGCTGGTGTGGTCGCAAAGTACGGTGTGTCCACCACCACCA
>JAIFMP010000114.1 GCA_020048405.1 Hydrogenophaga sp.
CTTACCGCGACTTGCCCGCTTTTTATGCCGCCAAGCGCGACCTGTTTCGCCAGGGGCTGGCGCAAACGCGCTTCAAACTGTTACCCAGTGAAGGCAGCTACTTCCAGTGCGTGGACATTTCCAACCTGGCCGTGCCGGAGCGAGACCTGCCCGAAGCTGAGTTCTGCCAATGGCTCACATCAGAGATCGGTGTTGCGGCCATTCCACTGTCAGCGTTTTACGGCAATGGGTTTGACCAGAGGGTGATTCGTTTCTGCTACGCCAAAAAAGACGACACGCTGGCTGCGGCATTGCAGCGGCTGGCGCGCCTTTGAGGTTCAAATACCCCCATGAGCAATCCAATCGCGCCCTTGCTGACAACGCCCAGATCCATTTTTCGCGCCATGTTGCAGCGGGCGCGTTGGGTATGTCACTGGTGGTTTACAAGGCCGTCATTGAGCCTGAAGCCCAGCGCGAAATGGAAACCGCGATCAACCTGGCGCTGAAAGACCTGGAACTGCGGCTTGCCTCCAAGCAAGATTCGGCCGTCAGCATGGCCGCTGCCCTGGCCCGCGACGACCGCGTGCGCCGCAGTCTGCTCACAGGCGACAGGCAGCTGGCCGTTGACGCGGTGAAAAACATCCGCGACGACTACGCCGCCACCACGACTTACCAGAGCATCAGCGCACAGGTCATCGATGCCAACCGCATCATCCGCGCCCGCTCCTGGGACCCGGCATTCTTTGGAGAGAAAGCTCCCCACCCCCTGGGCGGCGTGGTGATGGCCAAAAACAAAGCCATGGCCCGTTTCGGGGTTGGCAACGCGGGCACGGGCGTGATTGCGTTTGCGCCTGTGGTGGTGGACAAGCAGCAGATTGGCCTGGTCAGCATCACCCAGGGTGTTCTGTCTGTGGTGACCGACCTCCAGCAAAAAGACATCGACTGGGTGATGGTCGTTGACGAAAAAGGCCTGGCCTCACGCAACAACAACAAACTGCCGGCCCCCTACAAAGACGCCCGGGCCTTGATGCCCGGGCAGTTGCTGGCGCACCCCACATGGTTCGACGCATCCATGGTGGAATGGGTTGCCGAACGTTGGTCTACCTTGCTCACATCCAAGGGGGTACAGCTGATTGAGAACCGCATCGTTCTGGTGGTACCCGTGACCGACGAGGCCAATGCTGTGGTCGGTCGCCACGTGCTGATGCTTGATGCGGCGCCCGTTCTGGGGCGCATCCGTGACGCGCAACAGTATCTGCTGTGGGTGAACCTGGGACTCGTGCTGCTGCTGCTGATGATGGCCAGTGTGCTGCTGTGGGATGTGCGCCAGCGCATCACCATGCCGCTGCAAGCCATGACCCTGGTGCTGCGCAAGACGCTCGACGCCGGACGGTTCAACCAGCCCATGCCCACCGACAGGGCCGACGAACTCGGGGATGTACAACGCAGCCTCAACGCGTTGTTCGACAGCCTTGCCCAGGCCCTGCACGAAGCCAATCAGGCAGTGAACGCAGTGGCCAAAGGCGACTTCGATGTGACCATGCGCGGCCAATACGTGGGAGACCTGCAAGCGCTTCAAACGGGCATCAACGCGGCCATTCAGGACCTCCAAGACACCCACGAGCGGCTGGTGCAGTCCAACAAAGCCAAGAGCATGTTCCTGGCCAACATGAGCCACGAAATACGCACACCCATGAACGCCATCATCGGCATGGCGTACCTGGCCTTGAAAACCGACCTCGACAACGACCAGCGCGAATACGTCAGCCGCATTCACATGGCTGGCAATTCCCTGCTGGGTATCATCAACGACATCCTGGATTTTTCCAAAATCGAGGCTGGCAAGCTGTCGCTGGAGAGCGTGCCCTTCAGGCTGGAAGACGTGGTGTCCAACGCCCTCGTCATGGTCCGCCAGGCGGCCCTGGACAAAGGGCTGGAGCTGCTGCTCGACGTCCGCGACCGCCAGCTTCTGCACAGCGAAGGGGCATTCACAGGAGATCCCTTGCGCCTGGGCCAGGTGCTCACCAACCTGCTGTCCAACGCCGTCAAGTTCACCGAAGCGGGCTCGGTCAAGCTCAATGTGCGTGTGCTCACCCCCCCTCACACCAACCCCGTTCAACTGGCCTTCACGGTGGAAGATACGGGCATCGGCATGACCATGGAGCAGCAAACCCGGCTGTTCCAGGAGTTCACGCAGGCCGATGGGTCTACCACCCGCAAGTTTGGTGGCACCGGGCTGGGCCTGGCCATCACGAAGCGGTTACTGGAACTGATGGGCGGCGAAGTCCATGTGCAAAGCCAGATGGGCGAAGGCACGCAGTTCACCGTGCGCCTGAGCCTGCCGCTGGTGCCAGACCAGGCCAACTTGACAGACAACGTGGTGCCGGGCGAACTTCGCAGCTTGGTGATCGACAACAACAGCCTGGCGCGGCAGGTGCTGGGCGACATGCTGTTCAACCTCGGCTCCCAGGTCACGACGGCCAGTTCTGCCATTGACGGCTTGGCCAGGCTCAAGGCGGGTGAGCATTTTGACCATTGCTTCGTGGACTGGGTCATGCCCGACATGGACGGCGAAGCCTTCCTGCGCGAGGTTCAAGTCTGGGCGCAAACCTCTGGCGTGACCCCCCCCAACCTGGTGGTGGTGTCCGCCCACGACTCGGATGCTCTGCAACAGTTGGCAGGGCCGCTCGGGGCATCACGCGTGCTGAGCAAACCCGTGCTGCCTGAACACCTGCGCAACGTGCTGCGCAACCGCATGCAACCAGAGCGACCAGCAGCACCCTCCCCGACAGAGGCCGGTCAACTGGTCGATATGAAGATATTGTTGGCCGAAGACAACCGCGTCAACCAGATGCTGGCGCGCAAGCTGATCGAAGCTCAGGGAGCCACGGTCGACGTGGTCAGTGACGGACAGCAAGCTGTGGAGCGCTTGCGCGAGGTTGGTCCCGACCACTACCACCTGGTGTTGATGGACCTGCAAATGCCTGTGATGGACGGCTACACCGCCACCCAGCGGCTGCGCGCTGACCGCCGCTTTGACAACATGCCCATCGTTGCCATGACCGCACACGCCATGGTGGAAGAAGTGGAACGCTGCGCTGCCCTGGGCATGAACGACCACCTGACCAAACCCATCAACCCGGCCAAGCTTTACAGCACCCTGGCGCGCTACCTCGGTCAGCGCAGAGGCGTGGTGGCCAGCTGACGCAAATCGCGCACAGGCTCCTGCCCGAACTCATTGGAGTTCATGTGCGCGACGAGGCGTTGCGCCACATCGGCCGGATCGAGCAGGTTGCCCTCGCGGTGCAGAGCCTGAAACCGCTCCACCGACGGAAAGCGGTCAGCACCCACTGAGCGGATATCGGCCTGCATGGCCGTGTCAACCACGCCCGGGGCCAGGCTTTCCACACGAAGCCCTGGCACCACATCCAGGGCTGCTGCGCGCGCATGCATGTCGAGTGCAGCCTTGGTTGCGCAATACACACTCCAGCCAGGGTAAGGGTTGCGGGCTGCGCCGCTGGAGATGTGGACCACGCGACGGTCTGCCACGTCGGCCGTTGCGGCCACGAACGCGTCGGCCAGCATCAGCGGCGCGGCCACGTTCAGCGCCACGGCCTGCCCAACGGCCATTGCGCCCTGCACACCTGGCGGCCCCATGGGGTTGACCGTGCCCGCGTTGTTCACCAGGCAGGCACGAGAGGCCCCGCGCACGAAGTGGTTCAAGGCAGGGCTGGCCAACCAGCCGGCCAACGAAGCGCTGTCAGACAAGTCCAACGCCACTTCTTCCAGGCCGGTGTGGCCAGCTACTTCATGGGCAGGCCAGCCATGGCGCGACAGGCCCAATACCCGCCAGCCCTGCGCCAGCAATACCAAGGCTATGGCCTTGCCCAAGCCCTGGCTGTGGCCGGTAACGATGGCAGTGCCCAAATGCGATGTGGAGGTCATGTCAGAGTCCTTGTCATTGATTCAATTGCGCCCAGGCCTTGTCCAGCCGCTTCACGCTCACCGGCTGCGGCGTCCGCAGTTCCTGTGCGAAGAAGCTGATGCGAAGCTCTTCCAGCAGCCAGCGGAATTCGGCCATGCGGTCGTCCACTTGGCCTTTGCGCTCGGTCACCAGGCGCCAGTAGCGTTGGTCCTGGGGTTTGAGTTCCGCCAATTTGGTGGCGTCACGTGCAGGGTCGCCACGGTATTTGTCCAGCCGGGCTTGCACGCCTTTCAGGTAGCGCGGCAGGTGCTGCAGTTGTACCCAGGGTGTGTCGATCAAGAAGCGTTTGCCCACCAGCCGGGCCAGTTGCTGCTGCACATCGGCGGCCACATCTGCCGGTGGTTTGCTGTCTTTGAGTTTGCGCTGGGCGGCGCCGTGCTCCGTCAGGATGTTGCCGCACAGGCGGGCCACTTCGTTGGCAATCAGCGTCAGGCGGCCACGGCCTTCGGCCACCCGCGCATTGAAACTGGTGGCGTCGCAGGGCAGGGGGTCCAGCAGAAAGGCGCGGTCCATGGCCACGTCGAGCAGCAGGTGCTTCAGCTCGTCGGCGGTGCCCAGGCTCATGTAGGCCACGCCCATTTGTTCTTTTCCAGGTACTTGAGTGCGTCTTTGATTTGCAGGGCAAACAGGCGGCGCAGGCCGGCGCGGTGTTTGGCGCTGGCGGCCTCTGGCTCGTCAAACACCTCGATGCTGACGCCGTCGCCCTGGTCAATCAGGGCGGGGAAACCAATGAGCGTTTGCCCGCCTTTTTTGATCTCCATCAGCTCGGGCAACTCGCCAAACGCCCAAGTTGTGTGTTTGACACCCGCCTGCTGAGCAGGTTTCTCGGTGTTTTGCGGGGTGCCTTTTTGCGAATTCTGAGGCTTACTTTCAGGGAAAAAACCGTTTTTCCCGATAGCAACATTTGCTTGATTGGAAAGCGGTACGCCACCACCAGAGTCAGTTTTTCCGCTCCCGACTTTATCTACACTTTCTGTAGCATTCAATTTCAGTGATGCCAGGGCCTGAAACGCCCCACGCGCCTTGGCACCCAGCTCGCCCTTCAACGCAGCCAGGCTGCGCCCTGCGCCGAGTTGGCACCCATGCTCGTCCACCACGCGGATGTGCATGAGGTGGTGGGGGCTGAGCATGTCGGCCTTGATGTCGCCGCGTTTGATGTCGAGCTGCGTGGCCTCGCGCACCAGTTTCAGCAACGCGTCCATCAGGTTGCCGCTCGCAAAAGCCTCAGGCGTGCTCAGTGCTTCGGTGAAGCGATTGGCCGTTTCGGGCAGCGGCACCAGGCGTGAGCGGGGGCGCTGGTGCAGGGTCTTCAGCAGCGCCAGCACCTTCTCTTTCAGCATGCCGGGCACCAGCCACTCGGTGCGGTCTTCGCTCACCTGGTTCAGCACAAACAGGGGCACGGTCACGCTCAGGCCGTCTTTGGCATCGCCGGGCTCGTGCAGGTAGGTGGCAGCGCAGTCCACACCCCCCAGCCGCAGTGTTTTGGGGAAAGCCTGGGTGGTGATGCCAGCGGCCTCGTGACGCATCAGCTCTTCTTTCGTGAGCATCAGCAGGCGGGGTTGCTTCTGGTGTTCGGTGCGGTACCAGCGCTCAAAACTGGCGCCGGTGCACACGTCGTCGGGCACCTGTTGCTCGTAAAAGGCGTAAATCAGCTCGTCGTCCACCAGCACGTCTTGCCTGCGGGCTTTGTGTTCCAGTTCGGCCACCTGGGCCATGAGCTTCTGGTTCGCGGCCAGAAAGGGGAGCTTGCGTGCCCAGTCTTCAGGCACGTCGCCTTCCACCAGCGCGCTGCGAATGAAAATGTCGCGCGCGGCGTGTGGATCCAGCTTGCCGAAATTGACGCGCCGCCCGTTGTACACCTGCAGCCCGTACAGCGTGCCGCGCTCCATGGCCGTGACCTGCGCCGCTTTTTTCTCCCAATGTGGGTCAGATGTTTGGCGTTTGATGAGGTGGCCGCCCACCTCCTCCAGCCACTGGGGTTCGATGTTGGCAATGCCGCGCCCGAACAGGCGGGTGGTCTCCACCAGCTCGGCCACCACAATCCAGCGACCCGGCTTTTTGTTCAGGTTGGCGCCGGGGTGCCGGTGAAACTTGATGCCGCGCGCGCCGTTGTAATAGTCCAGATCGTCGCTTTTGCAGCCCACGTTGCCCAGCAGCCCGGCCAGCATGCTTTTGTGCAGCGCCTCGTACCCTGCGGGCTGGGTGTTGAGATGCCAGTTGTGCTCGGCCACCACAGTGTGCAGTTGGGTGTGGATGTCGCGCCACTCGCGCACGCGGCGGATGTTGATGAAGTTCTCGCGCAGCAGGCCTTCTTGCTGGCGGTTGCTGAGTTTGTGGGTGGGTTTGTCGGCCTCTGCTTCGGCAGAAGGCACCAGCCCCGCGCGGTGTCCACGGCTGGTTTCCAGCCAATTCCACAGGCGCAGGGTGCCTGAGAACTCGCTTTTTTCGTCGTCCCACTTGGCGTGGGCCTGGTCTGCGGCGGCCTGGCGGTCCATGGGGCGGTCGCGCACGTCTTGCACGCTCAAGGCACTGGCAATCACCAGCACCTCGGCCAAGGCACCGCGGTCGCGGGCGGCCAGAATCATGCGGCCCACCCGGGGGTCCAGCGGCAGGCGGGCCAATTGTTGGCCGATCGGGGTGAGTTCACTCTCTTCGGTGGCGGCACCCAATTCGTGCAGCAGGGCGTAGCCATCGGCAAAGGCGCGGCGGCTGGGCGGCTCGATGAACGGAAAGTCTTCCACGCCCCCCGTGGCACCGTGCAGGTGCAGCGTCTTCATGCGCAAAATCACTCCGGCCAACGAGCTGCGCAAAATTTCGGGGTCGGTGAACTTGGGGCGGCTGGCAAAGCTGGGCTCGTCATACAGCCTGATGCAAATGCCATCTGCCACGCGCCCGCAGCGGCCCGAACGCTGGTTGGCTGCGGCCTGGCTGATGGGCTCCACCATCAGCTGCTCCACCTTCTGGCGCAGGCTGTAGCGCTTCACGCGGGCGGTGCCAGCATCGATCACAAACCGGATGCCGGGCACCGTGAGCGAGGTTTCGGCCACGTTGGTGGCCAGCACAATGCGCCGACCGCTGTGGTTGTCAAACACGCGGTCTTGCTCGGCCTGGCTCAGGCGGGCAAACAGGGGCAGCACCTCGGTGTTGCGCAGTGCGGGCTGGTGGCTCAGGTGTTTGGTGAGGTGGTCTGCCGCCTCGCGGATTTCGCGCTCGCCGGGTAAAAAAATCAGAATGTCGCCGCCCTGCCCCGCCCCGCCACGCCACAACTCATCGACGCCGTCGGCAATTGCCGTGTTCAGGTCGGTGTCTTTGCTTTCTTCAAACGGGCGGTAGCGCAGCTCCACCGGAAAGGTGCGGCCCGACACCATGATGACCGGCGCAGGCCCCTGGCTGTCGGCAAAGTAGTTGGCAAAACGCTCGGCGTCGATCGTGGCCGAGGTGATGACGATCTTCAGATCGGGCCGCTTGGGGCACAGCTGGCGCAAAAAGCCCAGCAAAAAGTCGATGTTCAGGCTGCGTTCGTGCGCCTCGTCGATGATGAGTGTGTCGTACGCCCGCAGCAGCGGGTCGGTTTGCGTCTCGGCCAGCAAAATGCCGTCGGTCATGAGCTTGACGGATGCATCTCGGCTCAAACGGTCTTGAAACCGCACTTTGTAGCCCACCAAGTCGCCCAGAGGGGTGTTCAGTTCCTGGGCAATGCGTTTGGCCACGCTGCTGGCCGCAATGCGGCGCGGCTGGGTGTGGCCAATCAACTGGCCGCGCTGCCCGGGGGCGGCGTTGAGCTTTCCGCGCCCCATGGCCAGGGCAATTTTGGGTAACTGCGTGGTTTTGCCCGAACCGGTTTCGCCGCACACAATGACCACCTGACGGGCCAGCATGGCGGCAGCAATTTCGTCGCGCCGGGCGCTGACCGGCAGTGACTCGGGGAACTCTATTTTCAGCTGCACCAAAGGTGCGGTGGACGTGGCAGACACCACAGAAAGAGGTGCGGCAGGCAGGGTGGCAGACATGGGGCCGGATTATCCCGGACACAGCCCCCACTCGGCCATGTGCCACACAGTTTCACGTGTTCACGTGCTACATTGGTCTCCTATGCCGCTTGGCTTGCCACTTGGAGGTGCCCCATGACCAACCTGACCCTGTCGCTGGACGAAGAGCTTGTGAAGCGCGCCCGCATCCGCGCCATTGGCGAGGGCACATCGCTCAGTGCCAAGGTGCGTGAGTTTCTGGCTGGCTACACGCAATCACCCACCGCGTCTGCGCCCACACCAACCACCGACCCGGCCAACGAATTGCTGGCACTCATGGCCCGTGTGCGCGCCGAAGCGCAACCTGAGCCCACCACCCAGTCTGCCCAACGCACAGCGCCCACCGAGCAGTCCACGCTGCGTGAGCAAACCTACGCCGACGGGTTTCGGCACCTCGCGTGACCACGGTCAAAAAGAAACCCTTGGACACAGGCCTGTGTTTTGTGGATACCAATGTGCTGCTGTATGCGGTGGACGACAGTGCGCCCACCAAACGTGACGCGGCAGAACAGCTGCTGGCGCAGCTTCACCGCGAACAGCGGGGGGTGGTAAGCACCCAGGTGATGCTGGAACTCGCCCACAACCTGACACGCAAACTCAAAGTCAGCAAGACCACCGCTGCCCTCATGACCGCCGCTTACGCCCAATGGCGGGTGGTGCCTGCCGATGCGCACCTGGTGCTGAAAGCGCTTGCCCGTGCGGCAGAAAGCCAGTTGTCGGTGTGGGATGCCATGGTGGTGGAAGCCGCCATCGCGGCGGGCACACACACGCTTTTCACCGAAGATTTGACCCACAACCAGCGCTTCGGCGCACTCACGGTGGTCAACCCTTTCTTGTCCCCTGACCTGTCAACCGCGCCACCCAAGCAGGTTGCCTGACCCTTTTTTGGCCACCCATTGACGCGCCCCCCATGTCAAACGTTTTCAACTTCACCTTTGTGCCCTGGTTCCGGTCAGTGGCACCCTACATCCACAAGTTTCGCAACCAGACCTTTGTGGTGGGCATTGCGGGCGAGGCCATTGCCGCTGGCAAGCTGCACAACCTGGCGCAAGACCTGGCCATGATCCAGAGCATGGGCGTGAAGGTGGTGCTGGTGCACGGCTTTCGCCCACAGGTGAACGAGCAATTGGCAGCCAAAGGGCACCAGGCGAAGTATTCGCACGGCATCCGCATCACCGACTCGGTGGCGCTGGACTGCGCGCAGGAAGCCGCCGGGCAACTGCGATATGAAATTGAGGCCGCGTTCAGCCAGGGTCTGCCCAACACGCCCATGGCGGGCAGCACGGTGCGGGTGCTGTCGGGCAACTTCATCACGGCCCGGCCCGTGGGCATTGTGGACGGGGTGGACTTTCAGCACAGCGGCCTGGTGCGCAAGGTGGACGTGGGCGGCATCAGCCGCACGCTGGACATGGGTGCGCTGGTGCTGCTGTCGCCGTTCGGGTTTTCGCCCACTGGCGAGGCCTTCAACCTCAGCATGGAAGAAGTGGCCACCAGCGTGGCCATTGCCATGCAGGCCGACAAGCTGATTTTTGTGACCGAGGTGCACGGCATCCCTCTGGACCCGACGCAGCCTGTGAGTGAAGACAACGCCATCGACACCGAGTTGCCGCTGGCGACGGCTGAAAGCCTGCTGGCACAACTGCCGCCTGCACAGCAACCCACCGACACCGCGTTCTATCTGCAGCACTGCGTCAAGGCCTGCAAAGCGGGCGTGGAGCGCAGCCACATCATCCCGTTTGCAGTGGACGGCGCGCTGCTGCTGGAGGTGTACGTGCACGACGGCATTGGCACCATGGTGGTGGACGAAAAACTGGAAGAACTGCGCGAGGCCACGCCAGACGATGTGGGCGGCATCCTGCAACTGATTGAGCCGTTCGAGAAGGACGGCACACTGGTCAAGCGCAGTCGCACCGAAATCGAGCGCGACGTGGCCAACTACACAATCATCGAGCACGACGGCGTCATTTTTGCCTGTGCCGCTCTGTACCCCTACCCCGAGGGCAAAACGGCTGAAATGGCGGCACTCACCGTGTCTCCGCAAAGCCAGGGCCAGGGCGATGGTGAAAAGGTATTGAAGCGCATCGAACAGCGCGCCCGCCTGATGGGCCTGCAAAGCATTTTTGTGCTGACCACCCGCACCATGCACTGGTTCATCAAACGCGGTTTCCAGCAGGTGGACCCCGACTGGCTGCCCGAGGCCCGCAAGCGCAAATACAACTGGGACCGCAAGAGCGTGGTCATGGTCAAGCGCCTCAGTTGATACGTGGTGTTCCCGGTGCTTGACATTTATCAAACACACGGATGCCTGAGGTGCCGATACTGGTTTCTTGACCCTTTTATGACACGCCCATGAACGACAAAACCAACAGCCCGACACCCGCCGCAGAGACCGGCGTTGCCACCCCCAGCAACCAGGCCAAAACGGCTGCACCAGCCCCCCGCCGGGCAGCGGTACCCAAGGCGCGGGTCGCGCCCGCACCCGCACCCGCCGCCAGCAAAACAGCCGCAGAGAAACCTCGCAGGACCAGCCGTGGCGACACACTGGGCAGCCAGCAACCGGCCCAGCTCAAGCGCGCCACTGTTGGTAGGGCTGTCACCAAAGCCCAAACGGCCAAGCTCGCTGCGGTGGCCGACATCGTGGCGCAGCCCAACCAGACACCGCAAAAAAAGGCCTCATCGCTCAAGGCCATCTTGCAAGGTGCCGCACCGGACGACGCCAAGGCCATTCGCCAACTGCTGGCCCAGTCCACCAGCGCGCAGAAAAAAGCGGCCCGTGCCGAGGCCAAGCCAGATGAAGAACTGGCCCAACATTGGCGCAACGGCGAATACCCCTACAAAAACCTGCTGTCCCGCAAAGCTTACGAGCAGCAAAAGTACATGTTGCAGGTGGAGCTGCTCAAGCTTCAGGCCTGGGCCAAGGAAACCGGTCAGCGCATCGTGCTGCTGTTTGAAGGGCGCGACGCGGCTGGCAAGGGCGGCACCATCAAACGCTTCATGGAACACCTCAACCCCCGGGGTGCGCGCGTGATCGCGCTGGAGAAACCCCCCGAGGTAGAACGCGGCCAGTGGTACTTCCAGCGTTATGTGCAGCACCTGCCCACGGCCGGTGAAATCGTGTTGCTCGACCGCAGTTGGTACAACCGCGCCGGTGTGGAGCGCGTCATGGGCTTCTGCTCTGACAATGAGTACGACGAATTCATGCGCCAGGCACCGCAGTTCGAGCGGCAATTGGTGCGCAGCGGCATTCACCTCATCAAGTTCTGGTTCTCGGTCAGCCGCAAAGAGCAGCGCCGCCGCTTCAAGGAACGCGAGGCACACCCGCTCAAGCAGTGGAAACTCAGCCCCATCGATCTGGCCAGCCTGGACAAGTGGGACAGCTACACCAAGGCCAAAGAAGCCATGTTCTTTGAAACCGACACGGCCGATGCGCCGTGGACCGTCATCAAGAGCGACTGCAAAAAACGCGCACGCCTGAACGCCATGCGCTACGTGCTGCAAAAGCTGCCTTACACCAACAAGAACACACAAAACATTGGTGAACTCGACAGCCTGCTGGT
>JAIFMP010000034.1 GCA_020048405.1 Hydrogenophaga sp.
TCTGCTTGATCCAGCGGGTGGCCTCGATGAAGTCCACCGCGTAGTTGTTGTGCTCTTCAATGCCGGTGGCAATGGCGAAGATGTTGGGGTCGAAGATGATGTCTTCGGGCGGAAAGCCCACTTCGTCCACCAGCACGCGGTAGGCACGTTCGCAAATCTCGATCTTGCGCTGGTAGGTGTCGGCCTGGCCCTGCTCGTCAAAGGCCATCACCACGGCGGCGGCCCCGTAGCGCTTGACCAGCGTGGCCTGACGCTTGAACTCGGCCAGCCCTTCCTTCATGCTGATGGAGTTGACCACCGACTTGCCCTGCACGCAGCGCAGGCCTGCCTCGATCACGCTCCACTTGCTGCTGTCGATCATCACCGGCACGCGGGCAATGTCGGGCTCGGTGGCCATCAGGTTCAGGAACCGGACCATGGCGGCCTGGCTGTCCAGCATGGCCTCGTCCATGTTCACGTCCACGATCTGCGCACCGTTTTCCACCTGCTGGCGGGCGACGGCCAGGGCGTCTTCGTAACGCCCCTCCAGAATCATGCGGGCAAAGGCCTTTGAGCCGGTGACGTTGGTGCGCTCGCCCACGTTGACGAACAGGCTGCTTTCGCCAATTCGCAAGGGCTCCAGACCCGACAGCAGCATGGGGGGCACGGCAGACGAAACAGGACTGGAGACGGATTCGGAGACAACTGTGGACATGGGGCTCACCTGGGCAAAAACGGGGTTGCACCGGGCACACGCAACGGGCGCACGGGGCACACAGGTGAGCGCGGTTGTGGCGGCGGACCCAAAGGGTCGGCCCCAAGCCTGACAACGCACCGTGCCACTGCTGGCAGTGGCGGCGCGCCGCTGCAGCGCTCCTTGGGGGGCTGGATTTTATCGAATCGCCCCACAATGTGGCCTTTGCTCCTGCAACGACCACCCGCCGCGCCGAGACCCCGATGCTGAAAACCCTTTTCGACCGCTTTCGCAACACGCCCCAGGCAGTGGATTCGAGCTTTCCCGCCGACGCTGTGCCGCACCAGCGTGAGCTCTCCAGCGCGGCACAAGCCGCCGAAATGCTGCGCGCGCCCACCGCACTCATGCGCCTGAGCCCCGCGCAGGCCAAGGCGGTGGTGGGCTACATGCGGCCCCACGTCATTCCCGTGGGCACCGTCATTCTCCGCGAGGGTGACACCGAACACACAGACCACATGCTGTTGGTCATTCGAGGTGAGGTGACGGTGGAAGTCGTCGAGGCCGACCGCCACAACCCCCTCACCCTGAAGGTGCTGGGGCCGGGCAGCCTGATCGGTGAGCTGTCGCTGTTTGACGGCGAAGCCCGCTCTGCCACCTGCACCGCCACCACCAACGTGCACGGTGCCATCCTCACCCGCCAAGACTTGGAAGACCTGACCAGCCAAGACCCCGCGACCGCAGCGCGTCTGATGACGGCCATTGGCCACCGCCTGTCCGAGCGGCTGCGAGAGTCCGCTGACAAAAACAAACTTTTCAGCCACTTGGTGCGCACACTGCAGCAAGAGCTGAACATGTCGCGTTGACACCTGTGTCAACACCCGGCGCCCCCCCCACCGACTGGCACGCGCAAGAGCTGCTGCTCATGCGCGAGGTCATGCGCCTGCTGGGCAAAAGCATTGCGCCCGGCTTGGTGCTGCGCGAGATGCTGCACCTCATGAGCGAACTGCTGGGCCTGAACCGGGGCCGCCTGGTGCTGGCCGATACCGGGGCCACACAAGCCCCGGGTGGCCCGCGCACCGCCCGCATCCAGCACGCGTACGGCCTGACACACGCCGAAAGCCAGCGCGGGGTTTACAGCTGGGGCGAAGGCATCACCGGCAAGGTACTGGCCACCGGGGTGCCCGCCATCGTGCAGGACGTGGATGCCGAGCCTTTGTTTCTGTTCCGCGCTGTCACCCGTGACCAGTTGCCCCCGGACACGGTGGCGTATATCGCGCTGCCCGTGGAGCTGAACGGGGCCACTGTCGGCGTGTTGGGCTGCCACCGCATCCGCAGCCGCCAGCGCCACCTGAACGACGACCTGGCCGTGCTGCGCGTGCTGGCCACACTGGCGGGCCAGGTGCTTCAGCTGGAACAACTGGTGGCCGAGCAAACCCGCCAACTGGCGGTACGCAACGCCGAGCTGGCCCGCGCTCTCGACACGCACACCGCCCGCTACGGGCTGGTGGGCCAGTCTCCACCGTTGCTGAAAGCGCTGGGTGAGCTGGAGCGGGTATCGCAGTCGCAGGCGACGGTGCTGTTGCTGGGCGAATCGGGCACCGGTAAAGAGTTGTTTGCGCGTGCCGTGCACCTGGCCAGCGGTCGCAAAGAAGGGCCGTTCATCAAGGTGAACTGCTCGGCCATTCCCGACACGCTGTTTGAGTCGGAACTGTTTGGCCACGAGCGGGGTGCCTTCACCGGCGCCACGCAGGCGCGCACCGGCTGGTTCGAGCAGGCCCACGGCGGCACCATTTTTCTGGACGAAATGGGCGAACTGCCCCTGCCCCTGCAAGCCAAGCTGTTGCGCACGCTGCAAGAAGGCACGCTGGTGCGGCTGGGCGGCACACGCGAGGTGCGCATTGACGTGCGGCTGGTGGCCGCCACCAACCGCGACCTGGCCACCGAGGTGGCCGCCGGGCGCTTCCGGCAAGACCTGTACTACCGGCTGAACGTGGTACCCATCCGGCTGCCGTCCTTGCGCGAGCGCCGCGACGACATCCACCCGCTGGCCCTGCACTTTTTGAGCCGTGCCAATCAGGCCCACCAGCGCAACGTGCACCTCACACCCGAGGCCCTGGCCTTGCTGGACGCCCACCCCTGGCCCGGCAACATCCGCGAGCTGGGCAACGTGATCGAGCGGCTGGTGCTGCTGGCCGACCAGGCTGCCGTGGGCCCCGACGAGCTGGCGAACTACCTGGGGCAGTCAGACACCGCTGCATCCCTGACAGCAGTGGCCGCGCCACCCACCACTCCGCCCCCCGCGCCCCACAGCCCGCCTGCCAACTGGACATCAGCGCCGCTGGTGCGCGAATACCAACCCGCCCACTCCCACACGGTCGACCAACTGTCCCAGGTGCTGGCGCAACACGGGGGCAACCAGTCGCGTGCGGCGCAAAGCCTGGGGCTGACGCTGAGGCAGTTTGCCTATCGCCTGAAAAAGGCTGGTTTGCGTTGATCAATGCAGTAGACAATTTATCTACATTTGGTTGACACAAGTCGAAAGGTGGGCAGGCAGTGGGCTGCATGGACTTTCAACAGGCATAGCTGTCATCGCAATACAGTCAAGCGATAGGTGCCTATTTGACTGATATTTTTGGCGCAGCCACACAGTTGGCACGGCCGTTGCAATGCAGGTGAGCAAGGGGGCCTCAGCCGTCCCCGACACCGTCAGCCGACCGTTTCCCTTTTTCACAGGAACCCGCCATGTCCACCGCCGAAACCACTGCACCCACCACCGTCAAAGCCTATCTGCGCCCCATCGACGCCGCCGGTCTGGCCACCTTTGCAGCGGGGGGCAAAGCCAACCCAGCCCGCCGGGGCACCAACAAAGTCCACACCGTGATGGAAGGCCAGTACCGCAGCCTGTCGTACGTGGGCAACCACACCCCCGTGGTGGTGGATGAGCCGCTGCACCTGTTCGGTGAAGACACGGCACCCGCCCCCGGCGAAATTGTGCTGTCGGGCCTGGGCGGCTGCATTGCCGTGGGCGTGACCGCCGTGGCCACCTGGAAGGGCGTGAAGCTGACCAAGCTCGAAGTGTTCCTGGAAGGCGACATCGGCAACCCCGCTGCCTGGGGCGCCGGTGGTGCGCTGGAAATGACGCCTCCGCAAATGGGCTTCCAGGCCATCCGCGTGAAGGTGCTGGTCGAGGGCGACGCCACCCGCGAAGAGCTGGACGAGATCGTCAAACACGCCAACTTCTATTCGCCCGTGGCCAACACCATGCGCAACCCCATCCCATTCGAAATCTCGATGGCCTGAGGCGAACCCAAGGCGTTCCCAAACCCCACCCGTTGACCCTGGAGCCCCCCATGAACCCCACCGACCTGCCTGCCGACGTTGTTCAAGCCGCCACCACCGAAGACCTGCTGAGCGCCGTGCGCGCCATTGCCCAGGGGCCGCTGGCCCAACGCGCGCAGGCCATTGACGAAGGCGCGTACCCCGAAGACCTGTTGAAGCAACTCGCGGCCGTGGGGGCCATGGGGGCGCACATCGATCGTCCTGGCCAGCCCGGCAACTACATGGCCACCATCGCGGCCATGGCAGAGGCGGGCAAGGTGTGCGGGGCCACAGCGTTCATGATGTGGTGCCAGTCGGTGTGCGCGCTGTACATGGACGCGTCATCCAACCCGGCACTGAAAGGCGAGCGACTCTCCGCCCACCTGAGCGGTGCGGGCATTGGGGGAACGGGCTTGTCGAACCCCATGAAAAGCTTTGCGCAGATCGAGAGCTTTCTGCTCAAGGCCACGCCCACCGAAGGCGGCTACCTGGTCAACGGCACGCTGCCCTGGGTCAGCAACCTGGCGGGCAACCACTACTTTGGTGCCATTGCCAGTGTGGTGGGTGAAGCCGGCAAGGAGGTGATGTTCATCCTCAAGTGCGATGCACCCGGTGTCACGCTCAAAGGCTGCCCCAAGTTCTCGGGCATGGAAGGCACGGGCACCTATGCCGTGCAATGCAAAGACCTGTTCATCGGCGTGGCCGACCCAGCCCGCCCCTACATCCGCAACATCCGCGCAGCCTTTGTGATGCTGCAATGCGGCATTGCCGCCGGCATCATCCAGGGTGCCATCGACAGCATGTGGGCGGTGGAAGACCAGCTGGGCCATGTCAACCAGTTTCTGGACGACCGGCCCGACCAGCTCCAGGCCGAACTGGACGACCTGCTGGGCCGCGTGGCCGAACTGGCCAAAACACCCTACGACAGCTCGAACGAGTTTTTCATCGACGTGCTCAACGTCCGCATCGACGGTGGCGAGTTGTGCATGCGCGCCGCCAACTCGGCGCTGATGCACCAAGGGGCCCGTGGTTACCTGATGAGTTCGGACGTGCAGCGCCGTGTGCGCGAAGCACAGTTTGTGGCCATCGTCACGCCCGCCATCAAGCACCTGCGCAAAGAAGTGGCCGCGCTCTGCGCCGAGGACATGCCTGCATGAGCCCCCAGTCCGCAGGCGAAGCGCCTTTCCTCCAGTACATCTGCAACGCCTGCGGCCTGATCTATGACGAGGCCAAGGGCGACCCCGACAGCGGGCTCCCCCCCGGCACACGCTTTGCCGACATCCCCGACGACTGGGAATGCCCGCTGTGTTCCGTCACCAAAACCGATTTCTCGCCGTACACACCGCCTGATCTGAGCAAACTGCGCACCGCAGCGGCCAGCACGGGTGCGCGCCCAGCCGCCAAAAAGGGCAAGGTGGGCGTGGTCATCGTGGGCGCTGGCCGTGCAGGCTGGCAGGTGGCCCAGGCCATTCGCGAGACAGATGCAGACCTGCCCATCACCCTCGTCACGGCCTGCAGCGGCGATGTGTATGACAAACCCTTGTTGTCGGTTGCACTGGCCAAACACCTGACGCTGGACACTCTGGTGCGTGAAACCGGTGCCCAGGCCGCCACCCGGCTGGGTGTGCGCCTGTTGGCCCAGACGCAGGCCACCCGCATTTGCACCCGCACCAACACCCTGACCACCACGCGCGGCAACCAGCCGTTTGACGAACTCGTGTTGGCCCACGGCGCACAGGTGGCATTGCCGCCTAGCCTGCCCGCCGAGCTGTGCTGGCGCGTGAACCACCTGGACGCGTACCTGAAGTTCCGCGCAGCCATTGCCGACAAACCCCAGCACATTGCCATCGTGGGCGCAGGGTTGATTGGCAGCGAACTGGCCAACGACCTGGCGCTGGCCGGGCACCGTATCACCCTGCTCGACCCCATGCCCACACCGCTGGCACGCTGGGTAGCGGCAGAGGCGGGCGAGCCCGTGCTGGCCGCCTGGAAAGAGCTGCCCATCACGTTCATGGGGGGAGTGTCGATTGCGGGGGTTGAGGCCAATGCAGCCGACAACGGGCCCGCACGTGTGGTCACGACCACCTGCGGCCAACGCATCGAGGCCGACCAGGTGCTGGCCGCCACCGGCCTGGCCACACCCAACCGACTGGCCCAAAGCGCCGGCCTGGGCTGGAACAACGGCATTGCGGTGGACGGCACCACGCTGGCCACCAGCCACCCGCGCATCCATGCGCTGGGCGACTGCATCACCATTTCAGGCCAGGCCAGCCGCTACATCGAGCCCATCGGGCGTCAGGCCGCCACCATTGCGGCCAAGCTGGCGGCACGCCGGGCCGGTGCACCCGAGTCCGATTGCCCGGTGCCTTACACCGCCAAACCAGCCGTGGTGCGGGTCAAAACCACCTCTTGTCCGCTGACCCTGCACTGAGCCAAATACCACGTGCGGCGTGGTTTTTTGGTGCAGTGCAGCGAAAACCTGTGGATTTTTTACCACGTTGTCAACGATAATCCGAGGTTGCTCGCGAGCGATGCTCAACCCCCAAGGACACGGCCATGGCCAAAGAAGAACTGATTGAAATGACCGGCAAGGTCGACGAAGTGTTGCCCGACACGCGTTTCCGCGTGACGCTGGACAACGGCCACCAACTGATTGCCTACTCCGCCGGCAAGATGAAGAAGAACCACATCCGCATTCTGGCGGGTGATCGTGTGTCGCTGGAGTTGTCCCCCTACGACCTGACCAAGGGCCGCATCAACTTCCGCTTCATTGAAAACCGTGGCGGTCCTTCGAGCCCCCCACCACCCCGCCGCCCACGCTGAAGCGCGACAGGCAGCACACAAGCCGCCCCACTGCACAGTGGCGCGGCTTTTTTCATGGTCTGCTGCGGCTCAGAACAGATTGCCCACATTGAACAGGGTCAACACGCCCAGCACGGCAAATATCAGGGCCGATACGCCGTGCACCCAGGCCATTGAGATGCGGGCAGCCAGTTTGTCGCCCACGAACACGGCGGGCACATTCGCCAGCATCATGCCCAGCGTGGTGCCCGCCACCACAGCCACCATGTCGCTGTAGCGAGCGGCCAGGGCCACGGTGGCAATCTGGGTTTTGTCGCCCATTTCGGCCAGGAAAAACGCCACCACGGTGGTGCCGAACACGCCCCAGCGGGTGCAGGTGTGCGCATCTTCTTCGTCAATTTTGTCGGGCACCAACATCCAGGCAGCCATGGCAATGAACGAGATGCCAATGACCCACCTCAACACGTCGGGCCCGAGGGCTTTGGACACCCAGTCGCCCACGGCACCCGCCAAGGCGTGGTTGGCCAGGGTGGCCACCAAAATGCCCAGGATGATGGGCACAGGCTTGCGGAATTTGGCGGCCAGCAGCATGGCCAGCAATTGGGTCTTGTCGCCCATTTCGCCCAGGGCAACCACACCGGTGGAGATGAAAAATGCTTCCATGAGTACTCCAGGGCCTGCAGACAACAAAAAACCACACGGCACCCCCGGCCCTAACCGAGGTGCGTGTGGTCAAAGGTCTTGCCAGGCTCATGCCCCAAAGGGCCGGGCTGTGTGCGCCATGGCCATGGGGGCCAAGTGTGTTGACGCATGCCCCTGCGCGGTGCAGGGCGGCTACTCCCCCGTGACGGGTGAAAGGCGCGATTCTACCGACCGAGCGGATCAGTACTGCTTGTACGGCAGGAACTTGCCCGACAGCACCACGTTCACGCGGTCGCCTTTGGGGTCGGGCTGGCGCACGATGTCCATGGAAAAGTCGATCGCACTCATGATGCCGTCGCCAAATTCTTCGTGGATCAGTTCCTTGATGGTGGTGCCATACACGCTGACGATTTCGTACCAGCGGTAAATCAGCGGATCGGTGGGCACGGCGGTGGGCAACGAGCCTTTGTAGGGCACCACTTGCAGCCACTTCTGCTCTTCGTCGGTCAGGCCAAAAATGTCGCCCAGCACTTTGGCTTCAGCGGCAGAAGCGGTCATCTGGCCCAGGCACAGGGCCGTGGTCCATTCTTTGGACTGGCCCACTTTCGTGGCCACATCGGACCATTTGATGCCCTGGGCAACTTTGGCGGTGATGATTTTTTCAGTGACTTCCAGACGGTTCATGGTGGGCTCCTCAGGTAAAAAAGGTTGAACTCAGAAAAATTGGCAAGGCTGCACCTACCGAGGCCCCAGATGGCCTAGCCAGGCGAAGAATGGGTTGTGACGTTCAGTGCGCCTTGGCGCGGCTGACCAGAAAGTCCACGATGTGGTTGCGCAGGTCGTAGTAACCGGACAGGTGGTGTAACTCGGCACGCGTGCGGCTGCGGGGCAGGGGGTTGACCACCACCTCGGCCATGCCGCCGGGCTTGTAGCCGGCGTCGGTCTCTTGCCCGTTGGTCATGAGCAGGATGCGGTCGGACAACAGGATGGCCTCGTCCACATCGTGGGTGATCATGAACACGGTTTGCTGTGTGCTGCGCACGATGCCCATCAACTCGTCCTGGATGGTGCCGCGCGTGAGCGCATCGAGTGCGCCGAAGGGCTCGTCGAGCAACAACATCTTGGGTTCGATGGCGAACGCACGGGCAATGCCCACGCGCTGCTTCATGCCACCCGACAGCTCACTGGGCTTTTTGTCGATGGCGTGGGCGAGGCCCACCATGGTCACGTTTTTCTCGACCTGCTCGTTGACCTGCGTTTTGCTCCAGTCGGGCCAGCGAGACTTGACGGCAAACGCGATGTTCTGGCGCACCGTAAGCCAAGGCATGAGCGCATGACTCTGGAACACCACACCGCGCTCCAAGCTGGGGCCAGCGACTTCGCGGCCATCCATGAACACGTTGCCGCTGGTGGCCGTGTCCAGGCCCGCCAGCACGTTCAGGATGGTGGTTTTGCCACAGCCCGAGTGGCCAATGATGCAGACGAACTCGCCCTTGCCGATCTCAAAACTCACATTGGCAAACACCGGCTTGGCGGGGTTGTAGGCCTTGGAGAGGCCTTCGATCTTCAGGTAACCGGACATGGCGGGTTCTTTCACGGGGTCTTTCACTGGGGTGTTGGCGGTCAGGCGGGCCGCATCGGCCCGCACATGGCTGTCATTCCACATAAGTCACCGCCTTTTGGGCTTGTGCAAACAGGAGGTCGAGCGCCATGCCGACCAACCCGATCAGCAACACGGCAAAAATCACGTTGGTCAGCGACAGGTTGTTCCACTCGTTCCACACGAAGTAGCCCACGCCTGTGCCACCCACCAGCATTTCGGCGGCCACGATCACCAGCCAGGCAATGCCCATGCTGATGCGCATGCCCGTCAAAATGGTGGGTGCTGCGGCGGGCAGGATCACCCGGAAGGCCTTGCGCAGCGGCGTGACTTCCAGCGTGCTGGCCACGTTGAGCCATTCGCGCTTGACCGACGCCACACCGAAAGCGGTGTTGATGAGCATGGGCCACACCGAGCAGATGAAGATGACGAAGATGCCGCTCACGTCCGAGTCTTTCAGCGTGTACAGCGCCAGCGGCATCCACGCCAATGGGCTGATGGGCTTCAAGACCTGAACGAAAGGGTCAAACGCCTTGCGCATCAGTGGGGACATGCCGATGAGAAAACCCACCGGTATGGCCACGATCACCGCCAGCAAAAAGCCCAGCCCCACGCGGCCCAACGAATGAGCCAGCTGTATGCCGATGCCTTTGTCATTGGGGCCTTTGTCGTAGAACGGGTCAGACAAATGCTCCCAACTGGCCTTGGCCACCTCGATGGGGGGCGGAAAACCGGTGCTTTTGGCGGCACCGGGGTCTTTGCCCATCATCTTGGCGTATTCGATTTCTTCAGCCGTCATGCCTGTGGACGCGCCGCCAATGCTCGGCCCTGTGGTGGCGAGTTGCCAGGCACCCACAAAACAAATGAAGATCAGCAGCGACACGAGACCGGCGCGCAGGTTCAAGCTGGCGGTTTTCATGGCAGCGTCCTCAGGCCTTCTTGATCGCGAAGCTGTCGGCGTAGGCCGCTGCTTTGGCCGGGTCAAACTCTTTGCCCATGATCTTGTGCTTCATGTAAGTGGGGCCAGCGGTGAAAGGCATGCCCAGATCCTTCATGTGCTTGCGTGCATCGGTGATGAGGAACACCTTCTCGGCGATCTGGTTGTAGTTCACGTCGCCTTTGAGGTGGCCCCAGCGCTTCATCTGCGTCAGCATCCAAACTGCCATGCTCTGCCAGGGCATGGGGTCAAAATCAGCACGGTCAGGCACGGTCTGAATCTTGCCCAGGCCATCGGCAAATTTGCCGGTCAGCACCTGCGTCAGCACGGCTTCGGGCTGGTTCAGGTACTGGGCGGGCGCGATCACTTTGGCGATCAGTTCACGGTTTTCTGGCTTGCGGGCCATGGCGGCGGCGGTCAGCACCGCGCGGTACAGCGCGGCAAACGTGTTGGGGTTCTTCTGGATGAACTCGGTGCTGGTACCGAAGGCGCAGCAGGGGTGACCGTTCCACAGGTCTTTGGTCAACACGTGGATGAAACCCACCTCGTCAAACACGGCGCGCTGGTTGAACGGATCGGGGCCGAGAAAGCCGTCGATGTTGCCCGCACGCAGGTTGGCCACCATCTCGGCAGGGGGAATCACCCGCAACTGAACATCAGTGTCGGGGTTGATACCATGCTCGGCCAGGTAGTAGCGCAACAAAAAGTTGTGCATCGAAAACTCGAACGGAATGCCAAACTTGAAACCCTTCCAGTTCTTGGGGTCGCGGTTGTCTTTGTGCTTCAGGCTCATGGTGATGGCCTGACCGTTGATGTTCTGGATGGTGGCCACGTTCATGGGCGTGGCGTTGCTGCCCAGCCCAAGGCTGATGGCCAGCGGCATAGGTGACAGGAAGTGCGATGCGTCGTACTCCTTGTTGATCATCTTGTCGCGCACCAGCGCCCAACCGGCGGTTTTGGTGACTTCGACGTTCAGGCCCTGCTTTTGATAAAAGCCCAGGGGGTGCGCCATGATCAGTGGCGTGGCGCAGGTGATTGGGATGAAGCCAATCTTCAGGTCTTTCTTCTCCAGCGCGTTTTTGTCCTGTGCCATGGCTTGCAGACTGGTCACGGGCAGCACGCTGGCTATGGCGGCCATGGCCGTGCCCTTGCCCACGGCGCGCAGGAAGCGGCGGCGCACCTCGTCTTGCGGGAACAGGGCTTTGACGAGGGTCGCTTCAATGAACTCGTTGCTGTAGGCCTCGAAGTCGGCCGTTTCGCTGCGGGCGCGCAGTTTGGCGGCTGCCTCGTCGGCATTGACCTCGGCGTGGTGGTCGGCCAGCGTGTGGTCGCGCCCACAGCTGCACTTCATCATCAGGGGGCGGTCGGCGTTGTACGGATCAAAGAAGTCAGACATGGCACACCTCGTGAGTTGTTGGTGCTAACCCCAATGCAAGGGGTGGGCCAACTTTTCGGGTTTTCGTGCCTGCTGCGGAGTTAATCGACTTTTTGTGCCCAGGTTTGCCATGTGGTGTAGGGCTGGCCCTACAAATCCACCCGGGGCTTCAACTGTGCCCGTACCGCTCGGCGTACAGCGCCAACTCCACGTCGTTTTTGGTGCCGGTTTTTTCCAGGATGCGGGCGCGGTACGTGCTGACGGTGTTGGCCGCCAAGCCCAGCTGCGCACCAATCTGGGTC
>JAIFMP010000003.1 GCA_020048405.1 Hydrogenophaga sp.
TGACCAAGCAAGGGGCCGCTGGGGCCCCTTGCTTTTGCCTGACCTTGGAAAACTCCGCCATTTTTACGCGGCTTTATGTCGCCGGTGACAGGAGCCAAAGGCAAGCCGCTGTCACCCATTCTGACGAAGCTCAACACTGCGATTGGTGGTTTGAGGTTTAAGGTCGAGCAAGCGTTTGGAACGATGAAACGCAAATTCCATCTGGCCAGGGCGAGGTACTTTGGCACAGCCAAGGTACAGGCGCAGATGTGTTGGGCTGCATTGGGTATGAACCTGTTGAAGGCTCATCGCAAGCTCGCACGCATGCAACAACCGATGTCTCAGGGCACAGGTGCGCCTGCTTGAGCCCCAAACGGGGCGAGAACCCGCCAAAAGCGGGAAAAACGAGGAAGGGCAGCCCTGAACTTGCTCAAAAACAAGGCAAATTGACGGCGAGAGCGGAAATCGCGCTTTGCATACTCAGTTGTGCAACGGTCTTAGCTACGGCAGCAGCAATCTACAAATTCGCAAAGCATCGTGGCCAAAAGGACAAGGGCTAACAGACGCTTCTTGAGGTACACGCCACCAAAAAAGCCAGCTCAGCGGGTATTCCCTCAAGCAAAACGCTGAGCAACTGCTTTCTCTATGGTCCGCCGACCGCGGATGGCCGCCTCGGCCTGTTGGAGGAGGCCGATGATCTGTTCCTCGGTGAATCTGCTTTTCTTCATGTCCGTCATTCTGCTGGTGGTTGACGAACTTCATTAGTTTCAGGCTGGTATGGCTGGCAGAGGGCAGGTCACACGTGGCCTGCCCCGTTCCTTGGGTAAACCGCGGACGGTAACAGCTATCGGTATGGCTTGACTAATTAAAAAATTCATGAAAATTCTTGCTACCACAAAAATAGCAATGTCTACTTATCCACAAACAATTTTATAAGACTATGTGGAAAAAATGAAGGAAAAAACATGCTGTCTTCAGTCCTCGTGTTCTGACAAGAGTAAGTAACACGTACGCCCTAGTCGGGCACTTGTCATCTTGTGACCCGCGGTCAAGCGGTAGTTCATTTCGGATCTCCTTTTTTTAACTTTCTTTAAGGATCCATGAAAATGAACTTCGTTTTTTTAACCGTCGATGCGCAGATGAAATTTTTGCTGAGTAGGAATTATGCTGATTGCTATGCATATCTAAAGTCGTATGCACCCGATCCTCATAATTCTAATGCGGTAGCGGCTGTTTCTCTGCTGGTTACGCAATTGATCATGCAGCAGGCGATAAATGAAATGGCTAAGGATGATGGCGATCCGGATCGCTCCATTGCAACCGAATCATTGTCTTTGGTTGCCAAAATGGTGAATTCATTTTTTCAAAATGACAACTCACCAAGTGTCAAGCGTCTATCCTTGCGCTTCCATAAGCTGAAATCCATCGTTTCGACCGGTAAAGTTGAATATGATGAGTATTACTACTGGTTTCAGTGGGGGCTCGACATGGATAAGGCAAATATCGATGGTAATTTGACATCAATTATCAATTGGATTGCCGAAAAGGTGATGGAAACCAAAAAATTCATTGCAACAGAATCTCCTGTTACAGAGGGGAAGCTCATGGACGGACAATTCGATTTGGGATTGAACTGAATGAGCTGAAGGAGTTCCGCAATTTATCGAGCATATATTGTGCATTTAAGGGCCGGGGGAAACCCCGGCCCTATTTTTTTGATATGAGAAGGGTTTCAAGGGTTAGGTTCGAGATTTTAGACAAGAAGATTGACCGGATCAAAGTGGTGCCCAGTGACTCTCCATCTGTGTCAACGGGATAGACACCTGCCCATTGGGCATAACTTGCTGATCCTGATGCGGATTTTGGTCTGATGACCTTGGTGACGCTGGGAGACCAATCTATGTTGATCTGATCAGTCCAGTCGGGTAGTGTTGCATCATTTGCATCCATCTTTCTGATGAGCCAGTTGAAATCTTGGTCTGGAATTGAAAGAAATTTAAAGAAGTTAAACAGTTGTTTTGCTTCTTTCAAATGCTTTTTGCCTCTGAAAACAATATCTCGCTTTTGTGTGTCAAAGTGGTTCAGGGCGATTTCCGTGCCCTGAGTATATGCAAGCGGTGCCCTGAAGTATAAATCTGCCATCACCTTGTTCAATTTGAGGAATAATGTTTGGGCATCTTTATCCTTGGGAATGGTGGGCGACTCGGTTATCTCTCCGTTTTGATTTTTCTTCAGTCCTATGTGATCTGCAAGAGCATGAGCCTGTTCAAGGATGGACTGCACCTTCTGAACATCGATTTTTACGATTTTGGATACTTCTTCCGAAGTGCACTTGCTGTCAATTGCCAATTTCAAAATGTCTTCTGTGATAGTGAGGGAAACCCACTCGGCACGTTGGTGTGGTAATGGATTGGATTTTCTTCCTAGCTTTATGGGTGTTTTTGACTCATTGTTCGTGTTTGTGGTTATCGTTCCGTGAGCCCTGCGGCAGGAATTCAAAAGTGCATCAACAGAATCCGCTATTTGTTCATAGGCAGCTGATTTCTGCAATCCAGAGACAGAAAGGATCACTGCTTTTGGAACGTTTGCACATTCCCTGCGGACGACCTCGCCGATCAAGATGTCCTCCGCATGGATGTAGTGCCCCATTGAGACGGTAGGACTCGAATGTCCGAGGAGACGACCCACTGCGAATGCCAAAGATCGATCTGCAGCATGTGGATAGCCCAAAAGCAAAATCCTGAGCCTGCGGCCTGTCTTCAAGGCATGGGCGGTCTGATGCAGATGTTGGAACCGATTGGCGATGTTCGGGAAGTCCGGAGAACGTAGCCTGAGGTAGGTCCAAGTCCCGAAGGCATGGCGCAAATGATGGATGAAGAGGCCTTCATCACCGGTGACAGATCGGATGGCAGCGCAGACTCTGTCTGTGATCCGGTCTACCCAACTTTCATATCTGGGACTATTGAACAGATCGAATACAAAGTGTGAGTCGATGTCCTGTTGGCACATATCTGGCTGAGCAGATTTCACCTCGCTGATGCGCTGAGCCAGCCACTCTTGCAACAACTCCCGCTCATCTTTCGTGAGCAGTGCATACAAAGGAACGATGCGTTGGGAACTGCTGGTCTTGAGGCGTCGGTTTGCGTTGGGCCGAATGACACATGTCAGCCTGGAGATTGTCTGAATGTCCCTGACCTGCATGCCGAAAACTTCCATCCGCCGCATGCCTGCTTTGAATGCCAGCATCAGGACGATCTTGCAGATTTTTCTTTCTGCGGCGTCACAGCGTGCATGGTCAAGATATTCCTGCGCTTTGGCGTATTCATCAAAGTCGATGAGGTTTGCGTCAACAGGCTTGAGAGAGTTTTCATCCCCCAGTACTTCTGCCTCTTTCCTCATCAAAGGTTTCCGGTAAGTTTTGTGCAGGTAAGCATGGAAATCCCGCACACCGCTTGCAATGTCCTTGATCGGAGCCAATGGGTCCAGATCCGTGACGAGCTCCGCGTAGTAATCCTCCAGTTGCAGGGTACTCATGTCCACTGGGTTGCTATCGCCCAGGATGGCGAGAAGGCGAGGGGCTGCACCCCCACCGCCCCCGCCTCTTCGGCTCGCTGCAGAGGGCTTCCAGCCGCTCAAAACATCCGAGACTCGCCGGAAGTATCGGACCGTGGATGCGAGATACCGATCGCTGTCATCGCCGACGTCATCCGAAACGACAGAGAAATCAAACGTCGTCGCGCAAAGGGAAAGCGCAAAATCCGGCGTGCGCGAATTGGGCTTGATCTGAACCAGCATCGGCGCATATTTCTGGCGTGAGAATTCCCGCATGGCCAAGCCTATCGGTCCGGTGCGGATGGGGGCAACCGGTTGCTCCAAGTCATGGCTGTGGTTTTCGAAGAACTCCAGACTAGAAAACCTGTACCGAGCGTCTGCATAAGAAGCCAGCAAGTGGCCCTGGATTTCAAAAAAGACCCATGCAGCTTCTCCTGATTTGGATGTTTGTGGTGGGTACTGGGCAGCACTTTCATGGCGACTCCATAGTGCAGCTGCGACTGCATGCCGATCGACGCCTTCCCCCACTAAGGGATGCCTGCCCGATGGAGCGCGGTTGAGTCCGTTGAGTCCGGGTAAGAGCGAAATCTCCAGTCGCTGGGATGTGATCCAAGTACAAACTTCTATCCAACTCGACACATCTTTCTTCCAGTCGGAAGCCCAATCTAATGCGTCGATCTGGAACGACTTGGTCTGCAGCAAGGCAAGTACATTTGCAAAAACTTGACCGTGCCCGATCAGTGTGGGGTGTGCATTGATCAACCAAAGCAGTCTTCGGAAACTTTCCGAATCTATGCCTTGCTTATCGATAGAGCCAATGAGTGATTGAATTGCGACCGATGCTTTTGGCGACTCAAAATGCATAATATAGGTGGCAATAAATTATTGTGCCAATTAGCTAAATACCTGAAAACTACAAAATATAAATTTTGTGTAATGACGTAATTATTAAATCATATACATAAATTTCAATTTAGAAAAAAATGTACCAAGCCTGTGACCGACGCAAACAGCAAGCCCTGCAGCCTACAAGAGACCAAAGGTCGTTTTGAGCAGTGTAGCGTACGTTTTCAAAATTCCGGCAAAAAACGGAATTAAACGATCTAGTTTGGTCTTCTGCGTGCCAGAAAAATTGTGAATGGTGTCGTGTAAGATATTGATTTAAAACGATTTATGACGTTTTCAGTCAGACGGCATTGATTGATGTGTATAGCCTAGTCTGGCCTCCGAAGCGCTCTGATTTTTGATAAATCGAGCTGAATTTCCAAAAAGACCAACAGTCATTCCGAGTCATGTGCCCTTAACGAGCCCATGGTCAGTTCATTTTCCTCGTCTTGTTCTGTGCCTTGTGTGTGCCAAGCTCGTGCCAAAACGGCTTAACCCAAAGACATTTCGCGGTCAATTTTGACGATTGGTCTTGTGCCCTGCACGCAGAGTTGACGCTCATCGGCGTTAATCTGCGTGTTGCGGTGAATTCGCTTGGTTTTGGCGAGCCCGGTGGAAATTGGCGGGGATGTCGTAGGTCGAGAATTCCTTGAGCGCTTGCTTCATCCATGACGCACCGAGCGACACGACGCGAAAGTCTTGTTCGATCGTGAAGAACGGATGCTTCTTGCCCATCGCCAAGATCCAGGGTTCCGAGATCGGAAGCCGTTTGATCAGCCACTGCCTGTGCAATGCGTAGTGGTCGAAGTGCTCCGCAAGCGCGGGCAGGATCGGAACGAGGCGTGCCCGGTCGGTGTAGCGCGTGTCCTTGTCTGACAAGGAAGCGTGAACTTCGCCCGCATGCCGGGAAGACTGACTGCACGCCTCGTACAAAGCGTACGGCTGGGCGCACCAGCATGCTCGATTCACATCGACAGAGAACCGACGCCCCGAGGTGATCACATGACTTTTGCAACAGGCATGAGTTGGTTGAAACACCGGCGCGAATATGAACTGAAGTTCGGACAGCAGGTGCCCAACTGGGTCTGCATGTATGACTTGCCTGCCCGGTTGCCGCTTGTGAAAACGGCGCTCAGACTGGGCTGGCGGTTGCCTGAACAGGACTTGGTACGTGATGAGTTTCAGCGGGGGCCATGGAGTTTGTGGGGGCGTTGACCAGCGAAGAGCATGGGCCATGCTTGCCTCAGATTTGGAGTGGAATCCCGCCGGAGCAAGGACGCCAGGGCTCTGGTCTCCGTCAGACGTCTGGCTCAAGTGCTGGCAAAACAGCTTGCGGACAAAGCCCAGATCTGGGTAGTGGTCCATTGGGTCGTGCTGTGGTTCAGACGGATGGGAACTGTGGAATTCAAGACCGTTGAATGGTCACCAGTGGCAAAAACTGGGTCAGTGGCGAATCGGGCATGTCGCGGCCTTGAATTTCAGCGGCACGCTTGAGCATCGAATTCAGATCGGTGCTGATTTGGGCTTCAAGGCGGTCGGTCGATGTAGCGACAGGCAGGGTGTGATCCTCCGGCGAATGGATTGCGGCATACAGCCGTACAAGTTGGAGGTATTGCGTGCAGTTCCTGGCTGGGTTGAGCAGCGGTGTCGTTGTATTGAACGCCCCCAACACCCATGCCGCCTTTTGGTCTGTCGATGTCGACCGCCAGACGTTCCCCACGAGGCGCTATCGGTGGCCTGATTGATACCTGCTGAGCAGTGCCATTGAGATTTTTTTACCGCCGATGTCGGATGGCTCAATGGGAGACGTCGGGGAGAAGTCTGTGGGCTCGGTCAGGCATTCACGCAGGTCCAGTACGGCAAAACCATGTCGCATTGCCGCTCGGACGATGACATCGTTGAACAGCGACAAGGCCGTCCTCAGAGGGGCACTGAGCCCCGGCACATCGTCGTAGATGGTGCACACGGTGGTGGGCAGATTGAGCTTGCTCACCGCGAGCATCGCCTGGATGTAGTGGGTGGCGAAACTGGCTTGAATCTGCGACAGGTGCTGTAACGCCTCCATGACCCCGCCGACGGGTCTCTCCAGTGTGGGCAGGCATTCCAGTGCGTCGTTGCCTCCCACACTGATGGCCAGATGCGTTGCGTCCGGTGGCAGTCGCGTCAGTTGACCGCGCACATGTCCGGCCAGATCTCCGTCAACTGCCAGCAGAGTAGCGGTGTCCTGGGCCCCGATACTGGCACGCAGGTGATCGATGGCCGCCAATCCGTCCGGTACATAGGCCTGGTTGTCAAAGACCGAATCGCCCATCAGTACAAGGTGCATGTTGTCCTCGCCTATGTTGTCCAGGGACTTACAAATCGATGCGGATGGTGTGACCGCCGTCTACACCGGTCACACCTGCGGTGGTGCCAGCGCCTGTCCACAGATTCCGCAATCAATCAAGGTCTCCGCAGCCGCCCAGGCCTTGATGCCGCAGGTCTGACATACGTACTTCACCCGGTCCGAGCCCGTTTTGGGCGTTGGCACCACAACCGTGGATGACACAGGTTGACCCGTGGCCTCGCTCATGACAGCGACCACACCAGCGGCTTTCAACTGATCGACACGCGCGGCCATCTGTTCTGGATGCACAGGCGCATGCCGGTCGAACCATTCCAGGGCGAAACCTTGCTCCAACAGCGCAACACAGGCCCGGTGGAAAGCACCCTGAGGCTCGATGAAATGGCTGATGCCATGTCCCGTTTCCCGCCCGTTGGGCAATGCGGTATCCGATGGCACGAGGCCAACCTTGCGCATCTTCTGAGCCCATTCGCGGTTGTGCGGGTTCGACTTGGATGGCGTGCCTTCATGCTGCTGCCAGTGGTGAACCATTTCATGAACCAGGGTGGACAACACCTCCTCCACGGAGCGCAGTCCCATGAAGCCCGGGTGCATGCCCAGTTCGTCCAGCCATTCACCCTTGGTGTTCATGAACCGCTTTGCATGGTGGTAGCCGTTGTGCCGATTCGATGAACGCAGGGTGATCAGGCATGGTGTCAGCCGCCCCTCGAACAGCATCTGGTTGAAATGGTCGAACGCAAGTTGCAACTGTGCGTAGAAGCGGACCGTGGGTGCGGATCTGGTCACGTCAACCAAGTCTTCAGACATGGAAAGGTCAGGCATCGGCATCTTCCTCAAAATGCAGCACGCCCTGCGGCCAGGATTGGGAGGTGATGCCAGCCAAATCCTTTTGAATGCGAGCAGTCAGCACATCCAGTCCAGACTCCTGGCTGGAGGGTGGCTTGTCTTTGCCCTGTCCGATGACAGATGCCAACTTGCCACCCAGTACGGCCAGGTAAGACTGCCCCAGTTCGGCCATCACCGCATGGAACGCGTTCACGACCCGTGCTTCGTCTTCACCTTCACCGATGACGAACTCAAGCCACTGGACAACCAATTCACCCAGTTTCGTCGCTCGCAACTCGGAATAGGTCGCAGGCCATTGCCCCGGATTGAGTCGCAGCCATTCGGCATAGCCTGCCGGTGTCCAACCCGAATAACCGACCACACCCGACGAATCGTCACGAGTGGCATCTACCCAGTTAGCTTTCGAGCGTTTTGGCTCTTTGGTTTGTGCTGGTGAACCAAACGGGCTGTCGTCATCCATGTCGTCGAAGCCGGAGCTTTTTCGGAGAAACGCCGGGATTTCAAAGTCGTCCAAAGACATGTTGCCTGGCCCGGAAAGCGCCAATGCACCTGCATGTCGACTGGCCTTGCTGAACCGAATGGTGGAAACAGGCGATCGATTGGTTCTCCACAAAGTCGGCGTGGACACACTGTCACGAACTGCAGTGACACTGCCCAAGCCGCCCCACCCGGCTGCCTGCATGTGTTTGACCTGCCTGAGTTCCGGCATGTCGGTGGCTTCTTCACCTGCGGCCCGTTCTTTCACCAGAACAAAGCTGGTGTCATCGGTTACCAGTTGGTACTTCTCAGCCAGTTCAGGAAGTGCCTTGGTCAAGAACGCTGGGGCATCACTGGCTTTGCGCAGTTGGGTGTATCTGGTGTGTGCGGCCAGCCTTGCGAGGGTGTTTTCCTCATCTGCGATGAACGCAGGTTTGATTTGAGCCAGTTGCCGGGGCTTGGCTTCACCCGCAACTTGACCGACCAGTGCAATGGGTTGACCACTTCGACAGAACCCGGGCGTCGGTTGCGTTGCGGCACACCGGGTTCAGTGCCCGCAAGCAACTCGCGGATGCGATCCAGCGACAAGCCGGCCGCACTCCACTTCTTGATGAGCAGCAGTTGTTCGACGTGTAGTTGGCCGTACCGGGCGGCCCGGGTCTCACCCTGCGGCCGGCCGACCAAGCCTTGCTGGACGTAGTACCGCACGGTGCGCACCGGCAAATCAACCAAGGCACACAGTTCAGACAGCGGGTAGGACGGGTTCATGAATCAATAATAACACCATCAGTGTATTTATAAGTGACACAAAAGTAGGGGAATTTTCCCAGCCGGGCGTCAGGGGTAAGGAAGGAATGCGCACCGCGACATCGGTGCCCTCGCTGGCTCTGAATTGCGCCAAGTCACACAACACAGGGAGCGGAAAACGCATGGCCAAAGTCACTCCGCCTTTGCACACCATTTGGGTGATGTCATCGGAACAGTACGTCGAAGTGTTCGTGCGTCCGGTTTGAATATGTCCAACCGGGCGGGCCACAGCAGAGCGCCTATGTGGAGTGGCTCAATCGCACGGTCTCCTGCGAATGACTGTCGCAGCGACCTTGATAGGTTCGGCCTTACGCCAAGAACTGGATGGGATGGACAACAACGTGCGCTCAGACGTCCTTGGGTGGCATCGCCCCCAAGCGGCGGTTGCTCATGGCCGCATGAATCCACTTCTCAATCCGATGCCTTTTGGGTGGATTGCCAGCCATGCGCTCAGAGGTCAATTTCCACGCCGGTTTGTCTTTTCTGGGGTGCTTGGCCCTAGGCATTGAAGTCCCAACGATCAGTCAATGTCTACCCGAATGTTTTCGTGCCTCGCCCGGGCGGTAGCTTCGCAGAGCCGGGCGACCGTCGACTCGGAGACCAATGGTCAAAATGGCTGAAAAAAAGCGTTATGAGTTTTCCGCGAAAATGAACAATAAAATGACCTGTTGAAGTCTTAATCAGGATGCAAAGTTCGGCTTGATGTTCAGTTAAGTCGTTGTTTTATAACGATTTATGACGAATGATGCAGCATGACGACCAGTGACGCGGATAGCCTGTTGTGGACTCCGAAGCGAACCCCACCGTGAATTCATCGAGGCACAACAGCGTCTGAAGCCAACCCCACGGCCATCTACCATGACCTGGTCGACCAACGCAGCTTTGTTGGCCAGTACAACTCCGTCAAACGGTTTGCAGCACTCGCCAGAAGCTGTCCATGATTGCCACCGTCACCAACCGGGGCAAGGCGCGCTGGATGATCATTGACGAAGCTTTCAACAGCGACAAACTGATCGAGTTTCTGGAGGCGTTGATCAAGGACGCGGGCAAGAAGGTATTGCTGATACTGGACAACTTGAGGGTGC
>JAIFMP010000015.1 GCA_020048405.1 Hydrogenophaga sp.
GCAAAACGCCGTTGCAGACCATGAAAGACTGGTACGCTTCCCATCCTCATCTCTTTCATAAGCGTCCTTATGATCGTCCGGGATGTGACAAGTAGGGATAAAAAAACCCCGCTGAAGCGGGGTTTTTTTAACAAACAAAACTCAATCTGCAAACTTGCCAGCTGCGTCGATCACAGGTTTCAGCTTTGCAATTTCTGCCGCCACAAACGCTTTGTGCTCTGCGCGCTCCATGCGTTTGTCGGTCACCACCACGGCACCCAAGCCCTCTTGCTTTTTGATGAACTCTGGGTCTTTCAGAGCCAGTTTCATTGCATCGTTCAGCTTTTTCAGGATGGGCTCTGGTGTGCCCTTGGGCGCATACAGGCCGTGCCAGATGGTCAGGTCAAAGCCCTTCAAGCCCATTTCCTGGAGCGTTGGGTAGTCTTTGAGCAGCTTGTGGTTGGACAACGGCTTGGCCGTGGTCACTGCGAACGCCTTCACCCGACCGGCTTCGATCTGGCTGGTCGTGTTGGTGGTCTGATCGCACATCACGTCCACCTGGCCGCCGATCAGGTTGGTCATGGCTGGAGCGGTGCCGCCGAACGGGATGGTGGTCATGGACTCATTCAGCTTCACAGCGTGTTGCCACATCAGGCCGCAGATGTGTGACGCTGAACCCAAGCCCGCGTGCGCAATGTTCAACTTGCCCGAGTTGGCGCGAATGTAGTTTTCAAAATCGCGGTAGGTGTTAGCTGGCAACTGTGGTTTGCCCAACAAAGTCATGGGAACCTCGTTGACCAGGCCCAGGTATTCAAAGTCTTCCAAGGGCTTATAAGGCAGTTTGCGGTACAGGCCGGGGGTGGCTGCCATACCGATGTGCCACAGCAGTAGTGTGTGACCATCTGCCTTGGCCTTGGCCACTTTGTTGGCACCGATGGTGCCACCTGCGCCTGCAGCGTTTTCCACGGTGAAGTTACCACCTGGCACAAATTTGCGCATGGCCTCGGCCAAATCGCGGGCTACGCGGTCGGTTGGACCACCTGCTGCAAATGGCACTACAAACGTGACCGGTTTGGTGCCTGGGTAGTCCTGCGCATTTGCTGTGCCGACAGCCAACACGGCCACTGCAACTGCCACCAACGATGGAACGAATTTCATGGAGTCTCCTTTGTGAATGGAAACCTCATGGTAAGGGCGACGGCCCAGCCGTCCATCGCGGAAATTACGTAGGCATCACTGGTAGCTGCGGGCGTCCTCGATGACTTTTCCATCATTGGGCAAGCTTCCGGGAGCTTGTGTCACCACAGTAGCTCGCAGCTTGGTGACTTCACGAACGGCTTGCTCGAGTTGCTCTCGCAATCCATCGGACAGCGCAGCGCATTCCACGTGCAGGGCCATCTGGTCGTTGGCCATTTCACCGCTCACCACCAAGCGGGCGCGCAACACTTCGGGGAAGCGTTTGGCCACATCGTTCACCTGGCTGGGGTGCACAAACATCCCACGCACCTTGGTGGTTTGATCGGCGCGGCCCATCCAGCCTTTGATGCGGGTATGGGTGCGTCCAGTGGGGCAGGGGCCTGGCAGCACGGCCGACAGATCGCCTGTACCGAAACGGATCAGCGGGTAATCAGGGTTCAGCGTTGTGATGACCAGTTCGCCCACTTCACCTTCGGGCACCGGATCGCCGGTGCCGGGGCGCACGATTTCGACTATCACGCCCTCGTCCAGCACAAGGCCTTCACGGGCAGACGTTTCGTAGGCAATCAGGCCAATGTCGGCGGTGGCATAGCACTGGTAGGCGGCAATGCCGCGCTGGGTGAACCAGTCGCGCAGGCTGGGGGGAAAGGCTTCGCCCGACACCAGGGCTTTGCTCAGGCTGGGCAGCGCCACGCCCATCTCGGCTGCTTTTTCCAGGATGATTTTCAGGAAGCTGGGTGTACCGGCATAGCCCGCCGGCTTCAGCTCTGCCATGGCCATGACTTGCTGCTCGGTTTGACCGGTGCCTCCTGGAAACACAGTGCATCCCAAGGCGTGTGCAGCGGTCTCCATCATGGAACCTGCTGGCGTGAAGTGGTAGCTGAAGCCGTTGTGGATCAACTCGCCCGCGCGGAACCCTGCCGCGTGCATGGCACGCGCCAGTCGCCAGTAGTCAGGGCGTGTGCCTTCCGGTTCGTAAATGGTGCCGGGGCTGGCAAACACGCGGCGCATGCCAGGGCCAAAGCCAAGTGCGCTGAAGCCGCCGAACACGTTGCTGGCACGGTGTGCTTTCTGGCGCTCCAGCAACTCGTGCTTGCGAATGACGGGCAGTTGGGCCAGTGCCGCACGGCTATTCACCTGGGCAGCATCAACCCCTGCCAACATGTCTGCAAACGCGGGTGCTTTTGCCTGTGCGTGCGCCACTTGGGCGGGCAAGGTGGCCATCAAAGCGGATTCGCGGTGGGCGGGGTCGCGCTGCTCCAGCGCATCAAAAGGCGTGTTCATGCTGCGGGCTCCTGGTGCGTGGCAGTGACAAGCGCTTGTTGAGCATATCTGTGCTCTAGCGCTTGATGGATATAAATTGTTTGCTATGCCTGTGCATTAAGCCAACCAGCGCTTGCGGCGCTTGTAGCTTTTCACATCTTTGAAGCTCTTGCGCTCGCCACCGCCCACGCCCAGATAGAACTCTTTCACGTCCTCGTTGTTGCGCAGGTCGCTGGCGGATCCATCCATCATGATGCGACCCGACTCCATGATGTAGCCGTAGTCGGCATACTTCAGCGCCATGTTGGTGTTCTGCTCGGCAATCAGGAAGGTGACATTTTCTTTCGTGTTCAAGTCTTTGACGATCTCAAACACCTCTTCCACAATTTGCGGGGCCAAGCCCATGGAGGGTTCATCCAGCAGCACCACACTGGGGTTGGCCATCAGGGCGCGACCGATGGCGCACATTTGCTGTTCGCCACCCGATGTGTATGCCGCCTGGCTGGTGCGGCGGGTCTTCAGGCGAGGGAAGTAGTTGTAGACCTTCTCCAGGTTGGCGGCCACCTCAGCTTTGTTGGTGCGGGTGTAGCTGCCCGTCATCAGGTTTTCTTCAATGGTCAGGTGGGCAAAGCAGTGCCTGCCCTCCATGACCTGAACCACGCCACGTTTGACCAGGTCAGCAGGCGACAGGTTTTCAATGCGTTCGCCGCGCAGTTCGACACTTCCTTTGGTGACCTCGCCACGCTCGGCCTTCAGCAAGTTGGAAATGGCGCGCAGCGTGGTGGTCTTGCCCGCGCCGTTGCCACCCAGGATGGCCGCGATCTGGCCTTCTGCCACGGTCAGCGACACCCCCTTCAGCACCAGGATGACGTGGTTGTAGATGACCTCAATGCCATTGACATTCAGAACGTTTTGGGGAGGAGTGCTCATGTGTTGACCTTTCGACTCACTTCAACGCCGCAAGCGGCGCTGGGGTGAGGCATCGCGGGTGCAATGCCGGTTGGAGGCAACCCCCGACTTGGCTGTACAGGCGTGCAGCCACGCCGGGGGCGCTGCATCAGGACTGGCAGTCCTTGGCGTCGCGGCGGGTCAACTTTTTCTCGGCTGCGTATTTGTCAGCAGATGCCTTGACCAGGGGGCGAATGATCTGCTCGTCGGCCTGCAACCAGTCAGATGCCCAGGTGAACTTGGCACCGTCCCAGGTGTGAACGCGTGTCCAGGCAGAGCCCATGTGGTCGGCGCAAGAAGTTGAGACAGGACGCATCACGTCTTTGAAGCCGAGTGCATCAAGCTTTGCCTGCGTCAGGTTCAGGTTCTCATAGCCCCAGCGTGCTTGTTCGCCAGTCATGACCTTGCCCTTGCCAAAACGCTCCTGGGCAGCACGCACCCCTTCGGTTGCAAGCATGGCACCCACCACTCCGCGCATGTACAGCACGCTGCCCACTTCATCCTTTGGACCTGTGCCTTGGCCTTTGGCGTGAACTTTCTCCAGGATTTCCTTGACCACTGGTGAGCCGAACTCAGCTCCGTGTTGCATCATCACCGCGCTATAACCTTTTGCGGCAGCACCCACATCTTTCAGATCGGGTTCAGCGCCGGACCACCATGTGCCAAACATCTTTTCACGTGGGTAACCGGTCGCCACGGCTTCCTTGATGGCAGTGGCCGTCATCACGCCCCAGGTTTGCATCAGGACGAAATCGGGACGCTGCTGGCGCACCTGCAGCCACACAGATTTCTGCTCAACACCTGGTGCTGGAACAGGCAGCAACTGCAGCGTGAAACCGTGCATGGCAGCGCGCTCCTGCACGATGGGCAGCAGCTCTTTGCCGAACGGGCTGTCGTGATAGACCACGGCAAGTTTCTTGCCCTTCATTTTGTCCCAGCCGCCTTCTTTCTTGGCGATATGCTGCAAGACGGTGTCGCCCGCCACCCAGTAGTGACCGATCAACGGGAAGTTCCACTTGAACACGCCACCGTCAGCCGAGTCGCTGCGGCCGTAGCCCGAGGTGATCATGGGGATTTTGTCTGCCGGGATTTTTTCCGTCAGCGCGAATGTGATGCCAGTGGACAGCGGCTGGAACACCGTGGCACCACCGTGCTTGCCCTTCAGTCGTTCGTAGCACTCCACACCACGGTCGGTGGCGTAGGCGGTTTCGCATTCTTCAACCAAGGTCTTGACGCCGTTGATGCCGCCGCGCGCATTGACCAGTTTCATGTAATCGTTATGGCCGTTGGCCCAGGGTGTTGCATTGGGGGCAACCGGACCGGTACGGCCTGACAGGACGGGGAAGAACTGCTCTTTTGCCTGGGCAAATGCAGACGGAGCCATCACGGTGGAGGCCACGGCCGCACAGACCAGTGACACAGACAGAGCGACTTGTTTCAGTTTCATTTCAGTTGTCTCCTAAAGTTGACGCACACACACACGGAAATCAGTGAGGGAAAGGCCAGAGCCGAAGCTTTTGTTTGGCAATGCTCCAGAGCTTGGCTAGGCCATGAGGTTCCACAATCAGGAACCAAACGATCAAGGCACCAAAAATCATGAACTCGATGTGAGACACCAGTGCGGTGGAAATCTCAATGCCAAACAGGCCCCCTGTCCAGGGCAGGAACTGGTTCAGGAAAATGGGTAGCACCACGATGAAGGCCGCGCCGAACATGCTGCCCATGATGGAACCCATGCCGCCGATGATGACCATGAACAACAACTGGAACGAGCGGTCAATGTTGAACGCGGCGGGCTCCCATGAACCCAGGTTCACAAAGGCCCACAACCCACCGGCCACACCTACGATGAACGAGCTGACAGCAAATGCACTGAGCTTCGCGTACATGGGGCGGATGCCAATGACGGCGGCAGCGACGTCCATGTCGCGGATGGCCATCCACTCGCGGCCCACCGCGCCACGCACCAGGTTTTTGGCCAGTAGGGCAAAAACCACCAGGAAACCCAGACAGAACAGGTACTTTTCGACTGGTGTGTTGATGGTCCAGCCCAGCAGGCTCAGGTTGGACACCGCCACGGAGCCGGACGAGCTGTTGTTGGTGAACCAGCCGATGCGGCTGAACGCCCAGTCACAAAAGAACTGCGCCGCCAGCGTGGCTACGGCCAGGTACAAACCTTTAACGCGCAGGCTTGGGATGCCGAACACGACGCCCACCAGCGTGGCAAAGAACCCGCCCGACAGCAGGGCGATGATCAGGGGCATGCCTTCCACCCGCACGTGGGTGTTGTATGCCATGTAGGCCCCCACCGCCATGAACGCGCCGGAACCCAGGGAGATCTGTCCGCAATAGCCCACCAGAATGTTCACCCCCAGGGCTGCCAGTGCCAGGATGACGAAGGGGATCAGGATGGCGCGGAACATGTATTCATCGGCCATCAATGGCACGCCGATGAAGGCAAAGGCAATCAAGCCCAGGATGGCCCACCGGTCTTGCGCAATGGGGAAGATCTGCTGGTCAGTGTGGTAGCTGGTCTTGAACTGGCCGTTTTCGCGGTAAAACATGTTTCAGCCTTGTTGAAATCTGATAAGAAAGTGCTTTGGCGCTTGTTCGGTGTGAATAGTCAGCTATTCAAATCAAACGCGGTCGATGATCTTTTCACCGAACAGCCCTTGGGGCCGGAACAGCAGAAAGACCAAGGCCAGTACGTAGGCAAACCAGACTTCAATGCCACCGCCCACCATCGGACCCAGAAACACCTCGGACAGCTTCTCGCCAACGCCGATGATCAGCCCCCCGATGATCGCGCCTGGCACTGATGTCAGGCCGCCCAGAATGATCACTGGCAGTGCCTTCAAGGCAACGGTGGTCAACGAGAACTGCACACCGATCTTCGAGCCCCAGATGATGCCGGCCACCAGCGCCGTGATACCTGCCACGAACCAGACAATCACCCAGATGCGGTTGAGCGGGATCCCAATGGACTGTGCAGCCTGATGGTCATCTGCCACGGCCCGCAGGGCGCGGCCCGTGCTGGTTTTCTGGAAAAACATGCTGAGCGCAGCAACCAGTGCCGCAGCAATGCAGGCCGCGTAGACGTCTTCAAGGTTGATCAGCACACCCCCCGGAAACACATCCTCGAACAGGAAAACCGGTTCCTTGGGCATCCCAACGTCGATCTGATAGATGGCGCTACCGAAAATGGTCTGGCCCAAACCATCCAGAAAGTAGGTGATGCCCAGCGTGGCCATCAGCAGCGTCACGCCTTCCTGGTTGACCAGGTGGCGCAACACGAGTCGTTCGATCAGCCAGGCCAGCACGAACATGCAGGCGGCCGCAGCAATGAACGCGAGCAGGTTGCCCAGAAACTTGTTTTCCAGGTTCAACCACTGGGGAATCCATTCAGCAAAACGAGCCATTGCCAAAGCCGCGAACAACACCATAGCGCCCTGCGCAAAGTTGAACACGCCCGACGCCTTGAAAATCAGCACAAAGCCCAGCGCAACCAGTGAATACAGCA
>JAIFMP010000093.1 GCA_020048405.1 Hydrogenophaga sp.
CGACTTTTTTGCCCACAGGCCTGCAAAACAATCGGCCTGCAACTCCAGTCGCACGCTCAGTGCGTTGTAGTCTTTCTCGCTGATGCGCCCGTGCATGTTGTCCATTTTTTCCGAAATGCCCAGCAGGTTCTGCACGTGGTGGCCCACCTCGTGCGCAACCACATAGGCTTGGGCAAACTCCCCGGGGGCACCCAGTTCATCGCGCAGGGTCTGGTAGAAGCTCAAATCGATGTAAACCTTCTGGTCGCCGGGGCAGTAAAACGGCCCCATGGCCGATTGCCCGGTGCCGCAGGCCGTGGGCGTGGCGCCGCGAAACAGAACCAACCTTGGCTCCTGGTACTCCGAGCCACCTTTTGCAAACACATCTCGCCACACGTCTTCCGTGTCGGCCAGCACCGTGGACACAAACTGGGCCATGCTTGCGCCGGAGCTTGTTGAACCTGGGGGGCGCTGATGTCGCCTCCACTGGTGACTCCCAGGATCGTCATCGGGTTGATGCCCAGCGCCCAGCCAGCCACCAGGGCAATGACGATGCTGCCCAAGCCAATGCCCCGGCCACCGCCACCCACGCGAAAGCCGCCGCCTCTGCCGCCTTCGTCGCGCCGGTCTTCGACGTTGTCAGACTGGCGGTTGCCTTCCCATTTCATGGCAGTTCCAGGTGCCTGGCGTTGGCTCAGAGCACTTCGCTGGCGAAGTCGGCCAGGCGCGAACGCTCTCCACGTGCCAGGGTGATGTGCCCGCCGTGTGGCCAGCCCTTGAAGCGATCCACGGCGTAGGTCATGCCAGACGAGCCCTCGGTCAGGTAAGGCGTGTCAATCTGAGCCAGGTTGCCCATGCAAATGATTTTGGTGCCTGGGCCTGCGCGGGTGATCAGCGTTTTCATCTGCTTGGGCGTCAGGTTTTGCGCCTCGTCGATGATCACGTATTTGTTCAGGAAGGTCCGGCCGCGCATGAAGTTCATGCTCTTGACCTTGATGCGGCTGCGGATCAGTTCGTTGGTGGCCGCACGGCCCCACTCGCCCGCGTTACCGCCATCGCCCTTGGCCAGAAATTCGAGGTTGTCGTCCAAAGCGCCCATCCAGGGGCCCATTTTTTCTTCTTCGGTACCGGGCAAAAAGCCAATGTCTTCACCCACGCTCACGGTGGCGCGGGTCATGATGATTTCCGTGTAGCGGCGCTCGTCCAGCACCTGGGTCAAGCCGCTGGCCAGCGCCATCAGTGTTTTACCGGTGCCTGCCGTGCCGGCCAGGGTGACGAAGTCAATCTCAGGGTCCATCAGCAGGTTGAGCGCGAAGTTCTGCTCGCGGTTGCGGCTGGTCACGCCCCACACGGCGTTTTTCAGGTGGGTGAAATCGCGCAAAGTCTTCAGTACAGCGGTTTTGTCGCGGATTTCCACCACGCGCGCATACAGCGAAGGCTCGCCGGGGGCTTCAAAAAACACAAACTGGTTGATGTGGAACTGCGCAACCATGGGGCCGCCCACGCGGTAAAACGTATGGCTGCCTTGTTGCCAGCTTTCCACCGTTTTGCTCTGGCGGGTCCAGAAATCGGTGGGCAGGGCCAGCACACCGGAGTACAGCAGTTCGCCGTCGTCCAGCGTTTTGTCGTTTTCGTAATCCTGTGCATCCAGTCCAAGCGCACGGGCCTTGACACGCATGTTGATGTCTTTGGACACCATGGCCACCACGCGCCCTGGGTGGCGATCGCGCAAGGCCTGCACCACGCCCAGGATCTGGTTGTCCGCTTTGCCTTGGGGCAGGCTGGTGGGCAGGGTGTAGTCCAGCGGCTCCGTCTGGAAGAACAAACGTCCGCGCGCTTCGGTGTGACCTGTGCCCGACAAGGGCAGGCCGTGGGACATGTCGTCGCCCATTTGGGCCGCCAGGGCATCGAGTGTGCGACTGGTCTGGCGGCCGTTGCGGGCCACCTCGGTCATGCCTTTTTTGTGCCCGTCCAGCTCTTCCAGAACGATCATGGGCAGGTAAACGTCGTTTTCTTCAAAACGGAACAGGCACATGGGGTCGTGCAACAGCACGTTGGTGTCCAGCACAAACAACTTGGGCGGCCCGCTGGGCTTGCGCTGGCGGCCAGCTGATTTGGGTGCCACCGCAGGCACCGGTGCTTTGGCGGGCAGGGGCGCCGGGGCCGCAGACACAACCGCCGGGGGTACTTGCGCCGTTATGGCAACGGGAGGAGGCGCAACGCGGTTGACCTCGGTCCGTGCTCGCCCACGCCCGGAGGCGGCCTTGGCCGGCGTGGTCACAGTGACAGCCGGTGTGGGTGCTGCCGCTTTTGCCGACACATCGGGCGCATCAGCGATGGTTTGAATGGCATGCTGAGCCAGCGCAACGCGACTGGCCTTTTTCGTGGGTGCAGGAGGCAAGGGCATGGTGTGTTCAGGAAAAAGCGGGAGCCAGAAACAAAAAAGCCGTCAGTGCAACCTGACGGCTCTTGGCGACAAAAGAAATGAACAAGCGGCAAACCAAAGGGGCATGAAAACATTATGCCGCAGGGTATCGGGGCACCTGGCCCCGATCGGCATCAGGCCGGTGTGGCAGCGGCAACAGCAGGCGCGGGGCTTGCTGACGGGGCAACCACCACCACGGGTGCGGGCATGCCACCCGACTTCTTCAGGGCTTTGACGGACTTCAACACTTCCTCGACGTGGCCCGGGACCTTGAGGCCGCGCCACTCTTCGCGCAGGACGCCGTCTGGCCCAATGAGAAAGGTGCTGCGCTCAATGCCCTTGACCTTCTTGCCGTACATGATTTTGTTTTTGACCACACCGAACATGTGGCACATTTTTTCTTCTGTGTCGGCGATCAGCTCGAAAGGCAGTTCAAGTTTTGTCTTGAACTCATCATGAGACTTCATGTTGTCGCGTGAGACGCCAAAGACAGCGGCTCCGGCTTTGGCGAAATCTTTGTATTTGTCGCGAAACTGCATCGCTTCGGTGGTGCAGCCCGGTGTGTTGTCCTTTGGGTAGAAATACAACACCACGGTTTGGCCGAGGTGTGACACATTGCTGACCTTGACTTGACCGGTGGCAAGGGCTTCGAATTCGGGAATTTGTTTGTTGACAACGACTGCCATGCTTGATAAACCCTGACCTAAGTTGGTGTTTTGTTTCGTCGAAACAGGCCCTGTCTGGGCGCGGGAAAAGCAGCGACAAAGTGCAACCCCGCATTTTACTCCCTGCAGCACCCTCCACCGGGTTCGCAAGGGCAGATCCGCAGCGGGTAAACCCGCACAGCAGCTGTGGCGGTCAGCCTAATTGAGACTCCAGCAGCAAAGCCACCACCACCCGGCGGCCCTCTTGAGCCAATATGTTGAAGGTCCGGCAGGCCGCGAGGGTGTCCATGGTTTCAAAACCGACCCGCTGCGCCATCAGGCTGGCGTGCAGCGAGGGGTGGACAAAGCGCAGCTTGGGGCCGCTGCCAAAAATGACCACTTCCGGCTGATGAACCAGCAATTGGTCAAAGTGCTCCGGGCGCAAATCCTCCAGACTGGTACACGGCCAGGGCTCGCGGGCACCCATGCTGGACAGGACCACGCTGTGCCGAATTTTTTCCCCGTTCACTGAAATCCATCCGTCACCGTACGCCTGAATGGTGTGTGCATCGGCGCGATCTGCGTGGAGTTTCATGGATTCAGGTGGAGAGAAGGGTGTGGTGCGCCCAATATGGGGCGTGAAATATGGTGAAATTGTAGGCTTCGCCTCACAGGCTTGCTCCCAACCCATTTCCGCCAGCAATGGCCCGGCCATGACCGTACGCACCATTTCCAAGTCTTCCAAGCTGTCCAACGTCTGCTATGACATCCGCGGCCCCATCATGGACCGCGCGCGCCAGATGGAAGACGAAGGCCAGAAGATCATCAAGCTCAACATCGGCAATGACAGCCCCGAAGAGGTGCAGCAGGACATGATCCGCAACCTGCCCAACTCGGCGGGTTATTCCGACAGCAAGGGCATTTTTGCTGCACGCAAGGCCGTCATGCACTACACCCAGCAGCAGGGCATCAAAGGCGTGACGCTGGATGACATTTACCTGGGCAACGGCGCGAGCGAACTGATCGTCATGGCCACCAATGCCTTGCTCGACACAGGAGACGAGGTTCTGCTACCGTCGCCCGACTACCCGCTGTGGACGGCTGCTGCCAGCTTGTCGGGAGGCACACCCGTGCACTACCGCTGCGACGAAGACAACGGTTGGACGCCCAACCTGGACGACATCCGCGCCAAGATCACGCCACGCACCAAGGGCATTGTGGTCATCAACCCCAACAACCCGACAGGCGCGCTGTATTCGGACGAACTGCTGCAAGCCATTGTGGACATTGCCCGCGAGCATGGCCTGGTGATATTTGCTGACGAGGTGTACGACAAGGTGCTGTATGACGATGTCGAGCACACGGCCATCGGCAGCTTGAGTGAAGACGTGCTCACGCTGACCTTCAACTCGCTGTCCAAGAGCTACCGGTCGTGCGGCTACCGAGCAGGCTGGATGGTGGTGTCGGGCGACAAAAAACCCGCCAAAGACTACATCGAGGGCCTGAACATGCTCTCCAACATGCGCCTGTGCTCCAACGTGCCGGGCCAGTACGCCATCCAGACGGCGTTGGGTGGCTACCAGAGCATCAACGAGCTGGTGGGCGAGGGCGGTCGTCTGCGTCGCCAGCGCGACTTGGCCTATGAACTCATCACCGCCATTCCCGGCGTGAGTTGCGTGCGCCCGGTGGCGGCGTTGTACATGTTCCCGCGCCTGGACCCTGCGATTTATCCCATTGAAGACGATCAAGCGTTCTTTCTGGAACTGCTGCAGGAAACGCGAGTGATGCTGGTGCAGGGCACGGGCTTCAACTGGCCAGCGCCCGACCATTTTCGCATCGTGTTTTTGCCCCACGAAGACGACTTGCGCGAGGCCATTGGCCGCGTGGCACGTTTTCTGGAGCACGCGCGCAAGCGCTTTGGCACGGACAGGCTGGCTCTGTCCTCTGCGGCAGCAGAGCAAACGCACGCTCCCAAAGTGGCCACGGTCACCAAAATTGGCCGCAAGAAACGTTGATTTTGTATAGCTGAAACCGCCCGGCCATCAAGCGCCAGAGGCATATTTGATAGAGAAAACAAGCATGAAACCCATCCAAGTCGGCCTGCTGGGCATCGGTACCGTTGGCAGCGGCACGTTCAACGTGCTCAAACGCAACCAGGAAGAAATTCAGCGCCGTGCTGGCCGTGGCATCGAAATCACCATGGTGGCCGATCTCGACGTGGCGCGCGCCAAGGCCGCAGTGGGCGAGGGCGTGACCGTCGTGAGCGATGCCCGCCAGATCATTGCCAACCCAGACATCGACATCGTCATCGAGCTGATTGGCGGCTACGGCATTGCCAAGGCGCTGGTGCTGGAAGCCATTGCTGCTGGCAAACACGTGGTGACGGCCAACAAGGCGCTGCTGGCCGTGCACGGCACCGAAATTTTTGCGGCAGCCAGCGCAAAGGGTGTGATGGTGGCGTTTGAAGCCGCCGTGGCGGGGGGCATTCCCATCATCAAGGCGCTGCGCGAAGGCCTGACGGCCAACCGCATCCAGTGGCTGGCAGGGATCATCAACGGTACCACCAACTTCATCCTGTCCGAAATGCGCGACAAGGGGCTGGACTTTGACGTGGTGCTGAATGGGCTACGCCGAGGCCGACCCCACTTTCGACATTGAAGGCGTGGACGCCGCGCACAAGGCCACGCTGATGAGCGCCATTGCTTTCGGCATTCCCGTGCAGTTCGACAAGGCCTATGTGGAAGGCATCACCAAGCTGGGCGCAGCCGACATCAAATACGCCGAGCAACTGGGCTACCGCATCAAGCTGCTGGGCATTGCCAAGCGGCAGGCCAACGGCATCGAATTGCGGGTGCACCCCAGCCTGGTGCCCGCCAAGCGCCTGATTGCCAATGTGGAAGGCGCCATGAACGCCGTGGTGGTCAACGGTGATGCCGTGGGCAACACGCTGTACTACGGCAAAGGCGCGGGCAGCGAGCCCACCGCCAGCGCCGTCATCGCCGATCTGGTGGACATCACCCGCCTGCACACCGCCGACCCGCAAAACCGCGTGCCCCACCTGGCCTTCCAGCCCGGTGCCATGAGCAACTTGCCCGTGTTGCCCATGAGCGAGGTGGTCACCAGTTACTACCTGCGTTTGCGCGTGGCTGATCAGGCTGGCGTACTGGCCAAGGTGACTGGGTTGCTGGCCGAAGCAGGCATCAGCATCGACGCAGTGTTGCAGCGCGAGGCAGACGAAGTGGGCGGTGAAGGCAGCACCCAAACCGACGTGATCATCCTCACACATGACACCAAAGAGGGCACCATGAACGAGGCCATTGCCAAAATGCAGGCTCTGCCCACCGTGCTGGCCCCCATCACCCGCATCCGCAAAGAAGAATTGGCCTGAGCCTGGGCACACTGGAATCTGTCATGCAATACATCAGCACGCGCGGCGACCGCACACCCAAACGCTTTTGCGACATTCTGTTGGAAGGCTTGGCGCCCGATGGCGGCCTGTACCTGCCGGAGCACTATCCCCAGGTGAGCGATGCCACGTTGACCGCGTGGCGCAACGTGTACCACCGACAAGGGTATTCCGCGCTGGCGTTTGAAATATTGTCGCTCTACATCGACGACATTCCCGCCGCTGTCCTGCGCGCCCTGTGCGCCAAGACCTACACCGCCGAGGTGTTTGGCACGGGTGAAATCGTGCCGCTGCGCCACGTGGAAGATGACCTGTGGCTGGAAGCCCTGTCCAACGGCCCCACGCTGGCCTTCAAAGACATGGCCATGCAATTGCTGGGCAACCTGTTCGAGTACGAACTGGGCCGCCGTGGCGAAAGCCTGAACATTCTGGGTGCCACCAGCGGTGACACCGGCAGCGCGGCCGAGTACGCCATGCGCGGCAAAAAGGGCGTGCGCGTGTTCATGACCAGCCCGCATGGTCGCATGAGCCCGTTTCAGCAGGCACAGATGTTCAGCCTGATGGATGACAACATCTTCAACATCGCCATCGAAGGAGTGTTCGACGATTGCCAGGACATCGTCAAGGCCGTGAGCAACGACCTGGCCTTCAAACGCCAATACAAAATTGGCACGGTCAACTCCATCAACTGGGCGCGCTTGCTGGCCCAGGTGGTGTACTACTTTGCCGGCTATATCCAGGCAACTGAAACCAACGCCCAGAAGGTGTCGTTCACCGTGCCCAGTGGCAACTTCGGCAACGTCTGTGCCGGCCATGTGGCCCGCATGATGGGCCTGCCCATTGCGCAACTGGTGGTGGCCACCAACGAGAACGACGTGCTCGACGAGTTTTTCCGCACCGGAATCTACCGTGTGCGCGGCAGTGCCGACACACATGAAACGTCCAGCCCGTCGATGGACATTTCCAAGGCCAGCAACTTCGAGCGTTTTGTGTTCGACCTGCTGGGCCGCGACAGCGCTCGCACCGCAGATTTGTTCGGGCCTCAACTGGCACAGGCCGGACGTTTTGACCTGAGCGCTGACCCGCTGTTTGCACAGGCTGCCAGCCACTATGGCTTTGCCAGTGGCAAGAGCACCCACTCAGACCGTCTGGCCACCATCAAAGACGTGTTCGAGCGGCACGGCATGGTGATCGACACCCACACCGCCGATGGTGTGAAGGTGGCGCGCGAACACCAACAATCCGGCGTGCCCATGGTGGTGCTGGAAACCGCACTGCCCATCAAGTTTGCCGAAACCATCGTCGAAGCACTGGGCCAACAGCCTGACCGACCACCGAAGTTCAACGGCATTGAAGACCTGCCCAAGCGGGTGGTCGTGATGCCAGCCGATGCGTCACAGGTCAAGGCCTTCATGGTTGAAAAATGTGACTGAAATATGCCTCTACCGCTTGATGGTATTGGTTTTGTAGCTATTTATTTTTGAGGTATTCCGTGCGCGTTGTGGTGCTGGCAGGTTATTCGGGCGCGGGCAAAACCACGCTCTTGGAGCGGCTCATTCCGGCGCTGAAAAGCCGGGGCCAACGCGTGTCGGTGGTCAAACACGCGCACCACCGCTTTGAAATGGACCATCCCGGCAAGGACACCTGGCGCCACCGCGAGGCGGGTGCCTTCGAGGTGGCGGCGGCATCTCCCCAGCGGCTGGTGCTGCAGCGTGAGTTCGAGCAAGACGTGGCGCTTTCCGTCCACCACCTGATTGCCGAGCTGTACGACGGCGTGGACTGGGTGCTGGTGGAGGGCTACCGAGACTGCGACTTGCCCAAGCTGGAAGTCTGGCGTGCAGAGTTGGGCCGCCCAGCCCGCTACACCACCGACCCGTTTGTGGCGGCCATTGCCACCGATTCCCCTGTGTTGTTGCCCGAACCCACCCAACGCCCCGTGCTCGACCTGAACAACGCCGCTGCCGTGGCCGACTGGTTGCTGGGGCAGGGCGAACGTTTTGTGTACGACGCCAGCCAATTTGAGCTGTGAACCCATGACCGCATCTGTTGCCCCAGCCGCAGCCCCGCCTGCGCGCAAACCCCTGATGGTCCTGGACGACGCACTGGCCCAGTTGCTGGCCCAAGCGCAGCCGTTGGCTGATACCCAATTGGTGCCCACCGTGGATGCCGATGGCCGCGTGCTGGCGCAAAGCCTGGTGTCTGCACTGCATGTGCCGCCACAAGACAACTCCAGCATGGACGGCTATGCCGTGCGCTGCGCCGATGTGGTGGCTGCATCGGTCAATCAACCGGTCACGTTGCCCGTGTCCCAACGCATTGCTGCGGGGCAATCCGGCAGCGAGTTGCAGCCTGGCACCGTGGCCCGCATCTTCACCGGCGCGCCCGTGCCCGCCGGGGCAGATGCCATCGTCATGCAGGAAGACGTGACCGTGTCGGGTGAAGGCTTGCAACTGCAGGCCAGCTTCACCGCCTGCCCGCCGACCGGTGCGTGGATACGCCGCGCCGGTGAAGATGTGAGCCGTGGCACCGAAGTGCTGAGCCCTGGCACGCGTCTGGGGCCTGCTGAACTGGGTCTTGCCGCGAGCTTGGGTCTGGCTGAATTGCGCGTGTGCCGCCGCCCCCGTGTGGCCCTGTTTTCCACCGGCGACGAGCTGGTGATGCCCGGTACCGTGCCACCCGAGGCCATGGCCCCCGGCGCCATATACAACTCCAACCGTTTCTTTCTGCAGGCCCTGCTCAAGCGCCTGGGCTGCGAGGTGTCTGACCTGGGCATCGTGCCCGACAACCGCCCAGCCACGCTGGCTGCGTTGGCAGAGGCTGCACAGCACCACGACCTGATATTGACCAGCGGCGGCGTGTCGGTGGGGGAAGAAGACCACATCAAGCCCGCTGTGCAACAGCTTGGCAGTTTGGACCTGTGGCAAATCGGCATGAAACCTGGCAAACCCTTTGCCCATGGCCGAGTGAACCACGCGGCGGGGGCTGCCCACTTCATGGGCCTGCCGGGCAACCCGGTGTCCAGTTTCATGACGTTTGTGCTGCTGGTGCGCCCCTTTTTGCTGCGGCTTCAGGGTGTGACCGACGTGGCCAGCCCGGTGCAACACCTGCAAGCCCATTTCAGCCTGCCCAAGCCCGACAAACGCCGCGAGTTTTTGCGCGTGCGCCGCAACGCACAGGGCGGGCTTGACCTGTTTCCCAACCAAAGCTCGGGTGTGCTCACCTCCGCCGTGTGGGGTGATGGCGTGGTGGACAACCCGGGTGGGCATGCAGTCGCCCACGGTGACACCGTGCGCTACATCGCCTTTGCCGACCTGCTGAACTGAACAACGCCGCCATGCAAGTCAATGTGAAGTATTTCGCCTCCATCCGCGAAGCCATTGGCAGCGGATCTGAGGCCATCGACACCCAGGCCGCCACGCTCGGTGCGTTGAGAGACGAACTGTTGGCCCGTGGCGGCGCGCACGCTGAAGCACTGGCCCGCAGCCGTGCCGTGCGCCTGGCGCTGAACCAGGTGATGGCCGATGAATCTGCCCCACTGACTGCAGGGGCCGAGGTGGCTTTTTTCCCACCCGTCACCGGTGGCTGACCCGAAAGCCCTGCCCATGCAAGCCCGCGTCGCCATCCAGACCCAAGACTTTGACCTCAGCACCGAGGTGGCCCAACTGCGCGCCGGTCAGCCCGGTGTAGGTGCTGTGTGCGCCTTTGTGGGCACGGTGCGTGACCGCAACGAAGGCTCACAGGTCAGCACCATGGAACTGGAACACTACCCCGGCATGACCGAAAAAGCCATTGAGGCCATGGTGGATGAGGCGCACCGGCGCTTTGACATTCTGGGCGCACGCGTCATACACCGCGTGGGCTTGCTGCAACCCTGCGACCAGATCGTGCTGGTGGCGGTCACCTCGGCCCACCGGGGCCAAAGCTACCAAGCCTGCGAGTTTCTGATGGACTACCTGAAGAGCCACGCACCGTTCTGGAAAAAAGAACAAACCCCCGAAGGAGCCCGTTGGGTGGACGCCCGCGTCAGCGACGATACCGCCGCCGCCCGCTGGGGCTTGCCCGCCCAGGCAACGGGTGCCACAGCCAACTGAATTGCAAGTAATTTTGGCTTCCAGCGCTTGCTGGTGTTAGATACTTTGCTGTGTTTTTAGGTATGAGCCCCAACGACATTGAAACGCTGGAGGCGGCCACGGTGGAGGCGGTGGCACCGGATGCCGTGCTGCATTTGCCCGGCTGGCTGCTCCCCATGGATGGCGGCACCATTGGCCGGGCACACAGCGCCGTGCCGCTGAGCCACCCGACAACCGCTGACGCACAGGCGGTGCAAACCGCACAGCTGGCGCACATCATGGGTGTTTACAGGGAGCGTGGCAGGCTGCCAGTGTTCAGGCTGCCTGACACGGCTGTTCACTTGCACCATGCGCTGGCAGCCCAGGCATTTCTCCGTGTGGAGCCGACATGGGTGATGTTGGGCCGCATTGCTGCGCTCGCACACACACCTTTGCCACCTGGCGGCTTGCCCATTGGCGCGGACATCGTGGCGCTGGACCATCCCACCCCGGGCTGGCAAGCGGTGTTTCTCGGCCCCGGCTTTGACCCCGTGGACGGTGCCAACCGCGTTCGAAACTTGTCGCGGGCCAATGGCACGGTGTTCGTGAGTGCATGGGTCGATGGTCAAACCGTGGCCTGTGGCACCGCGTCTTTCGGGCAGGGATGGCTGGGCATTCATGGCATGAGAACGGCCAAGAGCCACCGGGGACAAGGTCTGGCCACCGCCATTCTGAAAAGCATGTCGGGCCTGGCAACCCAACGTGGCATCGACCGGGTGTTTTTGCAAGTAGGAGCAGCCAACACAAACGCGATCGATTTGTACAGGCGCGCAGGCTTTTCCACCGGCTGGGGCTATGCGTACTGGAAACCGCTTCACTGATCTGCGTCAACTCGCCGTCATCTGCACGACACCGAGCGCACAGACAATATGAAACTTGAGGGCAGGGTGCTGCAGTGCAACATCCGAACCCCTTGGTTCAAAGTTCACAAAGGCGTAATCACATGTTCAGTTTGTCCGGAAAAAAAGCATTGGTGGTGGGCATTGCCAACGATCAATCCATTGCCTGGGGCGTGGCCCAAGCTCTGCGCAGCGCAGGGGCGGAAGTCGCTGTCACTTACCTCAATGCCAAAGCCGAACCACACGTTCGCCCCCTGGCAGAGCAATTGAATTCTCCGCTCATCCTGCCACTGGACGTGTCGGTGCCAGGCCAGGATGCAGCGGTGTTTGAGCAGATCCGCCAACACTGGGGACAGCTGGATGTGTTGGTGCACTCCATTGCCTTTGCACCCCGCACAGACTTGCAGGGCAGGGTGGTTGACAGCTCGCCCGACGGCTTTGCTGCGGCCATGGATATTTCGGTGCATTCCTTCGTGCGTCTGGCCCACCTGGCCGAGCCATTGATGGGGCAGGGTGGTGCGCTGATGGCCATGAGTTACTACGGCGCTGAAAAGGTCATTTCCAGCTACAACCTCATGGGTCCTGTGAAAGCTGCACTGGAAGCCACTGTGCGCCAACTGGCCGCTGAACTGGGCCCCGGCAACATCTCGGTCAATGCCCTGTCGCCCGGGCCGATGGCCACGCGTGCGGCCAGTGGCATTGCCAAATTCGACCAGTTGCTCGACCACGCCGTCCAGCAGGCACCCATGCACCGCCTGGCCACCATCGATGACGTCGGCGCGCTGGCCGCTTTTCTGGCGTGTGACCCCGCACGCAACATCACGGGCAACGTCATCCATGTGGATGCCGGTGCCCACATCATGGGTTAAGGAACCACCATGCTGTCTCCCAAACCACTTTTCAGTGTCAGCCACCTTGGCGAGCGCGTGACCAACGAAACCGAAGTGCTGCAAACCCAGGCAAAACGCCTGAGTGAAAGCACCGCGCATCACAACCAGCGCATGCAGAAAGCCCAGACCGAGTTTGTAGAAACGCTCGGCACCCAAAGCCAGCAAGTGGCAGAAGGCTTTCAACAGGAACTGACCCAAGGCACTTTGCTGGCCAGTGCACAGGCCTACTGGACCGATGCACTGCAGCGCGCCGCCCTGACCATGGACACCCTGCGGGAGCGCGGCAACAACGACCTGGCCCACGAAGCCGCTGGTACGCCACCCGTGCTGATATACGACCACGAAATGGTGATGGACGGTGCCACCCTTGCCCGCCCCACCAACTACCAGTTGTTGCACATCCTGCCGCCAAACGGCATTGAGGTGCACGTCTGGAAGCGGCCTTACATGATCATTGACCCCCGGGCCGGGCACGGTGCGGGCATCGGCGGCTTCAAGGAAGACAGCCAGGTGGGCGTGGCCCTCCGGGCGGGGCATCCGGTTTATTTTGTGGTGTTTCGCCAGCGCCCGGTCGAGGGACAGACCCTGGCAGACGTGATGCGCGCCGAGGCCCAGTTTGTGCGCGAAATCGTGCGCCGCCACCCTGTGGCACCGGCCCCCATCGTTGTGGGCAACTGCCAAGGGGGCTGGGCCACCATGTTGCTGGCTGCGGCCAACCCCGACATCACCGGTCCCTTGGTTATCAACGGTGCACCAATGGCTTACTGGTCAGGGCATGCTGGCGACAGCACCATGCGCTACAACGGCGGATTGCTGGGCGGAGCCATGCCCGCGCTGCTCATCTCAGACCTGGGCCACGGCCAGTTTGACGGGGCACACCTGGTCAGCAACTTTGAAATGCTGAACCCTGGGCGCAACTTTTTTGGCAAGTATTACGACCTGTTTGCCAACATCGACAGCCCGGAAACCCGCGCATCGTTTCTGGAGTTCGAGCGCTGGTGGGGCGGGTTCCACTTCACGAACGAGGCCGAAATCCGCTGGATTGTTGAGCAATTGTTTGTGGGCAACAAGCTGGGCAGGGGAGAAGCGGCGCTGGAGCACGGGCGTCCCATCAACCTGAAAGCCATCCGTTCACCCATCATTGTGTTTGCCAGCCACGGCGACAACATCACGCCCCCGCAGCAAGCGCTGAACTGGATTGTGGACACCTACGCAGACGAGCGTGAAATTGTGGTGCGGGGCAACCGCATCATTTACATGGTGCATGAAAAGGTTGGGCACCTTGGCATCTTCGTGTCGTCGTCGGTGGCCAAAAAAGAACACGCCGAAATGGCCTCCACGTTGAAAACCATCGAGTCATTGGCGCCCGGCCTGTACGAAATGGTGATTGAAGACATTCACGACACTGAAGGCGGTGACGAGCACTTTGTGGTGAGTTTTCAGTCGCGCACCATGGCCGATGTGCTGGCCGTGGTCAGCCCCGACCGCACCGATGAGCGCGACTTTGCAGCCGTGGCTCGTCTGTCGGAGATGGGCGTACACACCTACGAAACGCTGCTTCGCCCAGCGGTGCAAGCCATGGTCACGCCACAGCTGGCGCAAACCATGGAAGCCGCACACCCTTCGCGGGCCAGCCGACGCGCCCTGGCGGACCAAAACAACCCGGTTATGCCGATGGTGAAGGCTGCTGCTGACAACGCGCGCCAGCACCGGCAGAAAGTGGACGCCAACAACACATTCCTGGCGGCGGAAAAGCTGTTGGCAGCCACGGTGTCACACGGGCTGGACATGTACCGCGACACGCGTGATGCCGTGTACGAACTGGCGTTCATCTCCCTGTACGGCAACCCATTCATGCAATGGGTGGGAGCCACCCACGCACACAACCGCACGCAAAAAGACCCGGAAGAATTGCGTTACCTGCCAGAGGTGCAAGCACTGTTGCTGGGATGTGGGCAAGGTGGGCTGGAAGCTGCGGTGATCCGCATGCTGATCTTGATGGCTGATTCACGTGGCTCGGTGCGGCGTGACCGCCTGGAGCGCTCGGCGCAGGTGCTGACGCAGGAAGAGCCGTTCGCGTCACTCGATCCTGAGCAACGAGCTGCCATCATTCGCCAGCAGTCCATCATCGTTGAGTTTGAGCGCGAGAAATCCATTGAATGCTTGCCACGGTTGCTGCCCAGCGCTGAGCTTCGTGAACGGGCACTGGACGTGGTGCACTATGTCGTGGGCCCATTGGACGAAATGGCAGACGAGTCTAAGAAGCTTCTCAACAGGTTTGAAGCACTGCTGACAGAGTTGCCGGCTGCGTTGCCTCCCAGGCCCAGCGCACATACCTCGGTTCCGCGCCGAAGCAATGCACCGGTCTCAGCCAAGAGGAAGCGGGCGACCTGACGAAACAAGGGCACAGATGAATGTGTCCTTGTACACATTACTTAACATAATATACATCGTACAACTTTACAATAGCGCGCACGTGTCAGCTTCGAAATCGATTCAGACACGCCAGAAGGCAAAATGGGGTTTATCCCTCACACCGCACACAACACATGAAACGCCTGAACAAGAAAGTGTCCATCATCACCGGGTCAGCCCAAGGCATCGGCCTGGCAACCGCCATCAAGTTTGCTGAAGAAGGCGCCATTGTGGTGGTGTGCGACATCAAGCAGGCAGCGGTGGACGCAGCCGTGGCTCAGTGTCAGGCAATGGGTGCACAGGCGGTGGGATTCGTGCTCGATGTGACGCAACGAGACATGGTCGATGCCGTAGTTGCACAGGTGATGCACCAGTTTGGCCGTATCGACGTCTTGGTGAACAACGCAGGCATCACGCAGGACGCCCGCTTGCAGAAAATGACGCTGGAGCAGTTCGACCGGGTGATCGACGTGAACCTGCGGGGGGTGTTTCACTGCACACAGGCTGTGGCTGATCACATGGTGGCGCAAGGCAGCGGTGCCATCCTCAACGCAAGTTCAGTGGTGGGCATTTACGGCAATTTTGGTCAGACCAATTACGCTGCCACCAAATTTGGCGTGATCGGTTTCACCAAAACCTGGAGCCGGGAATTGGGACCCAAAGGCATACGCGTGAATGCCGTGGCCCCCGGATTCATTGCTACCCCCATCTTGGACACCATGCCAGAGAAAGTGATCGCCGAAATGGCACAGCGCGTTCCCCTCAAGCGCATGGGAACGGCAACAGAAATCGCCAACGTGTACGCATTCTTGGCCAGTGACGAAGCAAGCTACGTGAATGGCGCCGTATTGGAAGTTTCCGGTGGCATGACGGTTTGAGACAGCGCACACGTGAACACCGCGACTGCCCTCCCCTTGAACAGACCGGCTGACAGAGCCGACCTGTTCTGGTCTTTCACCTGGCTCGCACTCCAGGGTTTTGGTGGCGTGCTGGCAGTTGTGCAAAGCGAGCTCGTCGAAAAAAAACGCTGGATGACACGCGATCAATTCGTCGAAGATTGGGCGGTTGCCCAAATCATGCCGGGTCCGAATGTGGTCAACCTGTCATTGATGATCGGTGGGCGCTACTTTGGTCTGCCCGGAGCTCTGGCCGCCCTCGGCGGCATGTTGGCTGCCCCACTGGTCGTGGTGCTTGTCATCGCGGTGCTCTTCAGCGGGGTGGCTGACACTCCGGTCGCCCAAGGTGCATTGCGGGGCATGGGCGCAGTTGCCGCCGGACTGATCACAGCCACCGGCCTCAAACTGATGGGTGCGCTGGTCAACAATGTCATGGGCATGGCGGCCTGCACGGGCTTGGCCGCCCTCACCTTTCTGTCTGTCGCGGTGTTGCGCTGGCCTTTGGCCTGGGTGTTGCTTGGGGTGGGTGGCGCGGCCTGTGGATGGGCATGGATGCGGCTGGCCTCACCGCCAAGCGACACAACATGAGCCCGCAGTTGACGCCGTCAGACTGGCTGGATCTGTTCACCCACTTCGCCGCTTTGTCTTTGCTGGGGGTGGGTGGCGCCATCACGACAGCCCCTGACATGCACCGCTATCTGGTGGGAGAGCAGCAATGGCTGACCGACCCGCAGTTCACTTCGAGCATTGCGTTGGCACAAGCCGCTCCCGGCCCCAATGTGCTGTTTGTGGCGCTCATGGGGTGGAACGTGGGGCTGAACGCAGGTGGCGGCCTGGGTGCGGGTGCGTCGGCAACATCTCTGGCCATGCTGGGAATGCTGGCGACCATGGCGGGCATCATGCTGCCATCGTCTATCCTCACGTACACCGCCACCCGTTGGGCGCACCGCAACCGGGAATTGCGCTCCGTGCGGGCCTTCAAGGCGGGCATGGGCCCCATCGTCATTGCCTTGCTGATTGCCACAGGCTGGCTGCTCACAGCCGCCCACAATCAACCTAACCGTGACTGGCCACTCTGGCTCTTGACGGGGGTCAGTGCGTTGGTGGTGTGGCGCACCCGGATCCACATGTTGTGGTTGCTGGGAGCCGGTGCGTTGGCCGGTGCACTGGGCTGGGTCTGATCAGATACCCGATTCAGGCACTGCGTTGGCGCAGCGCCTCGTACAGGCAGACACCGCTGGCCACCGATACGTTGAGGCTCTCGACCGCGCCTTTCATCGGAATGCTCACCAATTGGTCGCAAGTCTTGCGCGTCAACTGGCGCATGCCGGCCCCTTCTGCGCCCAACACCAGGGCGCTGGGTCCTTTCAAGTCGACTTCGTAAAGGGTCTTGGGGGCATCGTCGCTGGTACCTGTGATCCAGATGTTGCGTTCTTTCAGTTCGCCCAATGTGCGCGCCAGGTTGGTCACCATGAAATAGGGCATCGTCTCGGCAGCTCCGCTGGCCACTTTGGCCACTGTGGCGTTGATGCCTGCCGCATGGTCTTTGGGGGCGATCACCGCGTGTGCCCCTGCCCCATCGGCCACTCGCAGACAGGCACCGAGGTTGTGCGGGTCGGTGATGCCGTCAAGCACCAGTAGCAGCGGGGCTTCTGCTCCGTCGGCTTCCAGTTGCTCCAGCAATTCATCCAGCGAACGCACCTGGGGAACCGGGTCTACCCGTGCAGCCACTCCTTGATGGCCGTGACTGCCGGCCAGCTTGGACAGGCGCAGGCCGTCAGCCTCAATGAGCCGGACTCCGGCTTCGTTGGCTTTATCCAGGAACTGGCGCATGCGCGCATCGCGCCGGGTGGTTTCGAAGTAAACCTCGATGATCGATTGCGGCGCCGTTTTCAGGCGAACGCCAACGGCGTGAAAGCCGAAAAGGACTTTGGGGGATGACATGCCCCTATTAAACCAAACGACCTGCCTCGATTGTGAGGGTGCGTTCACACTGCTGTGCCAGCGCCCGGTCATGGGTGACGAGCACAAGTGTGGTGCCCTGCTCGCGGTTCAACTCGAACATCAGGGCCATGATGTTGGCTCCAGTGGCGAAGTCCAGGCTTCCCGTTGGCTCGTCCGCGAGCAAGACGGCGGGTTTAACCACGAAGGCACGGGCGAGCGCAACACGCTGCTGCTCTCCCCCGGACAACACGCGGGGGTAGTGCCCGAGCCTTGCACCCAGACCCACTCGCTCAAGCATGTCTGTAGCGGTTGCACGGGCATCACGTCGACCAGCGAGTTCCAGGGGCAGCATGACGTTTTCCAACGCTGTGAGATTGCCCATGAGCTGGAAACTCTGAAACACAAAGCCCACCTTTTCGGCACGCAAGGACGCCCGCTGGTCTTCTGTCAGGGCGAACAGATCTTGACCATCCAGTCGGACGGTGCCTTGCGTGGGTGTGTCGAGGCCGGCAATGATGGACAGGAGCGTGCTTTTTCCGGACCCCGATGCCCCCACAATCGCAGCGGTTTGCCCCCGCGACAGGGAAAAATCAATATCGCGCAAAATGGTCAGGGTGCCAGTGGAATCGGTCACGTTTTTACCGATGCCGACGACTTCCACCACAGGCCGCTCCGTGACAGCAACACCCCCACCCGATGCATCAACCAAAGAATCCGTCATGCGCAAGATCTGCTCCGTGAATGTGGCCCGTCGCCACGTGTTGGCACACTGTAGCCTGATGGCCGCAGCTGTGTTCGGCTGGGGCTTTGATTCTTCCCATGCCAAGGACGTCAACACCATTCTGGTGGTAGGCGACTCGCTCAGCGCCGAATACGGATTGAAGCGCGGCAGCGGGTGGGTGGCGCTGCTCGAAGCCCGCCTGCTGAGCCAGAAACTGCCTTTCCAGGTGGTGAACGCCAGCATCAGCGGAGACACCACATCGGGTGGCCGCTCTCGCTTGCCCGCCTTGCTGGCCAAGCACCGGCCCAGCCATGTGGTGATCGAGCTTGGCGGTAACGATGCTCTGCGTGGACTGGCGTTGAACATGACCGAGGCAAACCTCACTGCCATGACGGTTGCGGCAACACAGGCGAAGGCCCGTGTGACCTTGGTGGGCATGCAGGTGCCTCCCAACTACGGTTCCAGCTACGGCCGGGACTTCAGCCAGTTGTTTGCGCGGGTTGCCAAAGCACACAAGGCAGCGTTGGTGCCGTTTTTTCTGGCAGGAGTGGCCGATGTGCCGGATGCTGCCAAATGGTTCCAGGCTGACCGAATTCACCCCAACGAGCAAGCGCACCCCCTGATGTTGGACAACGTCTGGCCGGTGCTTCGCCCGCAATTGAAATGATCACATGAGTCTCAAGACACTGCCTGCTGCTGACGTGCTGGCCGATCTGGCGCAATTCGACACCATCATCGACGCACGCACGCCTGCAGAACACGCCGAAGATCACTTGCCAGGCGCGGTCAACTGGCCCAGCCTGTACAACGAACAGCGGATCACCGTGGGCACGATGTACAAGCAAGTCAACCCGTTCGAGGCCAAAAAGCGCGGGGCAGCCATGGTGGCCCGCAACGTCGCAGATCACATCGAACGGGAACTGCTGGACAAACCCAAAAGCTGGAAGCCACTGGTGTATTGCTGGCGTGGAGGCAACCGCAGCGGCGCCATGGCGACCATATTCAGCGCCATCGGCTTTCATGTCACGTTGTTGGAAGGCGGCTACAAAGCCTACCGCCATGCTGTGCTGGCAGCAATTCCACCGTTGGCGCAGGCGTTGCAATTCCGTGTGCTGTGCGGCCCGACCGGTGTGGGCAAAACGCGGTTATTGCATGCCCTGGCCCGGGCTGGGGCACAGGTGCTGGATCTGGAGGCCCTCGCAGAACACCGCAGCTCGGTGCTCGGGCTGCTACCCGGTCAGCCTCAGCCCACCCAACGGATGTTCGACAGCCGCGTATGGGCTGCTTTGCGAGCATTTGACCCTGGTCGGCCTGTTTACGTGGAAGCCGAGAGCAAACGCGTGGGCAACGTCACGGTGGACGATGCGCTGATGACCCGCATGCGCGCCAGTCCATGCCTGACTGTGGAACTGAGTACCAGCGCCCGTGTGCTGCTGCTCATGGAAGACTATGCACAGTTCAGCCAGGACACCGAGTACTTCTGCCAGCGACTGGACCTGTTGACCGAGTTGCGGGGCAAAGGCACTGTGGCGGCGTGGCAGGCCCAAGCCCGCGCAGGGGACACGCCGGGCGTGGTGCAGGCCCTGCTGGACCAACACTACGACCCGAAGTATGAAGAATCCATGCGTCGGAATTTCGCTGCCTACGCGCAGGCCCGGGTGTGGAGCCCGCCCGACGGGGCCGCCCACACATTGGATGCGCTGGCCCGCGAGATTCTCAATGCTGAGGGCGATTGAAGCGTGTCGCCGACGGCGGTAAAGCCGCCTGTTTTTCCGGGAGTGGACGATCAGTTGGCTGGCGTTGTGACGTTGCCGTCCACATCGGTGTTTGACGGGGTGGCAGCCGAATCACCGTCGTCCATGCTGGGAGCCTCCCCCGGCCCGTCTGTGCGCCGCTCGGCTTTGGCTTTGAGTTTGTCTTCCTTCTTGCGCTTTTTGGCCAGTTCTTTTTGACGTTTTTCGTATCCGTAGTTGGGAGTGGCCAAGTGCTGCTTTCGTGAGGGTTGTGAAAAATTTAATGGGGTGCAAGAGCACCGAGGGCTTGAGTGATGTCGGCCTGAAGGTCGGCCACGGCTTCCAGCCCGACCGCAAACCGCACGAGACCCCCGGCGTGTGGCCAAGGCTGTTTGCGGATGGAAGCCACATCATAGGGGGCACACAGGCTGATGGGGCCTGCCCAGCTCCAGCCAAGCTTGAACAGGCGCAGGCGGTCGCAGAACGCATCCACCTGTGCCTGGGTGTATTGTGGTTTGAACACGGCACTGAACAGACAAGCGGCTCCCGTGGCGTCCCGCTTCCAATGTTCATGACCCGGCGAGCCGGGCAACGCAGGGTGCAGCACCGTGGCCACCTGGGGGCAGGTCAACATCCATTGGGCCAACTGTCGGGTGGCCTGGTCTTGAGCAGCGTAGCGCAGAGCGATGCTGGGCAGCCCGCGCAACACCAGCTCGGCATCGTTCCCAGCCACGCCATGGCCCACCCGCATGTGGGTCATGAGCAGGGTCTGGTGCAGGGTTTCGTCGCGTGTCACCACCGAGCCCATCAGCACGTCGGCCCCGCCGCTGGGGTATTTGGTGAGGGCCTGCATGGACATGTCAACGCCCAGGTCGAAGGCATTGAATGCAATGCCAGCACCCCACGTGTTGTCCAACGCGGTGAGGATGGGGCGTGCGCCCTCCCCTGCCAATGCCGCTTGCAGTCGCTGGGCGTTGGCAGCCCGCACCACTTCCACCAGGGCGGGAATGTCAGGGAACTCCAGCGTGATGGAGCCCGGTGCTTCGAGCCACACCAATCGCGTAGCGGGTGTGATGAGTGCGGCCAGGCTGGCTGGGTTCATGGGGTCGTAGTAGCGGGTGGTGATGCCCCAGCCCTTCAACTCGCCTTCGGCCAACGATTTGTTGGGGCCATAAGCGTTGTCAGGAATCAGAAGTTCGTCGCCCTGGCGCAAAAAGGCCATGTCCACCAAACCCACTGCGGCCAGGCCGCTGGGCACCAGCACACAGTGACAGCCGCCTTCCAGCGTGGCAATGCGTTCTTCCAGAGTGAAAGTGGTGGGCGTGCCGTGCAGACCGTAGGTGTAGCCGGTTTTGTGACGCCACTCGCGGTGGCGCAGTTCGTCCACATTGCCAAAGAACACCGTGGACGCCTTGAACACGCCCGGGGGCACGGCCTCGAACCCCTGCGGTGGCACGTAAGGGTGGTGAATGAGCCGCGTGGACAGGTCGTCGGACATGGCCGGGTTTTTGACGTGCTCAGCCAATCAGAGTTTCCACTTATCCAGCAAGGCTGCGGGGCGCAGGCTGTCGTAGCCTTCGAAGGGCTGATGGATCCAAGGGTTGGTAGGGAGGAAGTCCACCGAATAGTCGGGCGTGAAGGTGGACACGCCTTTGGTCCAGATGACGGCGCTGCGCAGCTCGGTGATGGGCTCGTAATGGTTTTTCAGCGTGTCAATCACGGCCTTCAGGGTGTGGCCGGTGTCGGCCAGGTCGTCGACCAACAGGACTTTGCCGGCGATTTCACCTTTGGGTGTGGTGATGAAGCGCGCAATGTCCAGGCGGCCCTGCACCGTGCCGGCATCGGCGCGGTATGAGCTGGTGGACATGATGGCCAGGGGCTTGTCAAAAATGCGGCTGAGGATGTCACCAGGGCGCATGCCGCCCCGGGCCAGGCACAGGATCGTGTCGAACTCCCAACCCGACTGGTGCACTTTCAGCGCCAGTTTTTCAATCAGGTTGTGGTACTCGTCGTAAGACACGTACAGGTGTTTGCCGTCTTCTGTCAACATGGATTTGCTCCTGATTAAATAGCCAACAATATAAATGGAACAAGCGCCAAAGGCACTTTTAATTCATCTTTTCCGGATCAAGCGTGGTAGGGGTGCCGCACCATGATGGTGTGGTCACGGTCGGGGCTGGTGGACACCATGTGAATGGGCACGCCAGTGGTTTCTTCAATGCGTTTGAGGTACTGCTGCGCAGCGGTGGGCAGCTTGGAAAAGTCCGTCACGCCCACTGTGCTGTCGGTCCAGCCGGGCAGCGTTTCGTATATGGGCACACAGCGTGAAATGTCGTCGGCACCCATGGGCAAGATGTCGATGGTTTCGCCATCGAGCTGGTAGCCGGTGCACAGCTTGAGTTCGGTGAGGCCATCGAGCACGTCGAGCTTGGTGATGCACAGGCCACTCAGGCCGTTTACCTGGGCACTGCGCTTGAGCAGCGCTGCATCGAACCAACCACAGCGGCGCGCGCGGCCGGTGGTGGTGCCACGCTCGGCCCCCACCGTGCTCATGTGCCAGCCTGGCGTGCCTTCTGCTTCCCAATCCAGCTCGGTGGGAAACGGGCCACCCCCCACGCGCGTGCAATACGCTTTGGTGATGCCCAACACGTAGTGCAGCAGTCCGGGGCCGACGCCGGCGCCTGCGGCGGCGTTGCCCGCAACGCAGTTGCTGGACGTAACGAACGGATAGGTGCCGTGGTCGATGTCGAGCAGCGTGCCTTGTGCGCCTTCGAACAACAGGTTGGCGCCTGCAGCGTGGGCGGCGTTGAGTTCACGCGACACGTCGGCAATCATGGGCTTGAGCAGCTCGGCCTGCGCCATGGCTTCGGTGTAGACGGCCTCGAACTGGATCTGTCCATCAACCATGTAGCTGGCCAGTTTGGCATCCCACGCCATGTCTCGGGAGCCCAGGTAAGTGGTCAGCACGTGGTTGTGAAGATCCAGCAATTCGCGCAGCTTGGTGGCAAAACGATCGGGATATTTCAGGTCTTGCACTCGCAGGGCACGGCGGGCAATTTTGTCTTCGTAAGCGGGGCCAATGCCACGGCCGGTGGTGCCGATTTTGGCAGTGCCTGCCTTCTCTTTGGCGGCTTCGCGGGCGATGTCGATGGCCGCGTGGAACGGCAGGATGAGCGGGCAGCCTTCGCTCACGCGCAGGCGGGAGCGCAGCTCGACGCCGGCTTTTTCAAGACCCTCAATCTCCTCGAACAACTTGGACACGGACAACACAACACCGTTGCCGATGTAGCACTTGACCCCTGGGCGCATGATGCCGCTGGGAATCAGATGCAAGGCGGTTTTCACGCCGTTGATGACCAGCGTGTGGCCTGCGTTGTGACCACCCTGAAAACGCACCACACCTGTAGCGGTTTCGGTCAGCCAGTCGACCAGTTTGCCTTTGCCCTCGTCGCCCCACTGGGTGCCGACCACGACCACGTTGCGTCCGGCCACCGGCGCTGAAGATTTGTTCATCATGTTGTTCAGGTGTTGGAAATCGATTCAACCGTCCACTGGCCGTCTTGCTCCGTCAGGTGTCGGTCGCAGTGGAATTCATTCACTTCGTGCTCGTGCCCTGGCAGCACACACACCACGGTTTCACCACGCGCACGCAGGTACGCAATGGCGTGGCGCAAACCGGGCTGTTCGCCCCAGGGAGCCAGAATGGCGGGCCGCAGAGGGCGAGGCTCTACCGCTTGCACCAGTGCTTTCAGGTCCAGGCTGAAGCCCACGGCCGGGCGTTTGCGGCCAAACACCGCACCCACTTCGTCGTAGCGGCCGCCGCGCACCAGTTCTTGAACGGACTGGTTCACGTCGTCACCGCCAAGCAGTGAAAAACGCATGCCTGTGTAATAGGCGTAGCCGCGGAGATCGGCCAGATCGAATGTGGTGGTCAGGCCCTCAAGGCGCTGTGACAGCCAACGTAAATTTTGCAGCGAAGAATCAAGCAGGGGCGAGCGTGGGAGGCATTTTTCGGCCTCAGACAGCACCTGTACGTCGCCATACAGTTGGGGCAGCAGCTTCAGGCCTTGGGCCACGTCGGCCGGCAAGCCTTTGGACAGACTGGCCAGCTCAGCGCCATCTTTGGCAGCCAGCGCGGCATGAATGCGCGCCAGCATGGCGGCATTCAGGGGCTGTCCTTGCAGCAAGGCGTCCACCACCCGCACATCTGACATGTCGAGCGTGATGCGGTCCACTCCAGCCCCATGAAGGTGGCTGCGAGCGAGTTCGATGATTTCGAGATCGGCCTCCAGACCGGCGTGTCCGTAAATCTCGGCACCGAACTGCAATGGCTCCCGGGTGGCGTGCGCGCGTGCAGCACGGGTGTGAAGCACCGGTCCGCAGTAGCACAGGCGGGTGACGCCCTGGCGGTTGAGCAAATGGGCATCGATCCGTGCGACCTGAGGCGTGGTGTCAGCGCGAAGTCCGAGCGTGCGCCCGGACAGTTGGTCAACCAGCTTGAAGGTTTGCAGGTCCAGCGCTTCACCGGTACCTGTTAGCAATGATTCGAGGTGCTCCAACAGGGGGGGCATGACCAGCTCGTACCCATAGCGGCGGGCTGTATCGAGCAAATCACGGCGGAGTTCTTCAATGTGCCGGGCCTCTGAGGGCAGAACGTCGGCGATTTGATCCGGGAGAACCCAGGCAGACATGGGAGTGGGGTGCGCTGTTAAAACGTGCATTTTACCGGCACCGCCGACCCCTGCCTGACGGTCGCAGCGATCAAGCCAGGACCAGCAGACACGTCAACCCGACCACGACTGCGGCCAGGCCACAAAACCGTATTTGCCCGTCATTGAGCCCCAGAAGTTGCGTGAAAGTTTTGCGCCACGCCGACGGAGACACCAATGGAAAAAGGCCCTCGAGAACCAACACGAGGGCCAATGCAATCCACAGGGAATCTGCCATCGGGGCTGGAGCGAAATTTACTTGCCGCTCGCCCCGCCCACAGCACTGCTGCGCATGGCCTTGAAGAAATCAGACGATGGGTCAACCACCATCACGTCAGACTTGTTGGCGAAGCTGCTTTTGTACGCCTCAAGGCTGCGGTAGAACTGGGCAAACGCCGGGTCTTTGCCAAACGCTTCGGCGTACACCCGTGCGGCCTCGGCGTCACCATTACCCTTTACCTTTTGGGCTTCGCGGTAGGCATTGGCCAGGGTCACTTCCCGCTGACGGTCTGCAGCTGCCCTGATTTCTTCGCCGTCGGCTGCACCAGTGGAACGGAGCTGGTTGGCCACCTGCGCGCGCTCGGCTTCCATGCGGCGGTACACGGACTCAGTGATGGTTTCAGCGTAGTCGATTCGGTTGATGCGCACGTCCACCACATCCATGCCCCAGGGCTTTTCAGCGCTTTTCACAGCACCCAAGACCTGGTTGCGCACATCGTTCATCAAGTCGTCGCGCTTGGCTGACAGCAACTGGTTCACGGTCAGTTTGTTGACTTCCTGCTGGAACGCGTTGCGCACCACGCGAGTCAGCTGCAATGCGCCCGCCCGCTCGTCCAGGCCCACATTCCGGATGTAGGCAGATGGCTCGGAGACGCGCCAGCGCACGTACCAGTCGATGACCACGCGCTGCTTCTCGGCCGTCAGCATCGGCTCTGAATCGGTGCTGTCCAGCGTGAGCAGACGTTTGTCAATGTAGGAAACGTTCTGGAAGGGCGGCGGCAACTTGAAGTTGAGCCCCGGTTCAGTGATGACGTTCTTGATCTGCCCCAGTTGGTAAACAACGCCAAATTGGCGCTGGTCCACCACGAACAGGGTAGAACCCAAAATGGCCAGCACCAAAACCAAAGATGCGCCAATAAAACCCAAGCGGTTCATGTTATGTGGTCTTTCAATTGTGGTCGGGCAGGTCAGCGGACGTCGCGGTCACGCGACCGCTCTGCTTCTCTCGTGCGGCTGCTGGCAGCCGTTGCGGGAGATGACGCGGGTGCATTGGCGGCAGGCGCTGCCAATGTGGCTGCAGCCGGACCACTGGACGCCGACATTTGCATGAGTTTGTCCAGTGGCAGGTACAGCAGGTTGTTGCCCTGTTTGCTGTCCACCATGACCTTGGTCACGTTGCTGTACATCTGCTGCATGGCATCGACATACATGCGCTCGCGGGTGACCTGAGGGGCTTTCTGGTACTCGGTCAACACCGATTTGAAACGCTCCGCATCACCCTTGGCCTGAGCGACGATGCGTTCCTTGTAACCTTCTGCCTCTTCACGCAAACGCGACGCAGCACCCTCAGCGCGGGGAATCACATCGTTGGCATAGGCTTGGGCTTCGTTCTTGACACGCTCACGCTCCTGTCCGGCTTTGAGCACATCGTCAAACGCCGCCTGCACCTGCTCAGGGGGGCGAACGCCACCCTGCTGCATGTTCACGCCAACAACTTCAATACCGACCTTGTAGCGGTCCAGAATGTTTTGCATCAACTGACGCACACGGGGCGCAATCTGGTCCCGCTCCTCGGCAAGTGCGGAATCCATCTTCATTTTGCCAACCACTTCGCGCACGGCGGTTTCGGCCGCCTTGATCACAGACGCATCAGGGTCGCGGCTTTCAAACAAGAACGCCCGCGCGTCGCTCAGGCGGTACTGCACTGCGAACTTGATTTCGACAATGTTCTCGTCTTCTGTGAGCATGGCCGACTCACGCAGACCGGTGGCTCGCACGATGCTGTCGCGTCCCACGTCCACCGAGCGGATCTGGGTGACAAAAACCAGTTCATGGCGCTGCACTGGATATGGCATGCGCCAGTTGAAACCGGCGCCCACCGTCGAGTGGTAACGGCCAAACTGCGTGATCACGCCCTGCTGACCTTCCTGCACGATGAAGAAACCGGTGCTGAGCCAGAACAGAAGGGCCACCGCAGCCACCAACCCGGCACCGATGCCGGCCGCTTTGGGGTCAGGGTTGAACCCTCCACCACTGGGGGCACCGCCGCCGTTGCCTTTGCGGCCACCGTCTTTGCCACCGAACAGGCCACTGAGCTTGCGGTTGAAATCCCGCCAAAGCTCATCCAGATCGGGGGGGCCCTGTGTCGAACCGGGGTTTGGGCGTGGGCTGCGACTGTTGTCGGCAGCCGGTGGTGGGGATGCAGGTGGTGGCGAACCGTCGGGCCGGGCAGACGGTTCGCCACCTGAGCCGTTGTCCTCCCCCCGCCCCCAACGGGGATCGTTCAGGTTGAACATGCCCCAGCGGTGGCGCAGTGCCTGTACCTGGCGCGTGAAAGCGTTCGAATTCATTCTGGTGAAGATCATTGATGAAAACTGTGAGAGGGTTCGATGACCGGAAGGTTCAGGCTTCGTCGGAATTTTCAATCAGCGGCTCGTGATTCGGGAAACGGGGGTCTTTCGCCCCGCTGGTATCCGCCAGATCGCGGCCGCGGGCGACTGTGTCAGTCAACAGGCGGCGCAGCTCCGGCAACCCGGTGCCAACCAGGGCGCTGACGTAAACACGCTGAACAGAGACGCCATCATGCTCAGTGGTGTTGACGAGTTCGGCTGGCAAAGCGTCAGCAGACATGGCGTCAAGTTTGTTGAACAGCAAAATTTGTGGCACGTCACCAGCCCCGATGTCATTCAAAACAGCAAGAACTTCCCGAATCTGTTCAAAATGCCCGGGGTTGGACGCATCAACCACGTGCAACAAGAGGTCTGCGTCTGCCGCCTCCTGTAGCGTGGCTGCAAACGCGTCCACCAAACCATGTGGCAGGTCTCGGATGAAGCCCACGGTATCTGACAAAGACACCGACCCAGCAGTGTCACCCAAGTAGAGCTGTCGGGTGGTGGTGTCCAGCGTGGCAAACAACTGATCCGCTGCGTATGCTCGCGCCTTGACCAACGCATTGAACAGCGACGACTTCCCGGCGTTGGTATAGCCCACTAGCGACACGTTGAACGCATTGCGACGGTCACGCTGTTTGCGTTGGGTCGTGCGTTGTTTTTTGACTTTTTCAAGCCGCTCGCGGGTGCGCTTGATGCTGTCAGCCAACATGCGGCGATCCAACTCAATCTGCGTTTCGCCGGGCCCTCCCCTGTGCCCGACGCCGCCACGCTGCCGCTCCAGGTGTGACCACCGACGAACCAGTCGGGTAGACACGTATTGGAGGCGTGCGAGCTCAACTTGCAGTTTGCCCTCATGGCTGCGGGCGCGCTGCGCAAAAATTTCAAGAATCAGCAGGGTACGGTCGTTCACCGCGACGCCGAGATACCGTTCGAGGTTTCGCTGTTGGGCGGGACTCAGCGCTTGGTCAAACAACACCTCTTTGACGCCCAGCGAGTCGACGAGCAGCTTGATTTCGTCTGCCTTGCCAGTACCGACAAACAACGCCGGATCGGGGGCCCTGCGTTTGCAAACCACCCGATCGGCCACTAAAAAACCCGCCGTCTCAGCCAGAAGGCCGAGTTCGTGCAGGTCTTGATCAAAATTGACAACCCCGAAGTTGACACCCACCAGAATGACGGTGGGCTGTGCGTTTTCGGTGGCGTGAGAGGAACTCAAAGTGAATTGACAGGCAACCAGCTGTGGCGCAAGTTACCCTGCACCGGTTCAGGCGGCAGAGCCGGGCTCATCGCCACCCGCGACGGCAAACTGCACCGGACGCCCAGGCACGATGGTGGAAATCGCGTGTTTGTAGACCATCTGTGTCACTGTGTTGCGCAGCAAAACCACGTATTGGTCGAAAGATTCAATTTGCCCTTGAAGCTTGATACCGTTGACCAGATAAATGGACACCGGCACATGTTCGCGCCGGAGCTGGTTCAGAAAAGGGTCTTGCAAAAGTTGGCCTTTGTTGTTGCTCACGATATGTTCCGTGTTCTGTGAAGTTGAGGAGGCTTGACCATACCACAGCGGCATATTCCCTTACAGCCGGGTGACACTCTCAATCAGCGTCCTTGTAAGGATTGGCAGAGGTTTTCATCTCGATGCGCAAAGGCGTTCCAACCAGATCGAACGCCTTGCGAAAACGACCCTCCAAAAACCGCTTGTAGCTGTCGGTGACATGCTCGAGCGAATTGCCATGGACCACCACCACAGGTGGGTTCATTCCCCCCTGGTGGGCATAGCGCGGTTTGGGCCGAAACATGCCGCTGCGCTGTGGTTGCTGGAATTGGACCGCCTCCAGCAAAAGACGGGTCAACACGGGCGTGGTCATTTTGCAGTTGGCTGCAGCATGGGCTTGCGCGATGGACTTCCACACCGGTGCAAGGCCCTGACGCTTCTTGGCAGAAATCAGGTGGACATTGGCGAACTTCAGAAAAGCAAGTCGCTGCTCAATGGCGCGTTCAACCAGCTTGCGCTGATATTCGTCAGCTGCGTCCCACTTGTTGATGGCGATCACCACGGCACGACCACTCTCGAGGATGTAGCCGGCGATATGGGCATCCTGGTCGGTCACTCCCTGGGTGGCATCAAGCAGGAGCAAGACCACATGGGCGTTTTCGATGGCTTGCAGCGTTTTGACGACCGAGAACTTCTCAATGGCCTCAAACACCTTGCCTTTTCGACGCAAACCAGCCGTGTCAATGAGCTCGAATTGCTTGCCATCTCGCTCGAACGGAACCGATATCGCGTCCCGCGTGGTGCCGGGCATGTCGAATGCCACCAGCCGCTCTTCACCCAGCCAGGCGTTGATCAGTGTGCTTTTGCCCACGTTGGGCCTTCCGGCAACGGCCAGGCGAATCGCACCGTTGTCTTCGGCTTCAGTTTCATCTTCATCGGGCAACCCGAGGGTTTCCAGCGCTAGTTCGGTCAGCGAGCGAACGCCCTGGCCGTGCGATGCCGATACTGGAATGACCTCCCCCAGCCCCAGTTCAAAAAACTCACTCAGCTTGATGCCGTCTTTCATGCCTTCTGATTTGTTGGCAACCAACAAACAAGGCTTGCCCAGGCGGCGAAGGTATTGGGAAATTTCATGATCCTGTGCGCTCACGCCAGCCCGACCGTCCACAATGAACAGCACCACATCGGCCTCAGCAACGGCTTGCCGCGTTTGTTTGGCCATTTCCATGTAAATGCCGTCCTGCGCATCTGGCTCAAAACCGCCGGTGTCGATCACGATGAATTCGCGTGCTCCGAGCCGTCCGTTGCCGTAATGCCGGTCGCGGGTCAGGCCTGCGAAATCGGCCACGATGGCATCGCGGGTCTTGATCAGCCGGTTAAACAGGGTGGACTTGCCCACGTTGGGGCGCCCGACGAGGGCAATCACAGGTTTCAAAGGTCAAAGCCCAGGTTGATTGGCATGGAGTCAAGCCTTATTGAGGACGCCAGGCAAACAGGTTACCGTTTTGGGTCAATACCATCAGCGTATCGCCCACTACTGCGGGCGGTGCCACTGTTGCCGACCCATCCGTGACCAGGCGACCAGTGGCGCTGCCATCTTCGCGGGACAGCAGGTGAACAAATCCCATTGCGTCACCCACCACCACAGAGCGGCCCAATACGAGGGGCGCGCTCAGGTCGCGGTGCGCCAACAGTGAACTCGACCAGGCCTTTGCACCCGTGTCGCGTCGGTACGCGATGATGGTTCCGTTCGATTCGCTGCCGAATACATGGGTGTCATCGCCGCTGACACCCCAGCGTCCATCGGCAGGTTGAGCCCACTTCAGCCGACCTCTGACCGCATCAATGCAGCCTACGACGGACTGGAACGCCCGAGCGCACACGGTGTCGCCCAACCTGTTTGCTGGACCCACCATGTCGATCATGCGCTCGATGTCGTTGGCTCCACGCAGGTTGGCCAACGCCACGTCCCAACGAACAGCACCGGTGTTGGGGTTGAAGCTGACGAATCTTTGACCAAGCCCGGCCAGCAAAGTGTCGCCGATAGGCATCAACACCCCTCCCTGCCGAAGCACCAATGCCTCACCTGGCCGTGTTTGCGACCATAGACGTGCACCGGAGTTGCCGTCGAATGCCGTCACCGAGCGGTCAGCCCCCAGCACAAACACCCTCTGTCCAGCGACCAGTGGAGCGGTGAACGTGGCAAACGGCATGCGCTGCCGCCACACGACTTTGCCGTTGACCATGGCAACCAACTCGTTCCGCTGTGTGACTACAGCGGCCATGTGGCCGTCGGACCCAGCTCCCGCCGACAGCGGCTCGCCCAAGTTGACCCGCCAAACGTCCTTGCCACTGGTGGTGTCCACTGCAGCTATGGCCCCGTTGCGCGAAGCGACCAAAGCCGTGTCTGCATGCACTGAGAGCGACAAACCGCCACCGTCGCCGATGCGGTTCACCCAGACCTGCTGGGCAGACACCACGGGCGCGAGGGCTGTCAGCGGCGCAGGTTTGGGTTTGTTGCCGGATGACGAACAGCCCACCAGAAAAACAGTGAAAACCAGAGCAATAAATTGTTTACTGACAAGCGATAGGGCCATAAAAAGCCTAAATTATTTCGTGCCAGGCGCAGACACTGCGGTTGATTTGGGGTCTACCCCCAGGGCGTTGAGTTTGACTTCAACCAGCTGCCGGTACTCTGTGGTGGAATCAAGCAGTTGGTAGGCCTTTTCATACTCGACCCGCGCTTCGTTGTTTTTGCCTTGCGAGAGGTAGACATCTCCAAGTCGGTCGGCTGTCAGCCCTGCAAACTCAGCAGGCATAGGTGACTGCAACCATTTGATGGCTTCGTCGGCAGCGTTGGCATCCAGGGCCAAAGCGGCAAGCCTCAGCCGGGCCACGCTCCGCAACCCTTCGTCACCCGACTGTTCGGCGGTCCATGCCAACGCAGCTTTGGCAAGATCTGGCTTGCCCGCGGCGTTCAAGCCACTGGCTGCCAGCAACGCACCTCGCTGGGCATAGGTGGTGCGGGAGAACTTGTCTTTGATGTCTGCCAGCGCACGCGACATGCGTTCGGCGTCTTTGTCGGCAACGGCACGCTCGATTTCGTCATACAACATGGCCGCCCCCACTGCCTGCTTGCGCTGCCAATACTGCCAACCGTTCCACGCGGCCACGGCCCCGAAGATGACGATGAGCGCCCACGTGATGGCGTTGCCATAACGTCTCCAGAAATGCTTGATCTGGTCAAGTTGTTCCTGTTCTTCGAGGTCTAGACTTTGCGCCATGTGATTCTTGGTGTTTGAAAGTGTTGGATTCTAGAGGTCAGGCACGTGGCCCTTCTCAGTTGGCGAGCGTCTGTGCCCACAGGTTTGCATCAGCCAGAGGAAGCTGCTTTTGGGCAACCTCGGTCGACTGCTCATCGGTGGCGCGCAGCGCCTTGACGGAGACCATACCTTGTGCGAGCTCGTCCTGGCCAAACACCAGCGCATAACGTGCGCCGCTCCCGTCGGCTTTTTTGAACTGGGATTTCATGCTCCCCCTGCCATCAAATCCTCCCGCATGCATCTGCACTTTCAGCCCCTGCTGCCGCAACACACGCAGCACTTGAGATACAGCGGGCCAAGCTGCAGCATCGGGCACCACCGCAAACACATCAGGTGCAGGCGGCGCGGGCAACAACTTCCCAGCCTTAAGCAACTCCAGAATGCGCTCCATCCCCAGCGCCCAGCCGACGGCCGGTGCTGGTTTGCCCCCAATTTGCCCGATGAGGCCGTCGTACCGCCCGCCGGCACACACGGTGCCTTGCGAACCGAGCTGATCGGTCACGAACTCGAACACCGACAGGTTGTAGTAGTCCATACCCCGCACCAGGCGGGTGTTCACTGTGTAGGCGATTCCGTTCGCATCCAGAATGGCACGCAAGCCATTGAAGTGCGCGAGCGATTCCTCGCCCAAATGGTCCATGAGACGGGGTGCTTCATTGACAAGAACCTGCATGGCAGGGTTTTTGGTGTCCAAAATGCGCAACGGGTTGGTGTGCAAACGGCGGAGCGCGTCTTCGTCAAGCTGGTCAGCATGGGCTTCAAAGTAAGCAATCAGGGCTTGACGGTGTTGCTGGCGCTCTGCGGGCTGACCCAGGCTGTTGATTTCAAGCTTCACGCCTGTCAGGCCCAATCCCTTCCACAGGTCACAGGCCATCAGTATCAATTCCGCATCCACATCGGGGCCAGCAAAGCCCAAAGCTTCGGCACCAAACTGATGGAACTGGCGGTAGCGCCCACGCTGGGGCCGCTCATGGCGGAACATGGGGCCCATGTAATAGAGACGCTTGCCTCCGTCATACAACAGTGAGTGTTCGACGATGGCACGCACCACGCCAGCGGTGTTTTCGGGGCGCAGCGTCAAGGCCTCACCATTCAGGCGGTCTTCAAACGAGTACATCTCCTTTTCTACAATGTCGGTTACCTCGCCCAGCCCGCGAACGAACAATGCTGTCGGCTCGACGATGGGGGTACGGACGTTGCGGTAGCTGTAGCGCGTCATGAGTTCACGCAGCTCAGCTTCGAGCCACTCCCACGCCGCTGATTCGGCAGGGAAGATGTCGTTCATGCCTTTGACGGCGGTGATTTTTTCAGCCATGGAAATGTACGCAGCGCGGCCTGACAGCTGTCAGGATTTGCCACCAAAACGTTGTTGAATATAGTTTTCGACCACGGTTTGAAACTCGCGAGCGATATCGTCGCCGCGCAGGGTCAGCCGCTTTTCACCGTCGATATAGACGGGGGCGGCTGGTGCTTCGCCCGTGCCCGGCAAGCTGATGCCAATGTCAGCATGTTTGCTCTCACCGGGTCCGTTGACGATACAACCCATCACCGCCACCTTCATGCTTTCAACACCCGGATAACGGGTGCGCCAAACGGGCATGGAGTTGCGCAAAAAATCGTCAATTTGTTTGGCAAGTTCCTGGAACGTGGTACTGGTGGTGCGGCCGCAGCCCGGACACGCCGTGACACTTGGGACAAAGGACCGCAGTCCCAGCGATTGCAAAATTTCCGATGCAACCACCACCTCTTGGGTACGGGCCTCACCCGGCTCTGGCGTGAGCGATACCCGAATGGTGTCACCAATGCCTTGCTGCAGAAGGATAGCCAATGCCGCAGCTGAGGCCACGGTGCCCTTGGTGCCCATTCCCGCCTCTGTCAACCCCAGGTGCAACGCAAACCGACTGCGCTGAGCCAGTTGTTGGTACACCGTGACCAAGTCCTGAACACCGCTGACCTTGCACGACAGAATGATCTGATCTGCAGGCAAACCGGCATCAACGGCCTGATGGGCCGAATCGAGAGCGGAGGAAATGAGCGCTTCGTACATCACGTGCTTGGCGTCCCAGGGCGTGGAGCGGCGGGTGTTTTCATCCATCATTCGCGCGAGCAAATCCTGGTCCAGACTGCCCCAATTCACGCCGATGCGAATGGCTTTGTTCAACCGGGCCGCCGTTTCCACCATTTGCAGGAACTGTTTGTCCCTCTTGTCACCACGCCCAACATTGCCGGGATTGATACGGTACTTGGACAGCGCTGATGCGCAATCGGGGTGGTCAGCCAGAAGGCGGTGCCCGTTGTAGTGGAAGTCCCCCACGAGCGGCACATCGATACCCATACGATCCAACTGCTCACGGATATAAGGCACAGCTCGGGCAGCCTCGTCGTTGTTGACCGTGATCCGGACCATCTCGGAGCCAGCGAGCGCCAGTTCTTTGACCTGAATGGCTGTTCCAACAGCGTCTACTGTGTCGGTGTTAGTCATGGACTGGATGCGCACAGGCGCACCACCTCCTACGACAACGTGATTGTTGCCCCATGACACACGGACCGGGTGTGTGCGTGGTGTTTCTGGCAACTGTTGTGGGCCTGCGGAATGCTGATCGTCGGTCATCATGCTTGGTGTTACTTGACCGCAAAACGGGCTACATTGTTTTTGGTGAGGCTTGCCAAGTCCAGCGACTGACCCCGCACCAAAACATTCGCTCCAGCCGCGTTGCCAACGACAACGGCATACGGTGCACCGTCGGCAAAAGACATGTCTTCACCCTTCTTGAGCACCCGCTGAATGAGCACCCGGCCTGCGCTGTCGGTGACCTCGACCCACGTATCGTGCGATGCCGACATGGCAAGCACCGCAGCCACGGCGGCCCCTGACGGCTCGGAGATCCCCACGGACGCAGACCCAGAAGGTAGCGCCGGCGAAAGTGTTGCCGGGGGCAGAGTGTCCAGCGTCGCAGAGGGAGCACTCACAGGCTTCGCCGTTTCAGACGCTGCGGGAGGGGTGATGGGTTCAGCGGTGACGGACTCCCCTTTCGCCAACGACACATCACCTGCGGAGGGCTCAACGGCTACAGACGTCGCAACCAAGCCCAAGCCAGTTTGCAATTGCGGCCAAAAAAACAACACCGCAGCTCCCAGCAACAGCAATGAGATCACCCAGCTGTGCCGGGCCAGCGAGATCGCCGGAGTCCAATTCCCTGTGGGACCCGAGGCGGCGACTTCCCCCACATGCCCCAAACCGACCGGAGAACTGAGCGACACGGGCCGAACACTGGGCAACCCCATCAGCACAGGTGTTGGATCGATCTTGAGATGCCGTGCGACGCTCGACGCCAATGCCCTGGCAAACGTGGCGTCGGTCAGCTCATCCCAACGATTCGTTTCCAATGCTTCAAGTTTTCGAACCGGGACTTTCAACGCAGCGGCCAACGCGACGATGTGCAAACCGGAAGCCTCTCGGGCTTGCCGCAGAAGTTGCCCGGCCGTGGTCACAGGAGACTCGGCGTGATCGGAGGAAGAGTGCGGGACTGACTCACTCATGGAATGCACCTCGCTCGTAAAACCCCGCCTCGCGGGACTGCGGATATCTCCGCTTGAGTTGATCCCCAAGTTGGCGCATCACATCACGGTTGCCCAGGCGCTGCTCAACCTTCATGCCCAGCCACAGCGTTTCAGAGTTGGCCATTTCACTGTTGTTCAACCGCCGCATGTGAAATTGGGCCTTCACCAGTTCACCGCGATTGAACAACAACTGGGCGAGGTTGTAAGCCACCACCGGGTTGCCTGCGTCAAGCTCAAATGCCTTGGACAAGGAGGCCTCTGCATCCACGGGTTTTCCTCCGCGAGCTTGGCAAATGCCTTGCGCCAGCAATGTCTTGGCGCGCCCGTTGTAAATGGGGCTTGCCAGAGCGGCATCGAACAAGGGCTGTGCTTCCAGATAACGTGCCTGTTGGCACAGGAGCCAGCCAAAGTTGTGCGCCACCCCAGCATCTTTAGGTGAGAGGGACATGGCCCGGCGAAAACTGTCCTCGGCCAGTCGCATCTCTCCCAATCGCATGTAGGCCAGACCACGGAGGTTGTGGGCCGGTGTGTAATTGCCATCAGCAGTGAGCGCCTGCTTGATTTCGTCCAAGGCCACCGTGGTTTGCCCTTGCTCGAAATACCCAGTTGCCAACTCCACACGCAACCGCGCCCGTTTGCGGGCATCGGGCTCGTCGGACTCGGTGATCAAATCAGCACCACCGGCTCCGGTTTCATGCGCAACGCCACTTGCAGAACGTGCGCAACCCTGTAAAAAAAACACTGAAACGACGCAAACCAGCGCCATGTGAAACATCCACACCGATCGATTCACTGCACGGTCCCCTTGTTTGCCCAGATCACGGGCGACTCGGTCAAGCGGCGCAAGTTGCCCATGCGGTCCGCCACGCGGGTGCGGTCTACGACGTCACCGGCCAATTGGCCACACGCGGCATCTATATCGTCTCCCCGGGTTTTCCGAACGGTGGTGACCAGGCCTGCGGCCAACAGTTGATCGGCAAAGGCCTGAACGGTGGCCTTATCGGAGCAGGTCAGACCAGAATCCGGGAACGGATTGAAAGGAATGAGGTTGATCTTGCAATGGATGCCTTGTCCGGCGTGTTGCCTGAGCAAACCCACCAGCTGACGCCCGTGCTCGGGCTGATCGTTGACGCCTGCCAACATGCAATATTCGAAGGTAACAAAGTCGCGAGGGGCCGAAGGCAAATAGCGCAAGCAAGCGTCAAGCAGCTCGGCCAGAGGGTATTTGTTGTTGAGCGGCACCAAGCTGCTGCGCAAAACATCGTTGGGTGCATGCAGCGAAACGGCAAGTGCCACGGGGCATTCGGCCGCCAAACGGTCCATCATGGGCACAACTCCAGATGTGGACACCGTCACGCGCCTGCGAGACAGCCCATAGCCATGATCGTCCAGCATGGCCTTCAAGGCGGGGACCAAGGCTGCGTAGTTTTGAAGCGGCTCTCCCATGCCCATCATCACCACATTGGAGATGACACGCTCCGCGCCCCCCAATTTCGCCCTGAGAAAATGCTCAGCAAACCACAGCTGCGCAAGTATTTCGCCTGTGGTGAGGTTGCGGCTGAACCCTTGGTGCCCTGTGGAGCAAAATCTGCATCCGACCGCACAACCCGCCTGCGACGAAACGCAAAGGGTACCGCGGTCGGCTTCAGGGATATAGACAGTTTCAACCGCGTCTCCGTTGCCGACGTCGAACAGCCATTTAATGGTGCCATCGGATGAATCCTGCCGCGACAGCACCTTGAGGGGAGTTATGTGCGCTGCGGTGCTCAGTTTTTCCCTCAACGACTTGGCGAGATCGGTCATGGACGCGAAGTCACTCGCTCCACGTTGATGAATCCAGCGAAACAACTGAACGGCTCTGAAACGCTTTTCCCCGAGCCGCTCGCAAAAAGCAGCCAGACCTTCAAGATCGAACTCAAGCAGGTTGGCTGCAGTCATCTCAGCGTGGGTAGACGTTCATTCCTGCGAAGAAGAAGGCGATTTCCACGGCAGCAGTTTCAGCTGCATCGGAACCGTGCACGGCGTTTGCATCAATGCTGTCAGCAAAGTCGGCACGAATGGTGCCCGCGTCTGCCTTCTTGGGATCGGTAGCGCCCATCAGATCGCGGTTTTTGGCAATGGCGTTTTCGCCTTCAAGTGCCTGGATCATGACGGGGCCAGACACCATGAAATCAACCAAATCTTTGAAGAAAGGGCGGGCTTTGTGGACAGCGTAGAAAGCCTCGGCTTCAGCGCGCGACAGGTGAGCCAATTTGGCTGCCACGATTTTCAGGCCTGCGGCCTCAAAGCGGGCGTAAATTTGGCCGATCACGTTCTTGGCAACTGCGTCAGGCTTGATGATAGAGAGGGTACGTTCGATGGCCATGTAATTACCTTGATTTGAAAAAAGTACAGCCTCACATTTTACTGTGAGTGCGATCCAGTTTCACAGGACTGGGGTCGCCCCACCGGATCAACGATTCCTGCCACCTCCACCCGCAGCTCCCGGTGGGCGGTATTTGCCGCCTTTGGCGACCTTCTCGCGGTGTTTTTTCATGGCATCCGCACCGATGTATCCCTGCGAGGTTTTCAAGGGATCAGGCTGAATCTGTTCAGCAGTGGGCTGCTTTTTTCGACGGTCTATGAGCCCCTGCTGGGCCATTGGCCGACGTCCGGTGGGCGTGTTGCGAGGGGTGCGTGGCCGATCAACCGGCTGAGCCAGGCCAGCAGCGCGTGTCAGGTGACCGATATCGCTCTCATCGAGCTCAATCCAAGCTCCGCGCTTGAGGCCGCGTGGCAGCATGACGGCACCGTACCTGATGCGAATCAAACGGCTCACAGCGTGTCCCACTGCTTCGAACATTCGACGAACCTCGCGGTTGCGGCCTTCGGTAATTGTGACGCGGTACCAGCAATTGGCCCCGTCTCCCCCGCCATCCTCAATGGTGCCGAACTGGGCCATTCCGTCCGACAGTTTCACGCCCGCCAGGAGCTTCTGCTTCTCTTCGTTGTTAAGCGCTCCCAGCACCCGCACGGCGTACTCGCGTTCGAGCCCAAAGCGGGGGTGCATGAGCTTGTTGGCCAACTCCCCCGAACTGGTGAAGAGAAGCAATCCTTCAGTGTTCAGATCCAGGCGACCGACCGATTGCCATTTGCCCTGGTAAAGCCGGGGCAAGCGGCGGAAAACCGTGGGGCGATTTTGTGGGTCGTCGTGTGTCACAACTTCGCCCGCGGGCTTGTGGTACGCCAGCACCCGGGGCGGAGGAGCGTTCAAACGTACTCGGATGGGCTTGCCGTTGACTTTGACCACGTCACCGTACTGGACCCGCTGCCCCACATGCGCGGGCTCGCCGTTGACTGAGATTTTTCCCTCCAGGATCATTTGCTCCATTTCAAGGCGGGAGCCCATGCCCGCCTGCGCCAACACTTTGTGCAGCTTGGGGCTGTCTGCCTGCGGTAACAGCACCCGCTTGAGAGCAACGGTGGCAGGGGCATCCGGGTCCGCAACGGTGTCAAAAACACCGGTGACCACATCGGAGAAACGCAGAGGGCCAGCCTCGTCAAATACCGCAGCCTCAGGTTGGACTGACGTGTCGGCAGGGTGATACGCAGGGACTGCTTTGGATGAAGGCGGTTGCTGGGACATGTTTTTTCCGATTCAAGACTTCAGGGCAGCAGGCTGGTCTGCCCATGTTCAATAATTGACGCTTCAGCCCACGCAGGCGAAGCCACGTTCGAGGGCTTGTTGGGCAAAAGATCTGGGACGGGCATGAACAGGTTGCGATCCTCAAGCCTGTCCACCAGCTTGTCGCCCAATTCCGGCAGCTCATCCAAAGACCGCAGGCCGAGGTCATCCAGAAATTGTCGGGTGGTAGCAAACAAAGCAGGGCGACCGACTGCATCCCTGTGGCCAATCACCTCCACCCAACCCCGGTCCTCCAGTTGTTTGAGCAATTGAGAATTGATGGTGACTCCGCGTATGTCTTCCATGTCACCCCGCGTAACAGGTTGCCGATAGGCAATGATTGCCAAGGTTTCCAGCGTGGCACGGGTGTACTTGGGAGGCTTTTCCGGATGCAATCGGTCGAGATAAGGGCGCATGTCCGGGCGAGTTTGAAATCGCCACCCCGATGCTGCGTGAACCAACTCCACCCCCCGGCCAACCCACAACTCCTGCAGTTCTGTCAGTAAACCTCTCACCTCCTCCGTCGACGCATCGGGACCCAAAACCAGTTGCAGGTCTTTGACAGTAAGGGGGTGAGAGCTGCTGATCAAAGCAGCCTCAACGATGCGTGTGGCATGCGCCGGATTCATGGTGGGATCAAAAAGGAGTTGCCCAACAGCGGTCGGGAGAAAAGGCCAAGCGAATGTCAGCCTGCACTCGGGTCGAAGGTGGCTGGACCGAGCGAAGCCCAATTGTAGTAGAGACCTTCTTCGACAAGGGTTTGTTGCATATCGGCGGGCAGCGCGGACGAAAAACTGAGATGCGCTCCTGAGATGGGATGCAGAAAATCGAGGCGCGTAGCGTGTAAGGCCTGCCGCTGCATGAGCGCGGTGGTATGCCCGCCGTAAACACTGTCGCCCACGATGGGATGCCCCAGCCAAGCAAGGTGAACCCGAATTTGGTGGGTTCGGCCGGTGAACAGTTTGCAACCCAGCAAGCTGGTTTGTGGGCTCCCGTCCAGTAATCTGAACAGGGTTTTGGCTGGTTTGCCACTGGTTTGGTCCGAGCGCATCACGGCCATGCGGATTCTGTTGGCGGGGTCCCGCCCCAAAGGCTGATCCACTGAGACCAGCTGACCATAGCGGCGCCACTCGCGTTCGGCCAAGGCGAGGTAATAGCGGTTGACTGTTCGGCCCGCAATCTGCCTTGACAGGCCATCCACTGCAGCACGTGTTTTGCCCACCATCATCAAACCCGAGGTGTCTTTGTCCAGGCGATGAACGATCCCTGCTCTTGGGAGATCGGATGCACCTGCGTGATGCATCAACAAACCGTTGAGCAGCGTGCCAGTCCAGTTTCCAGCAGCTGGGTGCACCACCAATCCTGCGGGTTTGTTGATCACGATGACATGGTCGTCTTCAAACACCACATCCATTTCCAACGGCTCGGCCTTGAACGCCTGTGCCTGGGGCGTCGGGCGTAAATTGACCGTAAGACATTGACCCGCCTGTACCTTGGCAGAGGCTTTGCTGGCTACGCGACCAGAGTCAGACACATCGCCCTGAATCAGCAGTTGCTGCAGGTATGAGCGGGAAAACTCGGGTATGCACTCGGCCAGGCACTTGTCCAACCTGTGACCATGCATTTGCGGTGGCACGATCACAGACCTGACCTCGGTATCGAAGTCCGGGTCGGAGGGGCTTGCCTGGGACGGGCTTCCACGGTCGATCGATATAATTTCAGCGTTCAAACCAGTGTTTCCAGCTCTAGAAAGGGTGTCATGTCAGGCCCCAAATTATCGTACCGCCCCGGTGCGCTCGCTGCCAGCGCATTGTTCGCACTGGCCGGGTGCTCTTCCACCCCCGCCGACCCGACAGTCAACTGGAGCCCTCAAAAAATCCAGTCGGAAGCGCTCGATGAACGCAAAGCCGGCAACTTCACCAAAGCTGTAACCCTGCTTGAGAAACTGGAAGGCCGCGCGGCAGGCACCCCACTGGCTCAGCAAGCACAACTCGACAAGGCATACGCACATTACAAATCTGGCGAGGTGGCGCAGGCACAAGCCACGCTCGATCGCTTCATGAAAATGCACCCCGCCAGCCCAGCGCTGGACTACGCGCTGTACCTCAAAGGCTTAGCCAGCTTCAACGACAACTTGGGCCTCTTTGGCTTTCTGTCCCGGCAGGAGTTGTCCGAACGCGATCAGCAAGCGGCCAAAGAGTCATTCGAGTCGTTTCGCGAGTTGGTCACACGGTTTCCTGAGTCCAGGTATGCACCTGACAGTCGCCTGCGCATGACATACACGGTCAATTCGTTGGCTGCGCACGAGGTCCACGTGGCCCGATACTATTTTGGCCGAGGAGCCTATGTGGCAGCGGTCAACCGCGCCCAAGCCGCATTGACCGATTATTCCGGGGCTCCTGCTGCTGAAGAAGCGCTTTTTTTGCTTTACAAGTCTTACGACGCGTTGGGCATGGCCAGTTTGCGTGACGATGCCAAACGTGTGCTGACACACAATTTTCCCAAGTCGGATTACCTGTCCGGCGTGGCCCCAGCATCCGACAAAGGTCCCTGGTGGAAACTCTGGTGAAAACACCCCTGAAAGAGCCCTTGTTCGCGAAGGGTAAAGGCTAATGGCGGCAGCCCTTCGCATCACCGCGGGAACGGGCCTGCACAAAGGCGACCGTGACTACCAGCAAGACCAGGTAGCGCTCTGGGTGCACCCCGGCATCAAACAGTGCGTTCTGGCGGTGGTGGCCGATGGTATGGGGGGACGCAGCGGTGGTCGCAAGGCGTCCGACCAGGTGCTGATGACTGCCAAGCAACTGTTCGAGCGTTATGCGCCCAACACCGACTCTCCCGATGAGCTGCTGCTGCGCGTTGCGCAGGAAGCCCACATGGTCATTCGCCTCACGGCAGCGTCAGCTGAGCAGGAGCCGCACAGCACATTGGCGGCATTTCTTCTCACCCCCGAATCGGCCTGCCACTGGGTTCATGCAGGGGATTCCCGCATCTACCACTTCCGTCGTGGCAAGTTGATACACCGCACCAGCGATCACTCATACGTGCAGAGCCTGGTAGACCGTGGTGCGCTGACAGAGGAACAGGCCAGAAACCATCCCCAATCCAATGTGCTGATGGGTTGCCTCGGAACTGAGGCCGATCCCCCTGTGACAACCCACACCATCGATGCCATTTTGGCTGGTGATGCACTGATGGCTTGCAGCGATGGTGTTTGGCATTATTTTTCCGATGCTGAATTGAGCCAAATTCTCACGCTGTACAGCGCTAAAGAGGCATGTGAACGCCTGATAGACATCGCCCGGTCGCGGGCCAACGGCTATGGAGACAACCTGTCGGTGATTGTGGTCAAGTTCGAGTTGCCGACCTGAGTTCAGGTGGCGATGGGGGCGGATCGATGCGCCACGCGCTCACGTGATCCGCGTGTCCACCAAGCGATGAGGTTCCGCGAGAAATTCTGACGACTGCATTTCCACCAAGCGAGACACCGTTCGCGGAAATTCGTGCGACATCGGACCTTCGGTGTACAACTGCTCGGGCGGTACCGCTGCCGACATCACCAGCTTGACCTTGCGGTCGTACAGCACGTCAATCAACCACGTGAAGCGGCGCGCTTCACTGGCCATCCGCACTTCCATCTGCGGAACGTTGCTCAGCATCAGGGTGTGAAACTGCGTGGCCAGTTCCAGGTAGTCGTTTTGCGACCTGGGACCACCGCACAGGGTCTTGAAATCAAACCAAATCAAACCGCCGGCTCGGCGGTGGGCGTGTATTTTGCGAGCCTCGATGGTCATCACGGGTGACTCATCAGCCGTTTCCGCCAACTCGTCGAACGCCTTGACCATGGCGGCATCGGCCTCTTCCGTCAAAGGGCAGTGGTACAGGTTCACATGCTCGAGTGCCCGCCGCCGGTAATCGGTGCCGTTGTCGACATTGATGACCACCAGACGGCTTTTCAACAGTTCAATGGCCGGCAGGATGCGGTCGCGGTGCAGCCCGTCAGGGTACAGGCCATCAGGGTGGAAATTGGACGTGGTCACAAACCCCACGCCGTGCTTGAACAATGAGTCGAGCAAGCGGTGCAACACCATGGCGTCGGTCACGTCGGCCACATGGAATTCGTCGAAGCAAATGAGCTTGTAGCGCTCAGCCATGCGCTTGCCCAGCTCGTCCAGCGGGTTGACGGTGCCCTGCATGTCACGCAACTCGCGGTGCACCTCACGCATGAATTCGTGAAAGTGCAGCCGCGTTTTCCGCTTCAGGGGCACGGCGTTGAAGAAACAATCCATCAGAAAGCTCTTGCCGCGCCCTACCCCGCCAAACATGTAAACGCCCCGGGGAATTTCAGGGCGAATGAACAGCTTCTTCAGCGAATTCGAGCGGCGCTGCTTGTACGCAGCCCACTCGGTGGCGCACCGCTCCAGCTCGGCAATGGCTCGCTCTTGCGCGGGATCACTGGCAAAGCCCCGGTCAACCAAGGCTTGTCGGTAGGCTGCGGTGACGCTCACAGCGTATGCCTGCTCAGAAGTTGAGGGTTCGCTTGTCCACCGCCAGGGCAGCTTCTTTGGTGGCTTCGCTCAACGAAGGGTGGGCATGGCAGATGCGGGCAATGTCTTCGGCGCTGGCACGGAATTCCATGGCGACCACGGCTTCTGAAATCAACTCCGAAGCCATGGGGCCCACGATGTGCACGCCCAAAATCTCGTCGGTGGTGGCGTCTGCCAGGAACTTCACCATACCGGTGGTGTCACCCAGCGCACGGGCGCGCCCGTTGGCCAGGAACGGGAACGTACCAGCCTTGTATTTGACGCCGTCGGCTTTGAGTTGCTGCTCGGTGCGGCCCACCCAAGCAATTTCCGGGCTGGTGTAGATGACCCAGGGCACGGTGTTGAAGTTGACGTGGCCGTGCTGACCCGCAATTCGCTCGGCCACAGCAACGCCCTCCTCTTCCGCCTTGTGGGCCAGCATGGGGCCACGGACCACATCGCCCACCGCCCACACGCCGGGCAGGTTGGTTTTGCAGTCGCCGTCCACCACGATGGCGCCACGCTCGTCCAGTTGCAGGCCAACGCCTTCGGCATTCAAACCAATGGTGTTGGGCACGCGGCCAATGGAGACGATCAGCTTGTCCACAGCCAGCTCAACTGCTTCGCCCTTGGAGTTGGTGTAAGACACATTGACGCCCTTCTTGCCGACCTTGATGTCGCCGACTTTCACGCCCAGCTCGATCTTCAGGCCTTGTTTGTCGAAGGCTTTTTTGGCTTCTTTGGCAATTTGCTCGTCCACCGCGCCCAGGAATGTGGGCAGGCCTTCGAGGATGGTGACTTCGGCACCCAGACGGCGCCAGACCGAGCCCATTTCCAGGCCAATCACGCCAGAGCCGATCAAACCCAACTTCTTGGGCGTGGCGCCGATGCGCAGAGCGCCGTCGTTGGACAGCACGTTGACTTCGTCAAACGGCGTGCCGGGCAGTGCACGGGCGTTGGAGCCAGTGGCCAGAATGACCTGTTTGCCGACAACGGTTTCTTCGGTGGCACCAGCCACCTTGATTTCATATCCACCACCTTCAGCAGCCTTCACGAACGAACCACGCCCGTGGAAAAAGCTGACCTTGTTCTTTTTGAGAAGGTACAGGATGCCGTCGTTGTTTTGCTTCACCACAGCGTCTTTGCGGGCCACCATTTTGGCCACGTCCATCTTCACCGTTCCGGTGGAAATGCCGTGATCGGGAAAGTGGTGGTTGGCCTGCTCGAAATGCTCGGACGATTGCAGCAGCGCCTTGGACGGAATGCAACCCACGTTGGTACAGGTACCGCCGGGTGCAGGGCCGCCCTTGTCGTTTTTCCACTCGTCGATGCACGCGACGTTGAAACCCAACTGGGCTGCACGGATGGCAGCAATGTAGCCACCGGGGCCGCCACCGATGACGACGACGTCAAACTGTTTGCTCATGTGTTCACCTCACGCCCCGACTCACCCATTCAAGGCGCTGAGGCAAATATGTAATAAATAGCTAAGAAGTACCGCCAGTAAAGCAGTGGAGGCCAAAATTGTTATAAATTTTGGCCTCCAGGTCGATCAGATACCGAACAGCAAGCGTGATGGGTCTTCCAGCGCTTCCTTCATGGCCACCAAGCCCAGCACGGCTTCGCGACCGTCGATGATGCGGTGGTCGTAGCTCATGGCCAGGTAGTTGATGGGGCGGATCACGATTTGCCCGTTCTCCACCACGGCGCGGTCTTTCGTGGCGTGCACCCCCAGAATGGCCGACTGAGGTGGGTTGATGATGGGCGTGGACAGCATGGAGCCGAACGTCCCACCGTTGGAGATGGAGAACGTGCCGCCGGTCATTTCTTCAATGCCCAGCTTGCCGTCAGCAGCCTTCTTGCCGAACTCGGCAATCTTCTTCTCGATGTCAGCAAAGCTCATCTGGTCTGCATTGCGCAGGATGGGCACCACCAAGCCGCGGGGCGAGCCCACGGCAATACCGATGTCGAAGTAACCGTGGTAGACGATGTCGTTGCCATCGACGGACGCGTTCAGCACGGGGTACTTTTTCAGGGCGTGCACCGCAGCTTTGACGAAGAAGCTCATGAAGCCCAGCTTGCAGCCGTGCTCTTTTTCGAACTTTTCCTGGAATTTCTTGCGCATGTCCATCACAGGAGCCATGTTCACTTCGTTGAACGTGGTCAGGATGGCGTTGGTGGCTTGCGACTGCAGCAGACGCTCGGCCACGCGGGCACGCAGGCGGGTCATGGCCACGCGTTGCTCTGGGCGGTCACCCAGGTCAGGTGTGGCAGGGCCGGCCACTTGGGGCAGCACTTTGGTGGGCACGCCGGTGGGAATGGCGACAGGTGCGGGCGCGGCCTTGGGCACATTGGCACCGGCGGCCACGGCCCCCAGCACATCGCCTTTGGTCACGCGGCCGTCTTTGCCGGTACCAGACACAGAGCCTGCAGCCATGCCGTTGTCGGCCATCAGCTTGGCAGCAGCAGGCATGGCCACACCGGCCATGCCGGTGCTGGCGAAGGCGGCAGGAGCAGCCACAGCCGCAGTAGCCGCCACGGGTGCAGCAGCTGCAGCGGCGGGTGCTGCCGCAGCGCCTTTGCCGTCAGAGTCGATGCGCGCGATGAGCTGGTCAGAAACCACCGTACCGCCATCGGCCACGACGATTTCGCTCAACATGCCGGCGGAGGGTGCGGGCACTTCCAGCACCACTTTGTCGGTTTCGATTTCGATGAGGATCTCATCGACTGCGACCATGTCACCGGCCTTTTTCTTCCACGTCAGCATGGTGGCCTCTGCGACCGACTCAGACAGTTGTGGAACCTTGACTTCTACGATTGCCATTTTTTGAATCCTTCAATTGGGTCATGCGGGGGCACCGGCCGGGCAGTTCTGGCCCGAGCGGGGTGCCAGCCAAAAAATCACTTGGTCAGAACAAAGCCCTTGAGCTTGCCGAACGCGCCGTCCACCAGCGCCTTCTGCTGCTCCTGGTGCAAGTGCGAGTAGCCCACGGCAGGCGATGCAGATGCAGCGCGTCCCGAGTAACCCAGTTTCTGGCCTTCCAGCATGTTTTCATGGATGTAGTGCTGCACAAAGAACCACGCGCCCTGGTTTTGGGGCTCGTCCTGGCACCAGACCACATCCACCGCATTGGGGTACTTTTTCAGTTCGGTAGAAAACGCCTTGTGTGGGAAGGGATAGAGCTGTTCCACGCGCACGATGGCGACGTCGTCCTGGCCCTTTTCCTCGCGCTTCTTGACCAGGTCGTAGTACACCTTGCCCGAGCAAACCACCACACGTTTGACCTTGTCTGCCTTTTTCAGCACGTCTTCCTTGTTCTCAGGAATGACCGTCTGAAAGCCGCCGCGTGTGAATTCCGATAGCGGAGAAGTGGCGTCTTTGTTGCGCAGCAAAGACTTGGGAGTCATGATCACCAGCGGCTTGCGCAGGTTGCGAACCATCTGGCGGCGCAACACGTGGAAGATCTGGCTGGCAGTGGTGGGCTGCACGATCTGCATGTTGGCGTCAGCTGCCAACTGCATGAAGCGCTCGAGGCGGGCCGATGAATGCTCTGGGCCCTGCCCTTCGTAACCGTGCGGCAACATCAGCGTGATGCCGTTGACGCGGCCCCACTTCACTTCACCCGAGGCGATGAACTGATCAATCACCACCTGTGCACCGTTGGCGAAATCGCCAAACTGCGCTTCCCAGATCACCAGGGTGTTGGGGTCATTGGAGGCGTAACCGTATTCAAAGCCCAGCACTGCCTCTTCAGACAGGATGGAGTCAATGACCACAAACGGGGCCTGGTTGTCAGCCACGTTCTGGAGCGGCACGTAGGTACCGGTGTCCCACTTTTCGCGGCTTTGGTCGTGAATGACGGCATGGCGGTGCGTGAACGTACCGCGTCCGCAATCTTCACCTGACAGGCGAACCGGGTAACCACTGGCCACCAGCGAGGCAAACGCCATGTGTTCACCCATGCCCCAGTCCACTGGCAAGTCACCACGGCCCATGGCTGCACGGTCGTCATAGACTTTTTTCACCAACTGGTGGGGGGTGACGGTGTCGGGCAGTTTGGTGAGTTTTTCTGACAGACGCTTCCACTCCGCCAGCGGAATGGCCGTGTCACCTGCATCGGTCCATTTTTTGCCCAGGAATGGAGACCAGTCCACCGCAAACTTGCTTTTGAAGTTTGTCAGGATTGGGTCTACCGTGTGCCGACCTTCGTCCATGGCCGATCGGTAGGCCTTGGACATGTCGTCACCGATGGTGTCGCCCAAGCCCTGAGTGGCCAGTTTGTCTGCGTACAGGCGCCGCGTGCCAGGGTGGGCAGCGATTTTCTTGTACATCAGCGGCTGGGTCAGACTGGGGGTGTCCTGCTCGTTATGGCCAAGCTTGCGGAAGCACACAATGTCCACCACGACATCCTGGCGGAACTCCATGCGGTATTCCAGCGCCAGTTGAGTGGCCAACACCACTGCTTCAGGATCATCACCGTTGACGTGCAGCACCGGGGCCTCGACCATCTTCACGATGTCTGTGCAATATGCGCTGGAGCGCATGTCACGCGGGTCAGACGTGGTGAACCCGATCTGGTTGTTGATGATGAAATGCACCGTGCCACCCGTGGTGTAACCGCGGGTCTGGGCCAGAGCCAGGGTTTCCTGGTTGACACCCTGACCACCGAAAGCGGCATCACCGTGCACGAGCACAGGCAACACTTGCTTGCCAGCGGGGTCGCCCCTGCGGTCCATGCGGGCCCGCACAGAGCCCTCGACCACGGGGTTGACGATTTCCAGGTGAGATGGATTGAATGCCAGAGACAGGTGAACCGGGCCGCCAGGCGTCGTCACATCGGAACTGAAGCCCTGGTGGTACTTCACATCGCCAGCCGGCAGGTCTTCGGGGGCTGTGTGATCAAACTCCGCAAACAGGTCTTTGGGCATTTTGCCCATCACGTTCACCAGCACGTTCAGGCGGCCACGGTGGGCCATGCCAATCACGATTTCTTGCACGCCACGCGCACCGGCAGACTGGATGACCTCGTCAATCGCAGCGATGAAGCTCTCGCCACCTTCCAGCGAAAAGCGTTTCTGGCCCACGTACTTGGTGTGCAGAAAACGCTCCAAGCCCTCGGCAGCCGTGAGCTTTTCCAGAATTTGCTTCTTCTTGTCGGCGGAATAGTTGGGCTTGCTGCGAATGCTTTCCAACTTTTGCTGCCACCAGCGTTTTTCGTTCTGGTCAGACGTGTGCATGTACTCGGCACCGATGGTGCCGCAGTAGGTTTCACGCAGCGCGTTCAGCAGTTCGCGCAGAGACATCGTGTCTTTGCCGAAGAACGTGTTGCTGGTGTTGAACACGGTTTCCAGGTCTGCATCGCTGAAGCCGTAGAAAGAAGGCTCCAACTCGGGGATGTTCTCGCGCTCGGTGCGCTTGAGGGGATCGAGGTTGGCCCAACGGTTGCCGACGTTGCGGTATGCGGCAATCAGCTGTTGGGTGGACACGCGCTTGCGGCCCATTTCCGAATCGGGGTTGGCCGAAACCACACGGGTGGTGCCCTGCTTGGCCATTTCGGCGAAGGCACTGATGACTGGCATGTGAGGCACATCGCGGGCATCGGTGCCATCGACGGCGGGCACGTGCTGCAATGCATCGAAGTAACTGCGCCAGGTGTCTGGCACGCTGCCAGGGTTGGCCAAATAGTTCTCGTACATCTCTTCGACGTACGGGGCATTGCCCCCGAACAGGTACGAGTTGCCTGAAAAGGCACCGTAGACGTTGTTAGTCTCGCTCATTGATTCGCTGACCTCCGTTCCCCTTGGGGAAACATCAGATGGTTGATAAACCTCCCGCGACACGGCTGAACCGTTTGGCGGATGCGACTGTGACAAAGGAAGGGCCAAGTGCAACGCGCATTGTCGCACCGACAGACCCGGGTTTCAAAAGAAGCGCCAAGACAAAAATCAACTGGCCCAACGAAATGTTGGCAAACAGCCACCGGTCAGGTAGGGGTCAGTTAAATCCGGGGCTTGTGTGACCGATTGGCCTCAGGGCGTCATGCGGGGTGACAGGCGCTGGGCCAGCGGAATGGTGCTGGGCTCATCCATCTCGATAGCGATTTGTGTGCAAACGGTGCGGCACAGCGTCACAGCCTGCTCGCTCTGCACGCGATAAATCACCTGTGTGCCCTCTTTCCGCTTGGCCAACACACCGGTCCGGTACAGCACGTTGAGGTGTTGAGACAAATTGGGTTGAGTGGTATCAATTTCACTCAGCAGTTGTGAAACCGATTTCTCCTGGTCACACAGCGCACTGAGGATGCGCAAGCGCATGGGCGTGGCCAACACGCCGAAGAGCTCGGCCGCCAACTCGAAAACCCTCACTTTTTCAGTCTGGTCGTCGCTTTGCGTCGTTTCTTCCATGGCGTATCCACACGGTTAAATATATAAGCAAGCATCATAACGTCAGCCAGCGGTCAGTCAGGGCCGCATAAACCCTCAATGCTGCGTGCGCAGCCCAAACAAAAACACCCCGACAAACCGAGGTGTTTTTGACATCCGCCTGAATCTGAAATCAGAGCACGAAAAGCATCACCGATAAGCACCAAGTCCGTATTTTTTATAAAATTTTACTGAGCTCAGGCTCAGGCAATGACCTGGTCTTTGATCTGTTGCAAAGCAGCCGGGTCGTCCATCGTGGTCAGGTCACCGGCATCCCGGCCTTCGCACACTGCCTGTATGGCGCGGCGCAGCAATTTGCCGCTGCGGGTTTTGGGTAATACGCTCACAAAACGCACGCGGGCCGGGCGAGCCACAGCGCCGAGCTGGTCGTCCACCAGTTTCATGATTTCGGCTTCGAGCTTGCGTGCTGCGGCGTCGTCCGTGACAAGGCTGGCATCCTTCACCACGGCGAACGCCATGGCTACCTGCCCCTTGAGTTGATCGGCCACCCCCACCACGGCAACCTCGGCCACATTCGGGTGGCTGGAAATGCTTTCTTCAATTTCGCGTGTGCCCAGGCGGTGGCCGGCCACGTTGATCACGTCGTCGGTGCGTCCCAGGATGAAGTAGTAGCCGTCGGCGTCTTTGATGCCCCAGTCAAAGGTGCTGTACATCATGTTCGGGCCAGAGCCCGTCCAATAGGTACTCACAAAGCGCTTGTCGTCTTGCCAGACGGTTTGCATGCAACCGGGTGGCAACGGACCCTGCACAGCGACCACGCCTTTTTCATTGGGCGTGGCCAGTTCCTCGCCAGACGCCTCGCTCATCAATTTCACGTTGTAGCCGTACATGGGCACACCTGGGCTGCCGAACTTACTGGCCTTGGTTTCCACGCCGTTGGCAATGCCAAGGATCGGCCAGCCGGTTTCGGTTTGCCAGTAGTTGTCGATGATCGGCTTGCCCAGCGCGCCCGAAATCCATTTGGCGGTGGGCTCGTCAAGCGGCTCACCGGCCAGGAACAAGGCCTTTAGACTGGACAGGTCGTATTTGGTGAGGTACTCGGGGTCGTACTTCTTGAGCACGCGCGCCGCCGTGGGGGCGCTGAACATGACGGACACTTTGTATTTTTCGACCAGGCTCCACCAGATGCCGGCATCGGGCCGGATGGGCAGGCCTTCATACATGATGGTGGCCATACCGCCGATCAGCGGGCCATAAATGATGTAGCTGTGGCCCACCACCCAACCAATGTCGCTGGTGGAGAAATAGGTTTCGCCGGGCTCACCCATGTAAATGTGCTTCATGCTGGCGGCCAGTGCCACGGTGTAACCACCGGTGTCGCGCTGCACACCTTTGGGCTTGCCCGTGGTGCCACTGGTGTACAGGATGTAGCTGGGGTGTGTGGCGTCGACCCACTCACAGGGCACCACGGTGTCTTGCACCATCGCTGCCTCGGTCGCGTAGTCAACGTCACGACCTTCGACGTTGGACATGGGTGCCAAGCCCCGATTGACCATCACCACGCGGGCTGGTTTGTGGCTCGACAGGTTGATGGCCTCATCCAGCAGACCTTTGTAAGGCACGACCTTGCCACCACGCGACCCACCGTCGGCGCTGACGATGGCCACCGGTGCACAGTCCTCAATGCGGCTGGCCAAGCTGACGCTGGCAAACCCGCCAAACACCACAGAGTGAATGGCACCGATGCGCACACAGGCCAGCATGGCGAACGCCGCTTCTGGGATCATGGGCATGTAAATCAGCACCCGGTCGCCCTTTTTCACGCCCTGCGCGTGTAACACAGCAGCCATGCGCTGCACCTCGGCGTGCAGTTCACGGAAGGAATAGGTGCGCTCTACGTTGGTTTCGGTGGACACAAAAATCAACGCGTTCTGGTCGGGGCGCGTCGCCAGGTGCCGATCCACAGCGTTGTGGCACAGGTTGGTCAGGCCGCCTTCAAACCACTTGGCAAACGGTGGGTTGTCGTAGTTGCAAACCCGTTCGTAGGGCTTTTTCCAGTCCACCAACTGGGCTTGCTCGCCCCAAAAAGCGTCCCGGTCATCAATGGAACGGCGGAAAAAATCGGCGTAGTTACTCATCAGGGTCTCCAGTGGGCGCACCGCGGGGGCGCGCAAGTTGGTGGTTCAAACTGAATTCATAATTATGAGAAGCCGCTCTTGCGTTTAACTGACACCCGGGTACCGGGCTTCAGGTTATTTCACCAGCGACAAAGCCTCACGGAACTCATCCCCCTCACAATGGCGCAACCACTCAAACACCACCATTTCGGTGGTGACCAACTCGGCCCCAGCGCCAGCCAGGCGGTCAAAAGCAGCGTCCCGGTTGCGCTCGGTGCGGGAGCTGCAGGCATCGGTGACCACACACACGTCGAATTCGTCATCGAGTAACTCAAGCGCAGTCTGCAGCAGGCACACGTGGGCTTCGCAACCCGCAATCACGATGGTGTTCCGCTCAGACGCAGGTGCGGCTGCTGGCTTCTGCAGGTGTTTGGGCAGACTGCGGGCATTGCCCCCTGCCACGCGCTGCGGCGGGCGCAACCACTCGCTCAAGCCGTCGGGCACCGCGCTGAAGTGCATTTTCGGAAGGGTTTTGTTGCACAGAGCACTGACATCGGGGTGGTTAGGCCCCAACTTTGCCGGGTTTTGCTCGGTACCCCATGCGGGCACAGCCAACATGCGGGCAACTTTGCCCAAACGCACGGCATTGGCGAGCACGGCCGGGTGGTCAAAAATGGCGGGCATGAGACGGTCCTGATAATCCACCAGAACCAATTGGGATTCGGTCACATCGATCAACACGGGATGGTTTCCTGTTTTGCTGGTAAAGAGCAACCACACACGGCTGCACAAGCCCGACATGGTAGGCGCTGAAGTCACACAAATCGAAAGTATTTGCGTAAATGGATTGACTTGGCCAGTTCAAGCCCCTACCCTGCGCGCCATGACTTTTTTATCCCCCCGCTGGGCAAAATCTGCCCAACGGCTGGGAGCTGTGGCAGTGGTTGGCGTGGCGTGCAGCGTTGCACTGTCCGCCCCACTGGATGCGCCCTCCCCCCTCCATCAAGATGCCCCTCCGCTGTTGTCAGAGGCTGGGTTGTCGCTCCAATTGAGCCAGTTCCGCGACGTGGTGAGCACAACCACATCCGACTTGGTACTCAACGCCATGGGGTTCCTGGGGGTGCCATACAAGCGCGGTGGCAGCAGCGAAAGCACCGGTTTTGACTGCAGCGGCTTTGTGCGGGCGACCTATGAGCGCACCTTGGGACTGGTGTTGCCGCGCCGCGCTGCCGAGCAGGCGCAAGCCACCATGCCGATCAAAAAAGAAGAGCTCCGCCCCGGAGATTTGGTGTTTTTCAATACCATGCGCCGCACATTCAGCCACGTGGGCATTTACCTGGGCGATGGCAAATTCATCCACGCGCCACGCGCCGGGGCCAAGGTGCGCGTCGAAGACATGCGCCAAGCCTACTGGACCAAGCGGTTCAACGGAGCACGGCGCGTGGATGCGTCTGAGTCTGACACGACCTCCCTGCCAGGCCTGCTGCTGCCCCCCCAGCAGTAAGCCTGATCTGACCACCGGTGGTCAAAGGGCGTCGGTGTACACCTTGGCGGTGTCCAGTTTGTAAGTCCAGGGCAGTTTGGCATTTTTCCACCCGTTGACAGTGCGCTGACCGGCCTGCGGTCCGGTCTTGGCTTCGTCACCCTCGTAACCGTCGATCACCGTGTAGGCCTTTTTGAATCCGTACAGGCTGAGCAAGCCGGCAGCGCTGTTGCTGCGGATGCCCGATCGGCAGATCAGGATCACCGGGTCGTTTTTGGTCAGCCCGGCTGCAGCCAGCCGTTTCTCGACATCTTGCACAAACCGTGGATTGGCCTGTTGCAGGTACTCGCCCTGGTCGGGGCTCCATTCCCATTTGGCGGGAAAGTCCAGCACTGGCACCAAATGGTCAGCGAGGGTTGGCATGCCCAGCAGCATGGCCTCGGCACGGGTGCGCACGTCGATCAGCAGCACCTTGGCAGGGTCGGCCCGCTTCATGGCCGCTGCCTCGACAGCCGTGAGATGCAAGCCTGTGGCCGAACGTTTGTCGTCGGGCACTTGCGCGGGTTCAACGGCCAAGGCACTGCTGACGGCAAACACCAGCAGCAAAGCGGCCAGCGTGAGGGATGGGGCGGGCAACCAACGGCCCTGTGGATGGAATTCGACGCGTTGTGTCATTTCATGGCTCCCAGGTACTCCACCACTGCCTTCATTTCCATTTCCGTCATGCGGGAAGCGACCATGGTCATCACCGCTGCACTGTCTCCCGCACGGGTGCGGCTGACGTAGTTTTTGAGCTGGCGCTCCATGTAGCGCGGGTTCTGCCCGGCCAGCCTGGGCAATTCCGCATTGCCCCGGCCCCCGGTGCCGTGGCACGACACACATGCTGGCAATCCGGCGTAGGGGTTGCCCCGCTCATATACAAACTGCCCGGCATTGGCCAACATCGGGTCTTTTGAGGGGCTGACCTTGGGTACCTGGCTCTGGTAGAACTTGGCCACTGCGCGGATGGAGCATTCGCTCAGGATGGACGCCTTGGAGTCCATCACAGTGCTGTCGCGCTCACCTGACGCAAACTCCCGCAGCTGCTTGGCGATGTACATCTCGTTTTGCCCGGCCAGGCTGGCAAAGTCGATGGTGGCCCCCTGCCCGGTGGCTCCATGGCAAGCGGCACAGTGTTTTTCTGCCAGCTTGGCTCCCGTGGCGATGTCATCTGCCGCTGGGGCCACAGGTTGGGCGGCCCACACTGAGCCACTCAGCCCAAGAGCCAGCAGGGGGGCCAACACGCGCCACAGACCGTTGCGGCCAGGGCGGTGCGATGCTTGTTGTGTCATGCGTTTGCTCCACTTTGCGTTGAAAGTGACGCGATTGTGAAAGCCCGGGCCGGATGCACCATTGATGCGCATCAACAAATACGGACAAACTCAAATTGCTACGACATCAATAGCTACCTTCTTATTTATAACAAGCGACAGATGCCAATTTACCTGTAAATTGGTCAGATGAACAACGTGGTGCCAGACTCCTGGGCCTCACCCAGGAACGCGGCCACGCCGCCCAGTTCGACCCCGTCAATCAGCTCTTCGTGGCGAATGCCCATCACGTCCATGGACATCTGGCAGGCAATGAGTTGCGCCCCGCCCTCCACCAGCGTGGCCAGCAGGCTGGCAGGGTCGTCCACGTGTTTGTCACGCATGACTTTGCGCAACAGCTTCACGCCCAGGCCCGCGTTGTTGAGCTTGCTGATGGAGTCCAACTTGTCAATGCCTTGAGGAAGCATGGCACCGAACATGCGGTCCATCATCGGCTTGTCGATGTGTGGCGCAGGCGTGCGGCGCAGCACGTTCAGCCCCCAGAAGGTGAAGAACAAACTCACAGGTTTGCCCATGGCCATGGCCCCGTTGGCAATGATCATGGAAGCCATGACCTTGTCCAGGTCGTCCGAGAACACGACCAGGGTGAGCTTGTCGCGCACGGCCACGGCACCGGCCTGTGCCACCACAGCGGGTGCACCGCCCTGCCCTTTTCGGATCAGCACCTTGACCAGGCCCTTGGCCGCATCGACGCTGAGCACATCGTTGTTGGTTTTTTTGGCCCAGACACGGATGTCGCGGCCAAACGCCGGGTCTGACGCGGTGACTTCCAGCAACTCACCCGCGTGCATGGCCTCCACAGCGCGGTAGGTTTTCATGATGGGGCCGGGGCACTGCAGGCCCACGGCATCCAGCACATGGCGGTCGCCAGGGGCGGCGGCCACCACGGCGCAGGCACCGCCCTGCTCGGCTTCGATCTCGGCCTGGTCGCGGCGCTTGATGTCTTCGTAATCAAAAATGTCGGGGTTGGCCTGCTTTTCGGTGGCCCAGGCGTAGGTCTTGAAACCACCCGTGAGGTTGCGCACATCTGCAAAACCGGACTGCTTCAGGATTCGGTAGGCCAAATAGCCGCGCACCCCAATCTGGCAGAACACCACCACGGGGCGGGTCTTGTCGATCAGGTGCAGGCGCTCGCGCAGGTGGTCCAGTTCCACGTTTTTGGCGTTGGGCAGCGTGGCAATTTCAAATTCTTCCGGGGTGCGCACGTCCACCAGTTGCACGGTGTTGGCCGTGTCCAGCGCCCGCAGCTCGCGCCAGGTGATGACTTCGTGTGAGCCGTTCAGCACGTTGCTGGCCACGTAGCCTGCAATGTTCACAGGGTCTTTGGCGGCACCGAACGGGGGCGCGTAGGCCAGCTCCAGCTCACACAGGTCTTGCACGGTCAACCCGGCATGGATGGCGGTGGCAATCACGTCCACCCGCTTGTCGGCACCGTCGGCGCCCACCGCTTGCGCACCGTAAATGCGGCCCTCGGGCGAATACAGCAGCTTCAGGCTGAGCTGTTTGGCCCCGGGGTAATACGACGCGTGAGAGCCGCTGTGGGTGATGGTGGCGCGATACGGCAGGCCGTTGGCCTGCAGTTGGCCTTCGTTCAAGCCGGTGCAGGCAGCGGCCAGATCAAAGGCTTTCAGGATGGCGGTGCCCAGCGTGCCCTTGTAGCGTTGCAATGGTGCACCGGGCGCGGCCAACATGTTGTCGGCAGCCATGCGGCCCTGGCGGTTGGCGGGGCCGGCCAGCGCAATCAGAGCCGGTTGGCCACTGATGGTTTGGGTCACTTCCACCGCATCGCCCACGGCGTAAATGTCGGGGTCTGAGGTTTGCAGGTGGTCGTTCACCTGAATACCGCCGGTGTGGCCAAGCTCCAGCCCGGCCGCGCGGGCCAGCGTGGTTTCGGGCCGCACGCCAATGGCCAGCACCACGATGTCGGCCTGCAGGCGCTTGCCGCTGGCCAAAAACACCACCGTGTGGTCGGCCTTGTCTTCAAAGTGTTCGATTTTGTCGGCCAGGTACAGCTCGATGTTTTTGTCCTTCATGTGCGAATGCACGATGGCGGCCATCTCGTCGTCGAACGGGGCCAGGATGTGTGGCGCCCCCTCCACCAGCGTGGTGAACAGCCCGCGCTCGTGAAGGTTTTCGGCCATTTCAATGCCGATGTAGCCGCCGCCGATCACCACGGCACGCCGGGGCTTGGTGGCACTCAAGTGCCCCATGATGCGGTCGAGGTCGGGGATGTTGCGCATTGAAAACACCCTGGGCGAATCAATCCCTTTCAGCTTGGGGTGTACCGCCTCACCGCCCGGCGACAGCAGCAGCTTGTCGTAGTTTTCGTCGGTTTCTTCGCCGGTTTGCAGGTTGCGCAGGCGCACGGTTTTGGCCCGGCGGTCAATGGCCATGGCCTCGGTCAGGTTGCGCACGTCCACGCGGTAGCGTGCCTCGAACAGCGATTTGGATGTGACCAGCAGGTTGTCCCGCTCGGCAATCATGCCGCTGATGTGGTACGGCAAGCCGCAGTTGGCAAAACTGATGTAAGGCCCGCGCTCAATGAGAACGATCTGCGCCGACTCGTCGTTGCGCCGCAAACGGGCCGCTGCAGTGGCGCCGCCTGCCACGCCGCCAATGATGAGAATTTTCATGGTGTTTACCCCTGAGGGTTGAGATTGCCAATTTCGGGATTCTGCGTCCCGATGCCCCGGGCTGTACGGGCATGAAACGGTCAGATGACCTGCATCAAACAAAACGGAGGTGACAGGGCAATGTCACCCGACCGGCCCTGCTTGGGCAACGGCTGGTACTCTGCACGCTCGCCCATTTGTTCAACCGCGCTGAGGGCACGAGCCCCAGGCGCCAGACAGGAGACAGCCATGTTCAGCCACGTCATGCTCGGGGTCAACGACCTAGAGGCTTCCAAGCGCTTTTACGACGCCGTGCTCGGCACACTGGGCTATGGCCCGGGCGTGGCCAACAAACGGGCACCTTTGCCATCACCACACCCATCAACGGCGAGCCCGCCTGCCACGGCAACGGCAGCACGGTGGGCTTTGTCATGGCCTCTCCCGAGCAGGCCGATGCGTTCCACGCAGCGGGCGTGGCCCACGGTGGCATCACCTGCGAAGACCCACCCGGCTGGCGCGACGGTGCCGCAGGCAAGCTGTACCTGGCGTATTTGCGCGATCCCGACGGAAACAAGATCTGCGCCCTGCACCGCCCGCCGACGCCCAAGCCTTGAGCATGCACCGCGCCATCCCATACATCACACCCGAGATGTACACCGCGCCGCAAAAGCAGTTTGGGGCTTGGCATTGGGTTGGCCCGTGGCCAGGTGCAGTTTGATGAGAGCCGCATTTTGGGCGGTGCCGCTGGCGTGGGTAGGCGAACCGCCACACGCCCCCCTATGCTGGCTGATTACCGCTGCAACCCCATCACCAGCGCCTGTGTCTGCGCTGCATCCGTGCTCGTCAAGGCCAGCGTCAGTGCCGCTGCCGTGGTGGTTTGTG
>JAIFMP010000096.1 GCA_020048405.1 Hydrogenophaga sp.
GTAACCCATGATTCATGTCCGTGACTTGGTTTTTGACTACTTGGGCCACCGAGCGCTGCATGGCGTCTCGGTTGACATACCCAAAGGCACGGTGACCGCCTTGGTGGGGCCCAATGGCGCGGGAAAGTCCACCCTGATGCGCTGCATGGCGGGCCTGGATACGCCTTTGTCGGGCAGCATCACGGTGGGCGGTGTCGATGTGCAGGAGCACCCGCGCGAGGTACACACCCAACTGGGCTACCTGTCAGACTTTTTTGGTCTGTACGCCCACCTGACGGTGCAGCAGTGCCTGAGTTACGCCGCTGCATCTCAAGGCATCGCCGACCAACACATTGCGCATCGCGTTCAGGAGGTGGCCCGGTTCTTGAATTTGAGCGACAAGTTGCACCACCTGTCCAGCAGCCTGTCCCGGGGCCAGCGCCAGCGTGTGGCCATCGGACAAGCCATCGTGCACATGCCAAAGGTGCTGCTGCTCGACGAACCCGCCAGCGGCCTTGACCCGGAGGCCCGCGCCGACTTGTCCGCGCTGTTCCGAACCCTGCAGGGCAGGGGCATGACGCTGGTGGTATCCAGCCACATCCTGAGCGAGCTCGACGAATACTGCAGCCACATCCTGTCCATTCGGGACGGACGGGTCAGCCGCTTTGCCAGCCTGGCCGCCTCAGTCAATGGCGCGCAGGGAGTCGTCAAAACCCTGTTTCAAATCCAACTGGCCGCCGCTGCCCCGCAACTGGCCGATCTGTTGAGCGGATACGAGGTCGTCCACCTGGACACGCAGGGCCTTCACCCCAGCACCCTCTACCTGCCCGCTGGCGACCTCGCTGCCCGTGCCACGCTGTTGATGCGCCTCGTTTCGGCGGGCGTGGCGGTGTGCGCCTTTCAGGAAGTGCGCACCAGCCTGCAGGCGAGCTATGACCAGGCCGGTGCGCCTGCCCGCTCAGGAGACTCGGCATGAACCCGGAATTCAAGCGCAACCTCTGGCTGGAGATATCGCCCATTCGGCTGGCCATCATGCCGGGAGTGTTGACGCTGATCGCGCTTTTGGTGGTTGCCCTGAACCAGGATGACCCATACAACAGCCTGTTTGTGGCCTTTTCAGCGCTGTTTGTTGCGTTGGCCGCTGGCTGGGGCAGTGTGCGGGTGGTGTCCAGCATCAATGACGAAGTGACCGAGCGCACCTGGGACCAGCAGCGCCTCAGCGCCCTCACGCCGTGGGACATGGCATGGGGAAAGCTCCTGGGCAGCACGGCCTATGCGTGGTACGGCGGTTTGCTGTGTGTGCTGGTGGCTCTGGTATCAGCCGCGCCAGTGCCTGACTTTTGGTCCCGCAGCGTGTGGCTGATGACTGGCATGGTGGGCACGGTCGCCCTGCACGCGTGGATGATGGCGAGCCGCTTGCACACGCTGGACGTTCGCACTGAAAAATCCAGTGGCATGGCGGGCCGATTGTTCGGCCTGGTCCTGGTGATGCAATTGATGCCAGCGGTCTTCTGGGTGCTGCGTGACCCCCGTTCGCCCGATGGACAGACCCTGGGCAACTGGTGGGGCCTGGGCATGCCACTGCCGCTTCAATCTTTGCTGGTGCTGCTGCTGATGCTCGCACTGGGCTTGCTGGCACTGTGGCGCAGCATGGGCAAACAACTGATGGTGCGCTCTGTTCCGTGGGCTTGGGTGGTCGGCGTGCTCGGCATCGGCTGGGTGGTGGCAGGTTTTGCACCGCCATCCGGCGGCGGTCCGTCTTTGTGGATGACGCTGGCGGGTACCGCATTGGTCGCCACCTACGGCGCCTTGTTCACCGAGTCAAACAACCGTTTGACGTGGCAGGCCGTGCTGTATCACCGTGCACACAGCCCAACGCGCAGGCTCTGGCAGGCACTGCCGTTGTGGCCCCTGAGCTGGGCACTGGCCGCAGCGTGTTTGGTGGCCCATGCCCTGACGGGCGGTGGCAGTGGCAGTGCGGGTACCCCACTGCCTGCCCTGAATGGTCTGATGTGGATGGCCTTGTTGCACACGCTGCGCGACTGCGGCATTTACCACTTCTTTGCATTCCGCCACAGCACGCGCAAGCCAGCAGCCATCACCCTGGTTTCCCTTTTTGTGCTCGGTGTCGTGTTGCCCGGACTGGTGGCCACTTTGTCGCCAGACCTTTCGGTTTGGGCTGAGCCATTGTTTGGGATGCAGGCCCTGGCACAGGGGCAGGAATCTTTGGGTACAGCTGCTTGGCTCAGCATGGTGCTGCACCTTGTGGTGGTGGCCACTTTGGTGGTGTGGCGCTGGTCGGCCACAGCGCCCAGGCAGTTGGGTGACGCCTGACGCTCGAAAGAGCCGTTCCCTTTCAGCCGGCGGCCAAGCCGCTACCGTTCACCCATGAAAAAAGCCGACCCTTGGGTCGGCTTGTGAGGAACAGGGCCTTGAAGATCGCTCTTCAGGCCCGGTGCCTATCAGTAGCTGCTGCGGCCACCACGGTAACCGCCGGCATCGCCGCGGTCTTCTTTTGGACGGGCCATGTTGACCACGATGGAGCGGCCGTCGACCGATTGGCCATTGAGGCCGGTGATGGCGGCTTGTGCCTCGGCTTCCGAGGACATTTCCACAAAGCCAAAGCCTTTGGAGCGGCCGGTGTCGCGGTCCATCATCACCTTGGCGGAGGACACGCTGCCGTACTCCGAAAAGTTGTGCTGCAGGCTGGCATCGTTGATGGAGTAGGGCAGGTTGCCCACGTAAATTTTGCTGCTCATGATGAGCCTTTCAAGAAAAGGCGCTCGGGTTCAATGTGAACACCGTGGCGCGGGGAAATGCGGTCTTGCCTCAAGATCACGCAGGAAAAGGGAAGCGGCCCGTTCAACAGGCCAGGCTGGCACCGGTGTGGAGCCAACCCTGTGTCACAGCGAACAGCCGGGCGGCCTCTCGCGTGGGAAAAATGCCGTCGAAGCGGAACACCCGATGGTGGGTGCCACTGCCTTGACCGCTTTTGATGGATACCGATGCGCGGAACTCGCCCGAATCGGTGGGGTGTGTCGTGGGCGATACGACGTATTTGCCCATGGGAATGGAATGCTCTGAGTGAAATGTCATGTGTGCGCGCAGCTTTCTGTGGGCTGCGTGAGCGGGGAGAGGGAAATCGGCCGCCTGTTGCTCAGCAGGACGGCGTGTACGACCGGGGTCGATAAACAGGCCCTTGGGTAAGCCTTTTGGTTGCCAGGGGCGTTGGGGTAGCCCGAAGAACCATTATTCTAACTTATTAAAACCAAGTTTGTATAAATGAATTTGCTTCAGTGACGTGCTGCGTTAGCATTCCAGCCCTATGCGACCTCTTTCCCCAGCCGGCCAGCAGGCCCTCAACGATGTGGCCCAGCGCCACGGTTTCAGCTTTGACGCGGTGGCCACCATGCTGGATGCCGTGGTCAACGGCAACGGCACCATGGCCCAGTTCAGTCACCCCGAGTTCAGCGGCTCCGGCCAATGGATGGCGGGCGGCATGACCATGGTGTCCGACATGTTCAACAACCACCTGAAAGGCCGGGTGGACAGCCTGTGCTCCGAGCTGTCGGCCCTGTGGTCTCAGCCTTCGGGCCTGTACGCCGCTGCACCGCCCGCCTCGGTGGGCGGGTCTGGCGTGTTCGGCGGACCGGCCTTGTTTGCGCCCCCTGCGCCTGATTGGTGGGGCCCCGATTTGCGCTGGCCCAACAGCACGGGCTCGCAAAACGGCACGCGTTACGCCCACTTTGCCCAGGCCTGCCGCCTGGCCATTGAGGTGAACGGCCGCGTCACGGTGTACGACACGCTGGACCACCAGATTGGCGGTTTTTCTCAGCAGCAGTCGGGCAGCGGCAGCATGTGTTTCAACAGCCAATACGGCGTGGTGGACGTGGGCAGCCTGCCCGTGGTGTCGGTGGATGGCTTTGCGCCTGCCCATGCCCTGTCGCCCGCTCCAGCGCCCACGCAGAACTGGGCCGTGCAAAACCCGCCACTGGCCAGCAGCAGTGAAGCCGATGTGTTCGCCACGCTGGAGCGCTTGGCCGACTTGGCGCGCAAAGGGGTGTTGACCGACGCGGAGTACCAGGCCAAAAAGGCCGAGTTGCTGTCCCGTCTTTGAGCGATTTGTGACTGGTCTTTGAACGTCGGGGGCTCAGCGCCCCGGTGCTGCCCAGTCCACCCGAGCCACCCACGCAGTGCTGGCGCTGGCGGTGTTGTCGCTGTCTGCCCCCAGCACCACAGCGGTCATGTAGGGCACGGCGGTGGCGGGGTCGGCACCCAGTTCGTCGGCAAACAGCAGGCGGAAATCGGCGGCCACGTCGCGGCTTTCGGTGGCCCATTGCCCCAGTGCAGCGCCAGGCCCGCCCAGGCTCACAAACCGCACGCGGCGGGTGTAAGGGTTGGTGCCGGGCGTGCCGGGTGTCAGCAGCGGGTCCCACACGTAGCACACGGTGGCGGCAGGCAGGGTTTCACCACTGATGCCCCGAGCCACACGCAGCAGGGTGCGCTCCACAAACGGCACGCGTGCCAGCGGGTGGTCAAACATCACACACAGCTTGATGGCCGCGTCATCCCCCGCTTTGGTCATCAGATTCGCCGGGGCGGTGCCACCGGTCAGCGGACGCTCCACCCGCCAGCGCCAGGTCAGGTGGGTGGCGGGCACCGGCTGCGGCGTGCTCCAGCGAAACACCCAAGTGCCGTAGGACGATTGCGTGTTCACCTTCAACGCCGGTGTGCCATCGACCGTGCCCGCTTCAAACCGGCTGGGAGGCAACGGGGTGTGCTGCTGCGGAAAGCCCACAAACCGCCAGGCAGGGTTCAGGCTGCCTGCAGGTTGCATCAACGGTGGAAGCCATGGCGGCATCTCTGCTGGGGCAGCCGTTTGTGCCCACACGCCGGGTGCCAGTGCGCACACCAGCAGGAGCCCATGCCGCTTGAGTGGCCGCACGGTCAGGCTCCGGTGTCGTTCAGCAGCCAGTCGTAGTCCAGATGGGTCACGCGCAGGGCTCGGGCCTTCACTTGGGCTTGCTCGGCGGGGTTGCGGGTCAGTTCAGTGGCGTAGCGTGCAAACACGTCTTCCACCTTGTTCAGGCCCAGGGGGCCTTTTTCAAAGTCTTCCTTGAACCACTTGAAGATGCTGCTGACTTCCAGCTGGCCGTTGGCCACGCGGTTGCGGGTGTGGTCGGCCATGAAGCGCTTCATGCCGTCTTCCAATTGGGCTTCCAGCTTCTGTGGCGTGAACGCTTCGTCTCGCAACGCCGGGCAGCCGATGCTGGCGCAGTTCACGGCGGCGTGTATGCGTGGTTCGGCATAGTTCGGGCGCAGCTGTTCGTGTTCGATCCAGTCCAGGTGGCGGTCTTCGCCCAGCAGCTTGAAGAACTTCTTTTTCCAGGGTGACTGGATGAAGCTGCCCAGGTCTTTGATGGATTTGAGCTTGGGGTATTGCGTGAGGATCAGCTCGAGCGTGAAGCCGTTGTAGGCGTTGATGAGAAACGCCATTTGCTCCGGCTTGCTCCAGCTTTGAAACTGCGCTGGTGTCACGGCAGACCACTGCGCCAGCACCTGCTGCAGCGCGGCGCGGTCGGCTGCCAGGGCTTTGTAGGCCACCCGGCTTTGCACACCGTCGGGCAGCCAGCGCACGTGTTTCTTCAGCAGCGCATCCCAGGCCGGGTAGCGGTGATCGAATGCATTTTGTTGGCCAAAAGAGGCTCCAGCGCTTATCCCTATTGGTATTGCAGCTATGTGTTTGAGCAGGGTGCGGCGTTGCATGTGAATTCCTTTCGACACCTTTTTCGGCCCCGCGTTCAGCCGCGTTTCCAGTCGTGGTACTTTTTCACCCAGGCCAGCAGGCCTTGTGGGGCATGGGCGCGTTTCCACTCGCCGGCGGCGTATTTGTTGGCCTCGGACAGCGTGGGGTAGGTGTGGATGGTGCCCAGAATTTTGTTCAGCCCCAGGCCGTGTTTCATGGCCAGCACGTACTCGGCCAGCAGGTCGCCCGCATGGGTGCCGACGATGGTCACGCCCAGAATCGTGTCTTTGCCGGGAACGGTGAGCACCTTCACAAAGCCGTGGGCTTCGCTGTCGGCAATGGCGCGGTCCAGGTCGTCTATGCCGTACTTGGTGACTTCAAACGGCACGTTCTGGGCTTTGGCGTCCTGCTCGTTCAGGCCCACACGCGCCACCTCGGGGTCGATGAAGGTGGCCCAGGGAATGACCGAGTAGTCGGCTTTGAACATCTTCCATTCGCCAAACAGCGCGTTCACCGCCGCGTACCAGGCCTGGTGGGCGGCGGTGTGGGTGAACTGGAAGGGCCCGGCCACGTCGCCAGCCGCGTAGATGTTGGGGTACAGGGTTTGCAGGTATTCGTTGGTTTCTACCGTTTTGTGGGTGGGAATGCCCAGCTCTTCCAGCCCGTAGCCCTGCAGGCGTGCCACGCGGCCCACGGCGCACAGCAGGTCGTCAAATTCAATGTGCTGCTCGACTCCGTTGTGTTCCACCACCAGGGTCTTGACGCCGTTGTTCAGTTCGCAGCGCAGGGCTTTGTGGCTGGTCAGCACCTGCACGCCGTCGGCCACCAGACTGGCGCGGGCCAGTTCGCTCACGTCCTCGTCTTCGCGGATCATGATGCGCGGCGCCATTTCCACCAGCCAATGGGGCCACCGCCCAGCACAACCAGTCGCTTGGGTGCGGTCTCGCGCTGGGCCAGTTCGTCCCACAGGGTGTCGCTGGTCAGGTAACCCACATCGTCCAGCCCCGGCAGCGGCGGCACAAAGGGGCGGGCACCTGCGGCAATGACGATGCTTCGGGCGGTCAGGCGCACGACCTTGGGCGTTCCGTCGGGTTCTTGGGCCCCACCGTTCAGTGCCACCTCCACCGTCCAGGGGTTGACCAGCTTGCCGTACCCCTGCAGCACCTCCACACCCAGGCCGGTGTAGCGCTCAATGCTGTCGTGCGGCTCAATGGCCTTGATGACCTCGTGCACCCGTGCCATCACGGCCTTGAAGCTGAAGGTCGGGGCGGCGTCGGCCAGGCCATAGTTGGACGCATGACGCATCTGGTGGGCCAGCTTGGCGCTTTTGATGAGGGCTTTGCTGGGCACACAGCCGAAGTTCAGGCAGTCGCCGCCCATTTTGTGCGCCTCGATCAGCGTTACTTTGGCCTTCACGGCTGCGGCAATGTAAGCACTCACCAGCCCGCCCGCACCGCCGCCAATGACGATCAGGTTGCGGTCAAAGGTTTTGGGGCGTTCGCTGGCCCAGCGCGCATACACGCGGCGGCGCTTGGCCATGTCCAGCAGCTTCTTCACGGCCAGTGGCAGCAGGCCCAGCGCCACAAAAGAGCCCAGCAGCGCAGGCGACAGAATGCCCCGCAACGAGTCGATTTTGGCCAGCTGCGTGCCAGCATTCACATAGGCCACCGTGCCCGCAAACATGCCCACCTGGCTCACCCAGAAAAACGTGAGGGCCTTCATGCGCGTCAGGCCCATCAGCAGGTTGAGCGCAAAAAACGGGATCACAGGCAGCAGCCGCAGGGTGAACAGGTAAAACGCACCCTCCTTGTCCAGCCGCGTGTTCACCTCGGCCAGCTTGCGGCCAAAGCGTTGCTGAATGCTGTCTTGAAACAGATACCGCGCCGCCAGCATGGCCAGTGTGGCGCCCAGGGTAGATGCAAACGACACCACCACCGTGCCCCACACCAGCCCGAAGCTGGCACCACCTGCCAGCGTCATGATGGCGGCGCCGGG
>JAIFMP010000138.1 GCA_020048405.1 Hydrogenophaga sp.
CGCAACAAATCGTTCAGCCCCTTGCTCTCCGGCACCATGGTGGGTGGTCGAAGCAAGGCTCGGAGGTTCAGCTCGGGCGCGCGCTGCAGTTTCAGCAGGTCTTTGGCCAGCAAGATACCGATCACGTTGTCGCGCTGGCCCTCAAACACAGGAAAACGCGAGTGCCCGGTATCAATGACGGCGTGCAGCAGTTCGTCGTACGGCGCGTCGATGTCCAGCACGTCCATGCGGGGCGCGGCCACCATCACATCACCAGCGGTCATGTTGGCCATGCGCAACACGCCTTCGAGCATGACCCGAGATTCGGTGTTGATGAGGTGGCGGTCTTCGGCTTCCGAGAGCGTGGCAATCAGCTCATCGGTGGAATCGGGGCCGGGGTGCAGCAGTTCTGCGAGCTTTTGCAAGATGCCTCGCTTGTCTTCGGAGCGGGCACTGCGGGGGTCAGAACGCTTGTGGGACGGTTGCGCAGGGTAGGGGTCGGGCACGGACTGATACGGCAGTTGAGGTCGCCAAAGGATACCGCAAGGCCATGACGCATGGATGTGCGCTCCATTCTGGGTCGGTCACGGTGCGCTTTGGTCGCGGGCGTGCCGCACGCCAGACCGGATTTCCTGCAGTGTGCCCAACAAATGCCGAAACGCCTGGGCCTGCGCCTTGAGCGTGTAGTTGGTTTGCGCTACCTGCTCCTCAACCAGCTCGGTGAGGAGCGAGTCAAAGTTCGCGGGCGGCAGGCGTAAAAAGGCCTCGGTCTCGGATCCGTCCCGCACCAGCCGCGCACCGGCATGGGCAGCAATGGCGAGCATGGCGGTGTTTTCGGTCAATGCGTGGATGAACACCATATCCACGCCCTGGTTGCGGGCGTGCATCACGGCCCGCTCGAACAGGCGTTTGCCATAGCCGCGCCCCCTGGCGTGCTTTGACACACTCACACCAAACTCCGCACAACTGTTGCAGTCAGGGCTGTTGGCGTACGCCAGGTGGGCCATCGCCAGCAGTTCCAGACGGCGGTTGTAAATGCCAAACACGTCGTCCCGATCGAAATCAAGGTGGTCTGCGTAATGGCGAACCTGGACGTCTCCCGCCGAGTACCCAAAGCGCAAGTAGCGGTCAGCAGGTTCAAGCGCGAGCAAATGTGCGGCAATGCGCTCGCGGTGCCCAGGCCCCAGCGAGCGGATGGGCGCATACACAGCACGCGTGGCTGAGGCGGTCAGGGTTTCGGTCATGGCGTCAATATAAGGGTTTTCCCTTGTTTTCACAGTGGATTGGCCCTTCACTCCCGCAAACTTCCCAGCACATCGCTAGTCAGTTCGGCATTGAATGCCAGCGCAACGTGACCAAAGCCTGGCACATGCCTCGCCTCTGACCCAGGCAACACGGCCGTACCGAAAGGGAAAACGATGTTGTCGCCATCCGAGTGCCAACAGGTGAACTTGGCTGCGGTGGCCGGGCTTTCGGTGCCGCTGAGGGCTGCCAGCCACGCACTGCCCGGACGCATTTGAGCGGCATTGGCACCGTGGCCAAAGCGCGCCAGCCATGTACCGGAATGTGGTGTGCCGATGGTGACGATGTGGGCAACGCGGTCAATGGCGCCTGGCGTGGCTTGCAACCAGGCCCGCACGGCCAACCCACCCATACTGTGCGCGACCACCAGAGGAGGTTCGCCCGTGGCTGCTGTCAGCCGACGCACCGCCTGGTCAAGGGTGGCGCAATACGCGTCGATGGGACCGAGCACAGGCTCCAGGTTGACGGCGACCACCGGGTGCTGGCGTCGGTGCAGTTCTGCCAACCAAGGGTTCCAGAAACCGCGGTTGCACATGAAACCATGTACCAACAACACACCCCGGTAGCCGCCCGACTGCCGAGCAGGAGGAATGGCGGCGGCAGGCAGGAGGTCAGGGAACGCTTGCCAGGCCCAGGGCTGCCAGACGCCGAACACCCGTGCAGCGGTACGCACCTCGGACCACCAGACGGCCCACGAAAATCGACCAGAGGGCATCACACCGTCACGGGCATTCACCCAGGTGGCCAGCACAAACTGCAGCCCAAGCAAGCCTGGTTGGCTCAAAAGCCACAACAGCAAAGCCGGTATGCCCCACATGGGCTCACGCAGAGCCCAGACGGCCAACCCCGTACCCGTGAGCAACAACAGCAGCCCGAGTGTCTGCTGAAGGCGCGCCAGAGTTGAATGGTGGGCAGGCGGGGACTGCATCACGCCAAAGGCTGCGGGGTTCCACCCAAACGGGTGATCAGCTGCTGGGTCAATCGGTTGACCAGGCCATAAATGGACAACTGCGGATTGGCGCCGATGCTGGTGGGGAAAAGCGATCCGTCATGTACCGACAGGTTGGGCACTTGCCAATGCACCGCGTCTGGCCGCACAACGCCCTGCGCCGCAGACGCAGACATGGCGCAGCCTCCCATGACGTGTGCGCTGACCACCCTTGCCTGCAAAGTCACCATGGGCAATGCTGCAATGGCAGCCTTTGCCTGGGCCCAACTGGTGCAGGGTTGACCCATTTCGTGCACCGGCATGACGTGTCGTGCGCCCGCCGCAAACTGTATTTCGGCCATGGAGAGCAAGGCGCAGCGCGCTCCCTCCATGACAAATGGATTCAACGGATAGTCGAGCAACGGACTGCCGTCGCTGCGCAATGAAACGCGCCCTCCGCTGGACTCCGCGGCGAAGCCGTCACGCAACAGGGCCAACAGAATGTGATGGTGGGCAAACTGCTTCAACAGGGCTGCCTGTGCCTCGCCAAAACCGGGAATGCTGGATGCAAAAATGACGGGGTGGATTGGGGGCGCTTCCAGCTTGTAACCCATGGGCCCATCGATGGCATTCACGCCCAGGAAATGATCGGTGTAAATGGTCTGTGGCGCACCGCTCCACCCCTCCACACGCTGGGCGAAACCCGCTGCGCTCATGACAACGGGGTGCAGGAAGGTGCGGGTGCCCAACACCCCGTGCGGGTCTGGCATGCCAGAGCGCATCAGCAGCGCGGGCGAGTTGATGGCACCGCCTGCGACCACATAGTGCTTGGCAGATATTTCAATAGCAGTTTCTGCATATCTGGCTTGCGCCAGAGGATTTTTTCTATTGATATGGGTCACTTGCAAGCGGACCACTTTGCCCCCGTCTGTCACCAGCCGGTCTGCACGGGTGTCTGGCAGCAGACTGGCGCCATTGGCCAAGGCGGTTGGAACACCGGTGACCAGCATGGATTGCTTGGCATTGGTCGGGCAGCCCAGACCACAGGAACCAAGGTTCCAGCAGCCTCGCACATTGCGTGCAATGGCGGCAGCGGGAATACCCAGCGTGGCCGCGCCCTTGCGCAGCAGTTCGTTGTTTTCGTTGGGAGGCACCAGCCAGGGGCCTATGCCCAGCCTGCGCTCCGCCTGCATGAAATACGGAGACAGTGCGTCATCGGTCAGCTCGCCGAGCCCGAGGCGTTCTCGCCAGAACGCCAACGTGTCCGAGGGCGTCCGAAACGAACTGGTCCAGTTGACCGTGGTGGAGCCCCCCACACAACGGCCTTGCAAGATGTTGATGCCCTTGTCGGCGGTTTTCCGAGCGGCACTTTCCTGGTACAGCGTGGGGTAGGCCTCGCTTTCCAGCTGATTGAAATCCTTGCTGGTTTTCAATGGTCCTTCTTCGACCATCAGGACGTCGAAGCCTGCTCGCGCCAGCAGCTCGGCGGTAATGCCACCGCCTGCGCCCGTCCCGATAACCACGACGTCGCAGGTCAGCTTGTCTGGTGGCGGCTTGTCGACGCCCAAGACGCGCCAACCGCCTGACAGACCGTCCACCCATGGGTCTGGCAACCGGCTCACAACGCTTGCGGTCCGGGGTAACCCAGAACCGTCCATGTGTGTGCCTCTGAAAAATAGGCTGCCCCGATCAGATCGTGCAGTCCGAGATAGGCCTGTTGCTTCAGGCTGATGCGGCTGCGCTGCATTCCGGTAAACATTGTGTGTAACTCCTCGACCGTGGCCTGGTTCCAGGGCGTTTTCAGGCCCGCCAACCCCATGCGCCCTGGCGCAGATACGAGCAGGGTCAGCAATTGACCAAGTTCGGCTTGTGTGTGTAACGGAAACGCTGCGATGGCGGTTTCCATGCGCCCCACCAATCCATCCAGCGATTGTTCGCGTTGGGCAAGGTCACTGGGCAAGCTGCCCTCCAGCTGCGCTCTTCCCCATGCCCGAATCACGTCTGCTGCGCCGCCAGACAAGGCGCCTTCGTGCCATGCCGGCTCACTGTCTTTTAGCCAAAGCCCTCCTGCTGCCAGTACGGCGCCAGAAGCCAAGCCCAATGTCATCCAAGTTCTGCGTCTCATGTGTGCGACTGTGGCACGCCTCACCGACATCCATGTAGGGATGCCGGTCTATTTGGCGCCACCTACTGTGCCGCGCGCGACACGCGCATAGGGCTTGCCCTGAAAGCCGTTGACGTCTGCGGCCTCCACAATTGCGCTCAGGAGATCCACATGCTTTCTAAACCCTGGCTCGACAGTTACCCCCCTGGGGTTCCGCACGACGTTAACGTCGCGCAATACAACTCGCTAAGTGCGCTTCTGGAGGAGTCGTTCAAAAAGAACGCCACACGCCCGGTGAGCGTGTGTATGGAACGCTGGATGACCTACGGCGAACTTGATGAGAAGTCAGCCGACGTCGGTGCGTGGCTGCAGTCTTTGGGTCTCGAGCCAGGCGCGAGGGTGGCACTCATGATGCCCAACGTCCCTCAGTTTCTGGTGGTGATGGCTGCCATATTGCGTGCCGGCTACACCTGCGTGAACGTGAACCCACTTTACACCGCGCGTGAATTGGCGCACCAATTGAAGGACTCCGGAGCGGAGGTGATTTTCATACTGGAGAACTTCGCACATGTGCTGGAAGAGGTGGTGGTGGCTTCGCCGATCAAGCATGTGGTTTTGGCCAGCATGGGGGACATGCTGGGGTTTTGGTACGGGCGATGGATCACATTTGCCGTGCGTCACCTCGCCAAGATGGTGCCGGCCTTCCGTCTGCCGTTGAACGGCGGCCATGGTGCGCTGTCAGTGACGCATTTCAACCAGGTGCTGGAGGAAGGGGGAAAGTTCTCTCTCAAGCCCAGCAAAAGCACTTTGGACAGCTATGCCTTCCTTCAGTACACAGGAGGAACGACAGGTCTTTCGAAAGGCGCCGTCCTCACCCACCGGAACATCATCGCGGCGATTCTGCAAGCCGAGGCTTGGTTCACACCCGCCCTGGGGGAAATTGGTGACATACGGAAAGCGAACTGCATTGCTGCGCTGCCGCTATATCACATCTTTGCGCTGACCCTGAGTCTGCTCACGGTTCGCTGGGGCGCACATATGACGCTGATACCGAACCCAAGGGACATTCCTAAGTTTGTTGAAGTCTTGAAACTGAGGCCGTTCCATTTGTTGCCTGGCGTCAATACGCTGTTCAATGCCCTGCTGCAAAACTCTCAATTCAAGTCTTTGGATTTCAGTCAGCTGGCGGTCTCCCAGGCGGGGGGCATGGCTGCATCGGAAGGCACTGCGCGCCACTGGTTGTCCGTGACCGGCTGTCCGATGATTGAGGGCTGGGGCATGAGCGAAACCTGTGCCATTGGAACCAATAATCCCGTGACCAACAAAGAGTTCTCAGGAACCATCGGCTTGCCACTTCCGGGGATTGATGTCGCCATCAAGACCGATGAAGGGGACGACTCTGAACGGGGGCAGGCGGGGGAGATTTGCATCAAAGGCCCCAATGTCATGGTGGGTTACTTCAATCAGCCCGCCGAAAATGCGAAGGCGTTCACACCTGATGGTTACATGCGCACAGGTGATATCGGCATCATGGACAGCTGCGGTTACACCAAAATCGTGGACCGCAAGAAAGACATGATCATTGTCTCTGGATTCAATGTATTCCCCAACGAACTGGAGAACGTGATCTCCCTCTGCCCTGGGGTTGTGGAGTGCGCAGCAGTTGGCGTACCCGACGGCAAATCAGGTGAAACAATCAAAGTGTTTATCGTCAAGGACGACCCGACACTGACCGAAGAACAGGTGGCGGCTTATTGTCATGACAATCTGACTGGCTACAAGCGCCCGAAATACATCGAATTCCGAGATGAACTGCCCAAGAGCAATGTAGGCAAGATCCTGCGCCGGGAATTGCGCAGCACTTGAGCCCATAAAACCCAAAAGCCCCCATGCCGAGTGGCATGGGGGCTGAGGGGGGGGATAAGAGCCTGACGATGACCTACTTTCACACGGGAATCCGCACTATCATCGGCGCTAAGGCGTTTCACTGTCCTGTTCGGGATGGGAAGGAGTGGTACCACCTTGCTATGGTCATCAGGCATAACGGGTTGTTCGAGCTGACGAGGTCAGCTCGAACGAATTCACAGAGTCGGTATCAGCGTTATTTTTGATTGCGGCCAACGAAGAGTGGTTTTCACCACCCGGGCACAACAAACATTTCTTTGTACTGCTTCACGGTTGATCGCAGATCAACACAACACATCAAAGTTATAGGGTCAAGCCGCACGAGCAATTAGTACTGGTTAGCTTAACGCATTACTGCGCTTCCACACCCAGCCTATCAACGTCCT
>JAIFMP010000143.1 GCA_020048405.1 Hydrogenophaga sp.
CCAGAGATCAAACGATTCGCGTGCGACACCGATACCCGGTTGCACCCTGGGAATGGGTCACTGTGACGCCCAACTTTGTGCTGCCTGTCGACGTCGTGGAGAAGGAATCCCTGCGCTGGCTGGAAAAGCCGTCCTACAACCGGGTGTTTGTTTCTGGCCAGGAGGCAGGAGTGCTGGCGCAGGTCACACGGTCTGGGACCGCTGGCGACCTGTTGGCACCGATGGTGGTGGATGCCCTGATCACTGAGGCTGCTGTTGCCCGCCAGCGCGGCCTGGCAGTTTTGAGTGACACCGGTCGGCAGATTGAGGTTAGTTTGAATCTGCCGGTGCTGGCTGAAACCGGAATCATCGAGCCCGGTGCCTTTGTTCAGTACCGCGACGCTGGTGTTGACCGCATCGGGCTGGTGCGCTCCACCCAAGTGCAGGCCGGATTTCCAGAGGTCTGGCAAACCTTAGGAGTGCAGACCTATGCATAACGTCTACGAGCAGTTCAAGCAGCTGCTGTCTGACCCACCGCTACAGGTTGGCACCGTGTCTGAGATTGGTACCGGTGTGGTCACCGTGCAGTTACCCGGTGGTGGCACGGTCAGGGCACGAGGCAGCGCAAACATGGGTGCGCGCGTGTTTGTGCGCGATGGCGTTTTGGAAGCCGTTGCACCCAATCTGAGTCTGGAAATCATTGAAATCTGACCCCGACTGAAAACAACTTTTAACCTTTTTTAACCCGTTACCCGCTTCGGTGTGCATATCGCGCATCTGGCGGGTTTCGCATTTTTGGAGCATGAAAAATGGAACCGAATCAAACTGAGCGACGCAAGATGGTGACGATGCCGCACGACGACTTTGAGCAGATGCTCGAGCGTGCGGCGGAACGGGGTGCGCGTCACGCCCTGCATGAGGTGGGACTGGATGGTGAAGACGCCGCCCACGACATCCGTGAACTTCGCAGTCTGCTCGATGCCTTCAATCAGGCCAAGAAGACTGCTGGCCTGACCATCATCAAGATGGTGGTCACCGGGCTTGTCTTGGCCCTGATGGCTGGCGCAGTGATCAAACTTAAATTGTTCGGAGGTGCCCAATGATCGAAACACTGCTGGGTGGATTGTTGGGTGGCGCGTTTCGACTGGCTCCAGAGTTTCTGAAATGGCTGGACCGCAAGGGCGAGCGAGGCCACGAACTGGCGATGCAGGACAAGGCGTTGGAATTTGAGAAGATTCGTGGTGCGCAGCGCATGGCTGAAATTGGCTCACAAGCCGATGCGGCCTGGAACACCGGTGCCATTGAGGCACTGCGTGACGCGGTGCGCACACAGGGCGAGAAAACCGGTGTTTGGTGGGCTGATGCCTTGTCTTCAAGCGTGCGGCCGATCATTACCTACTGGCTAATGGCGCTGTACTGTGCGGCCAAGACGGTGGCGTTCGTTGCGGCGCTGAACGCTGGGGCTGGCTGGGGCGCTGCGGTGTTGACCGCTTGGTCGGATGCAGATCAGGCGCTTTGGGCCGGGGTGCTGAATTTCTGGTTTTTAGGAAGGGTTTTTGATCGGGGTCGGTCGTGATTGCGGTGCCCCAAGCAGCCGTGGAACTGGCAAAGCGGTTTGAGGGGTTTCACAGGGTGCCGAGAAATGACCCATTGCGTCGAGCCCATCCCTATATTTGTCCTGCTGGATTCTGGACTGTGGGGTTTGGGCATCTGTGCAAACCAGACCACCCGCCAATCTCAGAGGGTGAAGCCGAGGTGTATCTGGCCGAAGACCTGATGACAGCGCTCACGGCCACGATAAGGTACTGCCCAGTGCTGGCAACGGAATCTGAGTCCCGCCTGGCAGCAATCGTCGATTTCACGTTTAACCTTGGTGCAGGGCGGCTGCAGATGTCGACGCTGCGGCGGAGGGTCAATCAACGGGACTGGTCATCTGCAGCAAATGAAATTGGACGATGGGTCCGTGGTGGCGGCAACGTACTGCCGGGACTGGTGGCGAGACGGCAGGCCGAAGCCGTGCTGCTCTTCAGGTTCTAGTTCGCCGCATACTTATGGTCCAGGGGTGCATTAACTCAACGCAGCGGCTGACCATGACTGAATATCCGTTCTACTTCTGACAGCAATGGAGGCAGTTGATTAGCCGAGGACCTGATGAAAACTATCCCGTTTCTTTCTTTCCTCATAAACACCCTGAAGACAGCTTCTCAATCCTCTTGTTTTCTTTCGCTGCTTTACTGTGCTCTGATGCTCCATTCAAACAATATGACTGGTGACTGCTCAGATGGCTTCATTGACTACCACCATACAAAGATGCTAGTTCTTCCCATTCTCGTTTCAGTTGGGCTCTGAGGGGCTCGGGCCCCTCCACAACGGCGTCAGGCCCCAAAGAGCGAAGCCAAGTCCGCAACTGAATGGTGTCTTGCACTTTGACATGAAGCATGGTCCATTCGGCATCGATCAGCGCCATGGTCTGGTCGGCAGCTACGGGCGTCTCTGCTAGGTATTTGGCCAGCACGCCACGAATACGCAGCACCAAGTCCAGTGGCTCCTTGCCAATGCGTATGCCGAACTCCCGCAGGATGAACTCGTCGATGTCGAAGACCGTGGGTTTGACAGCATCCGTCTCCAACAGCTGAGCAGAGTCGATGCGATGCACGGCTAAGAAACGAGGGTCTAGGTAGTCCTTGACCGTGCAAACCAAATAGACGACCTGCTCCATCACAACAAGGCCAAGGGGATGCACTGGATATGTCTTGGCCTCCTTGCCCGTCGTGATCGCCCGGTAGGTGACCTCGATCTGTCGTTCGTCGAGTAGGCCGTTGTAGATCGTGGCCTGGATGTCTGGATCGACCGGGGCTGGGATCTTGTTGAGGGTGTGGGGAATGACGCGCAGCTTGTCGCGCCACTTGGTGACGGTGGACGCCTGCGAACTGGCGACGCCCTGTGCAGCCTCGAACCACGGTGCCATGTGGCTCAGGGTTGACCTGGGCAGCAGATTCTGCATGTACTGCTCGACCAAGTTGAAGGTGAGCGCCGCATGCGCGTCCATGCTGGGTATTTCGAGCTGGCCTGCCCCCTGTCGCCAACACCATCCCTGCGGCTTGGATTCGTCAAAATCCAAGGGAAATGTCGTGGCCAACGTATTCAGGTCCCGCTGCACCGTGCGCAGCGACACGACCATTCCGAGATCGCTCAATCTGGCGTGAATGGTCGGTGCGTCCACACGTCGTGGGTGCCTAGGGATAGCACGCATCATCGCCCACTGCCGCATCAATGTGTCATTCATCACTGCTCCTACTGTGCATGCAACAAGCGACAGTTTATGTCGTTTGTTGAGTTTTGACTGCAACGGGGGTTAGATTTCCGACAGGATGTCAGCAAGCGACATGGATTGTCGTTTGTCGGTGATATGCTGTTGTTCATGGTCTTCACAGCATCAAACTCCAATCACAATCGCGTCCCAGTTCGGTGCGGAATGGTGACATGGGGACAAGCTGTCAGTGAGCGCCGGGGGGCGCGCACAGATATTTGTAGTCTGGCTTGCCAGCGAACCACCGAGCCTCATTGAATATGAGCGCGCCCGTGCTAAGCCCTGAAGAAGTGGTCTGTGTGCTTCCATCGCAGGTCATCTTTCTCGGTAAGGCGCTGGCCCCCGTAGCAAGAGGCGCGCGGCAAGCGATGACCCGTAGGGTCCGGTCGTCCGGCCACGAGTTCGTGACGCTGGGAGACCTATCGCACCACATGGGAGTGATCCAGCAGGCACTGACCCATTTGTCCCCCAGGATCGATGGCCTGATGACTGATGTAGTTCACAAAGTGGGTGCCGGGGCGGTCGAGGCTGGCCGAGCTGCGGGTCGGCTAGAGCAGGTGTTGTCTGAATTTATCGACGGCTACCTTGACGCCAAGGCATCCCATGCCGGTCCGGAGGCCAGCGATGCGAGATCCCTGATTTTGGGAGTCTATCGCCATCACATCAGGGAAATCTGCGAGTGGCTGGAGGAATTGGTGGAGGCCATTGCCAATCCCGCATCGGCCATCCAGAAGCGCGGCATTGCCGCAGCCGCCAACGTTGAGTTGACTGTCGCCTTGAACATGACCAGTCCCCCGGAGATGGCCAAGCTCGACGCACTGGCGAAAAGGCTGATTCCTCCACCTGAAACCTACATTGAGCCATCGCCAAGGGTTGAGCAGCGCGAAACCAGCGGACCAGGGATCCTCGGGACGATTGGTGCTCTGGCGTTTGGAATCGGTATTACCAAGGCCGTCTTGGGGCGCAACCATGGGTAGCCAACCGAAAAGTGCACTCGATTTTATTTTGGTCCTTGATCGAGAATGGCCGATTTTGCATATGGAAGAAACAGTATGAAGTTCCCTGGTTACTGGGTTTCAGCGATTGCAGACGGGGTTTGGTTGGAGAAGACAACATTTGATGAAACTGAGCTCGATCCCGCAACCAATTGGAAGCAGGCTTGGCAAAACCAGGATGGTGAGGGCCAGGTAAAGGGTCACGTGGATCTGCACGAAGCGCTGATTTCAGCAGCCACGTTGTTGGCAAGGCAAGCTGGCCGACCGCTGAGTCGTTCGGATCTCGATGGGGTGATCCATTTCGCGCCTGTATGGCAAGCCAATCGCTGCGAAATTCAATCGCTTTCTCACTTGTTTGGCTCGAACATAAGCTGATCAACGGCATACTCGGGCTAAACAGGAAAAAAACATATCGACGGTTAGTAAGGAAACTGTCGAGATCAACACAAATAGGGAGTAACAATGATTTTTGGCATTTTTGGTGGAGACAAAAAGCGCGTCGCGGAAATGATTGCTGCGGCACGATCAGGCGACACAGAGAAAGTTAAGCAACTCTTGTCCAAGGGAGCAGATGTCAATGCGCCTGAGCCCGAGTCGGGCGACACGCCACTTCTTGCCGCCATCGACAAAGGCCAATGGGCAACAGCCGAATACCTGTTGGCGCAACGACCTGACCTCAGTCTGGAAGACAAGAACGGCAACTCACCGCTGTATCTAGCGGTTTCGCGTGGCGACTCGGCGTTGGCGATGGTCAATCTGCTTTTGGAAGCTGGAGCCCAAGTCGACCTGGGGCCGAAAACAGGCGACAACGCCGGAGCTACATCGCTCCACATTGCTTGTGCGACCGGTGCCAACGGATGTCTGGAAAGCCTGTTGCAGCATGGCGCGTCGGCGACAAAGCAAATCCCAAGCGGCGCGACGCCGTTGCATACGGCGGCCATTGGCGGCGATCAGCGGACGATTGATCTGCTGTGCAAGGCAGGAGGCAGCGTCAGCGCGCTCAACGAAGACAAGCGCACGCCTCTTCACAACTGTGGCATCACCGGCAACGCCAAGGCAGCCGCTGCGCTGATACAGCAGGGCGCGCTAGTTGACGGCGCGGACGCCGAGGGATGCACGCCACTGATGCGCGCGGTCATGAAGAACCATGCAGAAGTCGCAAAAATTTTCCTCGACCATGGCGCTGATCCGGACGTCATCGTCCGCACTGATAGCACGCCGCTATATCCGCTCTTCGTTGCTGCAATGAATGGCTACGACGACGTGGTCCGCGTCCTGCTGGACAAGGGCGCAAACGTCACAGCCAAAGTTGACGGTGTTACTCCGCCGGTGGACGCAGCAAAGCACAACGGACATGAGGCTTCCGCAAAGTTGATCGCGGCAGCAGTCAAGCGCAAGAAGGCTGAGGCTAAGGCAGAGAAAGACGGAAATGAACTCCAGAACCAGTTAGAGGAGGCATGGAAGAGTCTGGACGGCGAAGCTCTTCGAAAGATTGCAGACTCACGTCTGTTCAGCAAGCTCCCTGCCGTCAGTCGCCTTTCTGTCTTGGCTGTCAACGGTGACCTTGCTGGCGTGAATGGCCTGTTGGCCGGTGGACTCAAGCCAGATCTCGAAGTAGCTCCTACTACTGTCGACATTCCGCCTGTCGTCGCTGCAACCATGCGCAATGGGAACGTCGATGTCGTTGGTGCACTGCTGGCGGCTGGGGCTAACCCGAATGCCTTGCGAGCGGATGGATCGTCTGCTTTGCTTATCGCCTCGAGCAACGGGGATACAGAGGCTGTAAAGGCGCTTCTTGGAGCCGGCGCAAACCCAAACCATGCATTGCCGAACGGCCAAACCGTGCTGATGAGTGCAGTAGTCAACGGGCAGGCCAAGGTCCTCGATCTCCTAATCGACGCTGGCGCCGACGTCAATGCGATTTTTCCAGAGGGACGATTCGGTGCGTTCGCGCTTGCACTGGACGGTAAGAAGATGCGAATCGCTCTCCAGCTCTTGAGGCGCGGTGCGCAGCCAAGCTTTGGCAATTCGGACACGCTCCCGTTGGCTGTGGCCGAACATGGGAGCTTGGAATTGCTCCGGGAGATTGATGCGCGCGGCGGATCAAACCTAACCGCATTCGGCGCACGCGCGGCGTTTGTTGCTGCCCGGAACAAGGACCCTGAGGTTCTTGACTATCTGCTGAGCCACGGCATTGAGCTGAGTGCAGGCAACGAACTGGGATACACCCCGCTGATCCTTGCAACGGTCGCCAATCACCCAAGCTTGGTACAGCGGTATGTAGATCGAGGCGACGACCTTGATGCACGAGACATTGACGGTGAGACTGCGCTCTCTCTCGCGATCGAGAAGGATTGGCCGCTGGTTGTCCGCATCCTGCGGACTTCGAGTGCGGAGACCAAAGACTACGGTGATGTCTCTGTTGCAGAAGCCATGCTCAGTGCAAGCAGAGACGGAGCACTTGGCACCGTCCTGAACCTTAGAGATAGGGGCGGTTTCATCAATTGCACAGACGAGCAGGGAAACACGCCGTTGATGCTCGCCGCACGGGCCGGCTTTGTTGGCGTTGTCAGAAGCCTTTATCACCTCGGCGCGGACATCAACCACAAGAATCTTGCGGGCAAATCCGCATCGAACCTTGCAAAGGATGCTGACCAAGAGAAGGTCTTGAAGACGCTCATGGAGTTTGGCGCCGATGACGCGTTGCACGATGTGTACGGTATCAATCCGCCCGATGCTGAAGAAGTTTCGCGCAAGACCATCGACATGGCAGATACGCTAATGGGACGGTACTCTCATCCGTTCAAGGACAAGCTGCCCTACGACGAACCCGAGGACTCTGACGATTTAGCCGAAGAGGACGACGACACTGAAGCGGATATTTCGGAGGATGAAGACGACGACGAGCCGACACTTAGCGATGAAGTCAGCTCGATGCTCGAAATGCTCGAAGAATTGATTAACCAGCCACACATTCAGGATAAGCTGTCTGAAAGTAATCGTGAAGTCGTAACGCACAGAATCAATCTGATTCGCTCACAGGGCGAAGATGCCGTGCCAAGGGAGCAGTTGGTCGAGTTGTTCAAGCTGGTCGAATTCTTCCAGGATCTTCTTGACCGCCGACCCCATGACGTCGATGCCAAGACCAACATCGGCATCACGCCGCTGATGATGGCTGCCACAGAAGGGCATGCAGAAGCAGTGCGTTTGCTGCTTCAGTTAGGTGCTGACCGCACCCTTAAAGACGATGAGGGTCTGACGGCAAAGGAGGTAGCTATCAAGAACGGGAATGAAGACCTCGTTCCGCTGTTGAGCTGACGCGACCACAGAGCATTGAGCACCATGGGACCGACCGCGCAGATGGTGATCAACGTACCCGACTGGGCTTTCTGGTCGGATTCACGTACCTTCGTTTCTCGTGATTTGCGAGGTATCGATCAGGCCAACTTAAAAGTCTACTTTCAGGCATTGCATGGACTCACTGAAGCGGTCTTCAGGCGATCACTCCTTGTTGGGCTTCGGATGAATCAAGTGCTGTTCAAAGATGCGGAAACCTGGCTTCATGATCACGATGAGACACCAGATCGAAAAGAGTTCCCCAAGAAATTTGATCGTCTGTACAGCATTCGCGGAACCTCATGGGCGAAAGTGACAAGTCAAAGCGAGTCCTTTCGATGCGCGCTCAGTTTGTGGCATGACTACAGCAAGATTATTCGGAATCATCTTGCTCACGCGATTCGTCCATATTCGGATGAATGGTTAGCTTGCGCTATCCAAGTTGACCAAATTCTGCTCATGGATTTTGATCTGGTAATGGAGCCAGTTATCGGCGGTAGCCTGTCCGATGATCTTACGAAACTGGTGCCCCGGCTTCCCAAAGGCATTCCAGCACAGGACGTACCGAAGATCACCGGCGTGAAGCAACGCAAGCCTCGGCCGACTCTCTCGCTCGGCGGCGCGCAAGCCGAGGTTTCGCGTCTGATGGGAATGAGGATCACGTGAAGTTCATCCACACCGCCGACCTCCATTTGGACAGCCCCCTGAGAGGCCTGTCTGCGTATGCCGATGCGCCTGCTGAGCGCTTGCGCACTGCGACTCGGGACGCTTTCCACAATTTGGTGACCCAGGCAATCGACGAGCAAGTCGATTTCATGGTGATCGCCGGTGACGTTTATGACGGGGACTGGAAGGACTTCAACACTGGGTTGTTCTTCGTCCGCCAGATGGGTCGGCTCCGACACGCGGGAATACCGGTCTACCTGCTGTACGGCAACCACGATGCCGACAGCGAGATGACGCGCGGCCTGGAACTGCCGGACAACGTCCACGTCTTCTCGTCCCGCAAGGCCGAGACCTTTCGCATCGAACACGAGAAGGTCGCTCTGCACGGACGCAGCTTCAAAGTGGCGGCCACGACCGAGAACTTGCTACCGACTTACCCAGAGCCGGAGATCGGCTGGCTGAACGTTGGCGTGCTGCACACAGCGCTCGAAGGTAATGCCGAGCACGCCAAGTACGCTCCTTGCTCCGTGGCCGAACTGCAGGCTAAAGGCTACCAGTACTGGGCGCTCGGTCACGTCCACGAGCACTGGATGCAGCGGGGAGATGTGACGATTGCCTACCCCGGCAACTTGCAGGGCCGTCACATTCGAGAGCTGGGTGCGCGTGGCGCGCTCCTGGTCAGCGCAGAAGGCGGTGAGATCACAGAAGTCGATCGGCTGGAAGTTGATGTGTTACGGTGGCATGCGCTGGAAGTGGACATCAGTGAGGTCAGTGATCGCCGAGGTGCCATCCGTGCTGCGGGCCTGGCTCTGGAGCGAGCTCTGGATGCGACCCCGGCCCACCTGCCTTTGGCCGTCCGGGTACTTTTCACAGGGAGATCTACCGCACATACGGCCTTGGTCGCCGATGAAGGGCAACTCCGTCAGGAAGTTGTCGCTCAGGCCGTTGCGTTAGATCCCGACCGGGTGTGGATCGAGAAGGTCCGCGTGGCCAGCGAGGCTCTGACCACCGAGCAATTGCCGTCCAACGACGAAGCACAAGGATCCCTGGCCGACCTGGCGGGCCTGACGCTGGTGGCCAAGGACGACCCCGACTTCGTGAAGTCGCTGCAGGCCGACTGGCTGGCGCTGCTGGAGAAGTTGCCGCACGAGGTCTTGCAGGCTTCACCCGAATTGCAAGCGCTGCGACAAGACCCGCTCGCACAAGTGCCAGAGCGGCTTCGGCAAGCCGCACCCATGCTGATGGGCCGTGTGGCCCAGAGCGCCGGTTCTTCCACTTGAGCGCGAGAGGCCATCCATGCGCATCCGCGAACTCAAGCTAATCCGATACGGGAAGTTCACCGACCGGTCCTTGGACCTTCCACTCAAGGACCGAGACATCCACCTCATCGTCGGCCCCAACGAGGCTGGCAAATCGACCGTGCGTACCGCCATCGGGGATTGGCTCTTTGGCATTCCGATGCGCACGCCCCTTGGCTTCCTGCACCCGATGCCCGAGTTGCGTATCGGAGGCGTGATTGAACGGCGGGGCACTGGGTCAGCAATGGGAGAAATGCTCGCCTTCGACCGCACCAAAGGCAATAAGAACACGCTTCGCACCCCCGAGGATGCGCCCTTGCCGGATGGCGTCCTGCAATCGTGGCTTGGCAGCCTCCAAGCGCTGGCGTTCAACCGGATGTATGCCCTGGATCACACGACCCTGGTCGAAGGTGGTGCCGGGATCTTGTCGGCCTCTGACGATATCGGCCGCATGCTTTTTCAGTCGGCTTCAGGCGTTGAGCACTTGGGCGATGCCTTACAAAAGCTACAGACGGATGCAGATGCGTTGTGGGCTCCTCGAAAGTCCGGTACTCGTGCGTACTACCAGGCACTCGAAGCCTACGAGGCTGCGCACGCCGAATTCAAGCGATCCTCGCTGCGCACCAAGGACTGGAAGGCACAACACGATGCGCTGACCGCCACAGAAGCGCAGTTGGCCGAGGCTAAGGCTCGGGATGTCGAGCTCCGGCAGCAACTCAGCCGTCTTGAGCGCATCCGTCGAGTCCGGCCCCTGCTGTTGGTGCTGGATGCCGCCCGAGCCCAGCGAACAGAACTTTTGGCCGTCGGCGACATTCCTCTGCTGGAGGAGACCGCTGCTCAGGTGTTTGCCCGTGCGACGCAGGACATCGCGTTGGCGGATGCCGACATTTCGAGGTTGCAGCGCGATGTCGATGAAACTAAAGCCAGCTTGTTGGCAACGATCGTCGACAAGAACATCCTGGCGCTGCAAGAAGACATCACGGAACTCAACGAACGTCGCCTGCAATTCCGGGCCCACCGCACAGACATGGTCAAACGAGCGGAAGAGATACGCCTAGAGTGGGTTCGCGCGCAGGAATTGGCCCGTAGCCTTGATTGGCCCGCAGACAGTGAAGAAGGTGTGCGCCAACGTTTGCCGGCCACCCCGTTGCGCGTGCGACTGGCCTCGTTGATCAAGGACCGTGCTGCGCTGGCGCTGGATCTGAAGAACGCGCGAACTAGCCTGTCCGACCGCCAGGAGCAGATCCAACAAGGCGAAGCGGAGATGTTGCAGCTCGTGGCTGGCGCCGTCGATCCGGAACTGGAATCGACGGTTGAGCAGGCCATGAAGTTGGGCGATCACGAGAAGGTGATGGCGGAGTTGCAGGATGAGATCGATGGGTTGACGCAAAGGATTGACGAGGCGTTGGCTGCGCTGGGTGCCTGGCACCGGCCGCTGGAGTCTTTGCGGGCGATGTTGGTGCCAGACACTGCTCACATTCAAAGCCTGATCGATCACCACCGCGCAGACGCAGCCGAAGAGAAGACGTATCGCGATGCGGTGGATGCAAAGGCCAAAGAGGTCGCGCAACAAGAGCTTGACCTGCAGCAGTTCGTTCGCAACTTCCAACCAGTTTCGCGAGAGCAAGTCTTGGAGGCACGTAGTGCCCGTGACGTGTCCTGGCAGGGAATCAAGCAAGCTCCCCAGTCCTTGTTGGATCGGTCAGCAGGGTTCGAAGCACAGATCTCCGAAGCAGACAAGCTCGCCGACGACCGTCTGGACCGCGCCCAGTACGAAGCTGATCGCCAATCCAAGACCGACGCCCTGGAGCACAAGCAGCGTGAGCATCTGGACCTCGATCGCCGCCTGCAAGCTGTCAAAAGCCGAATGGAAGAGCGCATTGCTCAGTGGGATGCCCTGGCGACTGCTTGTGGCCTGCCCGCCTTGCCATTGGATATGGGTCTGACCTGGCTTCAACTGCGCCAGGACGTGCTGGATCTGGTCCGAGAGGTATCGGCCGCCGAGCGGCGCCGTTCGGTACAGCAAGCGGCGGCGGCGAAGATCCGAGACGGTCTTTGGAACCAACTGGGTCATGATGCAGCGGAATCGCCCGCACCGGAACTCAGTGTGTGTCTGCGAGAAGCACGCGCTCTGATTACGCAAGCAGACCAGGCGCAGGGGCAACGCAAAACGCTGGAGAAGCTGATCCGCGATGGACAACGCAGCCTGGGTAAGCTGAGGGACGCACTTCAGGCTGCTCAGGAAGATTGGGACGCATGGATGCAGTCCTGGCAGGTGGCAGTGCAATCTGTGGGCTACGGTGCCGATACGCCTGTCGATCAGGTGGACGCGGAGATCGACGTGATGCAGGACGTGGAGCGCCTGTTGGACCGTATCCGCAGTATTCGCAGCGAGCGGATTGAAACGATGCAGGCCGATCTCGACGGCCTGGCAGTAACTGCTACACGCCTGATCGCTCGGGTGGCGCCAGGCTTGGCCGATCAGTCACCTGAGGACATTTCTCTGGAACTGGCCCGACGCCTGGACCAGGCGCAGAAGGCTGCGGCAGCATCGAACGACTTGTTGGCTCGCTTGCACCGCAGCCAGGCTGAGTTGACTGAAGCCCAGAAGAGCCTGCAAGCGGTGCACGCCCGACTAGCCCCATTGATGGCAGCCGCGGGCGTGGAGGATGTGACGGCCCTCGGACGAGCCATTGACCGATCCGACGAACGTCGGGCAGTTGAGCGCAAGATTCAGTCTGCCGAGCAGGATTTGACACAGGCAGCGGACGGCCTCTTATTGGAAGACCTGCGAAGGGAAAGCGAAAGCGTCGGAGCTGATGAGCTCAAAGCTGAGCTCGATCGTTTGGCTGCGGCTTCACGCGACGTGGTGGACCAGATCGCATCGCTCAGCAACGAGTTCGGCGCGCAGAAGATCGCCTTTGATTCCCTGGACGGGACCGATCAGGCGGCCCGAGCAGAGGCGCAGCGGCAGGAGGCGATTGCTGCCATGGCGGAAGCTGCAGAGCGCTACCTGCGGCTGCAGACGGCTGCGCGACTTCTGAAGTGGTCAATCGAGAAGTTTCGCGAGACCAAGCAGGGTCCCATGCTGTCCAAGGCATCCACCATCTTCAATGGGCTGACGATGGACTCCTTCGGACGCTTGCTGGTGGATTCTGAGGGCGAAACCCCACGTTTGTTCGGCATCCGTCCTAGCGGCGAGCAAGTGGATGTGACCGGAATGAGCGAGGGATCTCGCGATCAGTTGTACTTGGCGCTCCGTCTGGCGGCGCTTGAACTGCAGGTCGAGCAAGGATTCTCGATGCCGCTCATCGCAGACGACCTTTTCATCAACTTTGATGACCGACGTACGGCGGCCGGCCTGAAGGTCCTAGGCGATCTCTCGCGCAGCATGCAGGTCGTGTTTCTGACGCACCACGATCACCTTGTGCCGCTGGCCAGGGAGGTTCTTGGGCCGGAACTGAACGTGGTCCAGCTGTAGTGAATCTGCAAGGTGAAGATGGATTGGTGTTGCTATGTGGAACGCTTAAATGCTTGCCTATGAGTTGTATTTTTTATAAGGGGTTCTGACTATGTTGCAAGATAGGATTGATGCAGAAAATTTGATGAAGACGCTCATCGAAGACTTGCTTGATGCATCTCGGGAAAACTCGAAGGACGGCAGTTGCGATTATTCGGGAGAGACGCTTGCGAAGTTGGAGAAGATAAAACAGGTCGTACCTGCTTGGGACGCAGAAACCACCTCTGTCGATGCAGACGGCATAGATCGAAAATCCAATATGTTTGGCGGGAATCCGTTCACATCCATGAAGTATCCATGGCCATTGAATGGCAATGAGAATCCATATTACCCTTTAGTTCAACTCGATCTTCTGCAGATCAGTGAGCTCTGTAGTAAAGACTTTGGTCGCGGACTATTGCAAGTTTGGCTGGATATTACCGATTCCGACCTCACCAGCACGATCAGAATAATAGATCCAGAAGATATGAACGATGAGGTTTTGACGGATTATCCCAGCACCGAACGCATTGAAGAAATAGATGAATTTGGTTCATGGTTCGGAATATCGCTGCATTTATCCTTCAAGTTTCTTGGTTACATGTTGTCTAACTGGGGCGATGGTGATATCGAGTGGGACTACGATCGTGACTTAAGCGATAAAGAGGAGGAAATCCTTAACAATATTGAGAAGCTTTCCGAAGAACACGGTTATCGTAGCTTGTCGACTAATTGGTTGCTGGGCTATCCAGATCGAGGCAGCGGATCTCCTGCAGGGAGATATGAGCCAGAGCCCATGAATCTGATTCAATTCGCCAAATCTAATGCCTTTCCAATGGTTGATGTGTCTCGTTATGCGAATATTTTCTATTCAAATAGAGGCGGCGATGCGGTGTATTTCTTTGACTGGAATGGTTAATTCACTTTATTTGCAATTTTTAATAGACATTTGGCAAAACAATGTTATTGATGAATTCGACCAAACTCATGGATGAAGTTTGTACGTGCCACGCGTCGAGGTGAGTTACTGACCTAATTAGGATATCCATTTAAGAATGACATCTAGACACTCTTCGTCCAGCCGCATTTTGAATAGCGGTCTTTTCGATAACTTGGTTACTTTCACCGAACTAGAAAAGAGAATTTCCCTGTTGCCAAACAACAAGGATCGTGGCGACGCTTTTGAGGTATTCGCTGAGGCCTACTTTGCCACTCAGAAGATCGCTCAGGCTCAAGAAGTGTGGCCGTTTGAAGCTGTGCCACTGGAACAGAGACAAGCCCTCTCGCTGGACACGGGAAGGGACATGGGTGTGGATGGCACTTATTTGACAATTGATGGGGATCTGCGCGCCTACCAAGTCAAGTTTCGTAGTTCACGTACGTCGCTTACATGGGAAGAACTTTCCACCTTCATGGGCCTGACTGATCAGGTCAGCCAAAGAGTTTTGTTTACGAACTCGGAATCTCTCCCAAGCCTAATGCAAGACCGGAGTGGGTTCATACCTATTCGAGGAAGTGATCTCGACCGCCTGGCAGCGGATGACTTTGATGCAATATTGCAGTGGTTACGCGCAGGGCAAGTCAAGTTGACCCGAAAAATGCCGTTGCCGCACCAAGCCGAAGCCCTGAATGCCATTGAACTTGGCCTCAAGTCAAACGATCGTGTCTCGGCAATCATGGCTTGTGGCACGGGGAAGTCATTGGTTGCGCTGTGGGCGGCTGAACGGAATGAGGCCAAGACGCTTCTGGTTCTAGTCCCTTCCTTGGCGTTAGTGCGACAGTTGTTGCATGAATGGCTGCGTGAAACTGCCTGCAATCGACTAATATTTTTATGTGTTTGTTCCGACCCAACTGTAGCGAAGGGTGCCGACGATCTCGTTGTGCATCAGGCCGATCTTGACTTCCCGGTTACAACAGATAGCGCTGTAGTCGGTCGATTTGTCACCAAAGCATTCGACGGTGTGAAAATCGTATTTTCTACTTATCAGTCAGCACATGTCGTGGCGTCTGGGATGCCAATTGGCTCCGACGGTTTAGTCCAACCGTTTGAGCTTGCGATTTTTGATGAAGCACATAAAACCGCTAGTCGTGAAGGTACCAGTTTCAGTTTTGCGCTCGAAGATGCCAATCTTCCAATTCGCAAGCGGATCTTCTTTACGGCCACGCCGCGCCACTACAACGTTCGCCAGAAGGACAGTGATGGCGACAGCGCACTTGTCTACTCCATGGATAAGCCGGAGATTTATGGGCCGATCGTTCACACTCTGAGTTTCGCAGAGGCGGCGCGACGCGGCATTATTTGCGATTACAAAGTAATCATATCGGTGGTGACCACAGGCATGGTCACCGATCAGCTACTGAAGCACGGTGAAGTTATTGTTGCAGGTGATACCGTCAAAGCACAACAAGTAGCTGTTCAACTCGCGCTTCAAAATGCCGTTGAGAAGTTCGGTGTTCACAGAATCTTTACTTTTCATAGTTCAGTTGCGGCTGCACGATCATTTACTTCGGAAAGTGGCGATGGAATAAAGCAGCACCTTCACGATTTCACAACTCTTCATGTGAGCGGTGAGATGTCTACAGCGCGACGGGAGCAACAAATGAGGGCGTTCAGGGAAGCAGCCAAGGCTGTAATTTCAAATGCCCGGTGTCTTACTGAGGGCGTTGACGTTCCTGCTGTCGATATGGTGGCCTTCATTTCCCCGAGAAAGAGTAAGGTCGACATCGTCCAAGCGACTGGCAGAGCTATGCGTAGGTCAGTCGGTAAGGAGTTTGGCTATGTGATGGTTCCGCTATTCATAGATCAGGCTGCTGAAGAATCAATTGAGTCCGCGCTGCACCGAACTGGTTTTGACGATATATGGGATTTGCTAGGAGCAATGAGGGACCAAGATAGCGCCCTGGCGGATGTCATTCAAGAGATGAGGATTGAAAAGGGACAGCTCGGACGATGTGACTCAAGTCGCCTTTTCGATCATATTGAGATGCTCGGTCCGTCTCTTTCACTCGAAGTTATCAGGGGGTCAATTTCAACTCAATGTATAGATCAGTTGGCCGAAAGTTGGGATGAAAGGTATGGTGAACTTTTGGCATATGTAACCGAGCACGGGCATCCTCATGTACCTCGTACGCATGCAAATACACGCTTGGCAAGCTGGGTCTGGATTCAGAGGCAAAGGAAGAGGGGAACTTCAAAAGCATCACCTTTGACCGTCAAGCAAGTTGAGTTGCTCGATAAAGTCGGATTTCGTTGGGATGGCGTTGCAGACAGGCCCGACGAGATCTTTGAAGAACGCTTCGCGCAGTTATTAGAGTTCCGAAAGATTAACGGACATTCCGAAGTTCCGTCGAGCTATTCTGAAAATACTGAACTCGCATCATTCGTCAGTGATATTCGCGGAAAGTACAAGGGCGGGACACTGTCAAGTGATCGGATTGCACGGTTCGACGCGATTCAATTCATGTGGTCAACCGTTGGGTTAAATCAGGCTTGGCTGGCCATGTTTCAGCGTTTGATTGCATATAAGGAAGAACATGGGGATGTGGATGTTCCACACCGGTGGAAACCCGATAGTAGTCTTGCTGCTTGGGTAAACGCACAGCGTCAGAGTTGGAAAGCTGAAACTCTTTCACAGGAGAGATACAAAGCGCTAGATGAGGTCGGTTTTACATGGAAATCCCGTGAACGAGGTACATGGGATGATCGATTTGAAGAGTTGGCAAAGTTCAAAGCAGAACACGGACACCTACGCGTGCCCTTTCCTTGCACAGAAATGCCCAAAATTCGACAGTTCATCAATACTGCGCGGTTTCAAAAAGCACATGGTCAACTTTCTGCTGATCGGCAAGCGAAACTGGAATCTATCGGGTTTTCCTGGTCAGAGGCGGTGAGCGGTATTGATGCTCCAAGCGGCCAGGATGATGCCGCGAACTTGCAACCTAGTGGTCAAACTCAGCTTTCAGTCCCGGAGGTAGGGATGACCGCTGCGGGGAAAACTTTTGTTCTGACCGGGAAACTTGCTCAATTGGGACGAAGTAAAGCCTCCGAAATGATACTGGCGGCCGGAGGTACTGTCGGTGACCACGTAACAAAGACTACCGATTTCCTTGTAATCGGCGCCGATGCTGGGAGCAAACTTGAAAAGGCAAAGTCCCTTGGGATCGCCGTCATCAGTGAAGGCGACCTCTTGCGACTATTGCAAGCTGGAAGTTGACATAGGTATCTCTGCAATGCCTCATCAATACGCGCAGGATAAGCTCGAAATGGCCCCGCTGATTTGGTTTCCTGGATGAATGTGGGCTCACAAACTACACTTCACGCTGTTAGTTCGAATCCCAGTTCAGGATTAGAATCAAGCCTTTAATGGTTGGGCATGTAGCGGATTGTTTGTGTGATGCGTTCTGCTCCGCCAAGATAGCCCGCTGCAGCGCAAGTTGCAGCGGGTTTTTCTTTGGCTGTTTGCCGGGATCAGTCGTCGATCTGACCCGCCGCCCACCCACTGCGCACCGCGCCTTCCAGCGTGGCAGGGTAGGGGCCTGCCACATGGTCACCTGCGGCCACCAAACCGGGTGCCAGCGACAGGGCGGGCCTTTGCAAACCGGGTGTGCACGCAAAGGTGGCGCGTTTTTCCACCACGGTTTTCAGCGGGGTCACGGCCAGCCCCAGTTGCGTGTGGGCCTGGGCGCACACCTGGGCTTCCAGGGCGGCGGCGTCGCCCACGCTGGCGCTGACCACAAACGCAAGCAAACCCTTCGGCCCACCCAACCAAGACCGGTCAAACACAAACTGGCCCGGGTGCTGTGCGCTGGGCCACAGCGCTGTCATGGGCTGGGGTAACACGTGGCTGCCAGTAGCTTCTGCGCACCATGCATACACGGTGGCAATCGGTTCAAACGCCAGTCCTTGGGTGTGCGCCATCCAGTCGCGTTGAGCAGGGTTTGAGTCTCCTCTATTGATAGCTGAAAAGGCATTTCCAATAAGCGGTAGAGCCTGTTTTTGCTCTGAATTAGCCCACACCACGCGGTCAAAACTGTCTCCGTTGATCGCCCAGCCACTGGGGGACGGCATCAGGCTGTGCACCCTCTGGCCCAGGCGCAGGTCGGCCGGGTGGGGCAGGGTGCTGAGCCAGCGCACAGCGGCTGCGGGGAACAGTGTGCCCAAATCCACCCGGGGCAGCAGCAGGTCAGAGCCACCGGGCACGCCAAACAGCGAGTCTTTCAGCACCCTCAAAAACACCTGGCCGCTGGCGCGTTCTGAAGGGGTGTTCAGTGCCGATACGCACAGCGGATCGATGAAGTTACGCCGCAGGCCTTCGGGCAGGCGTGCGCACAACTGCGCCACGCTGGTGTGGGGCGCGCAGGTAAAGCCTGCCAGTTGCCAGCGTGTGGCCGTGGTCAGCAGGGCCAGCTTGTCGGCCCACGACCAGCCCTTGGCTTGCAGCACGCCGCCCAACACCTCCACGGGCAGGCGGGCGTTGATCCAGGCCGGTATTCCGGGCCAATGCGGCAGGCGCAGCCCGTTGCCCGCAGGGTCTATCAGGGCGAGGGGCACTCGCAGCAGGGTCGCTTCCACGTCAACACCCACCAGTGCCATCAGGCGCAGGGTTTCTGTATAGGCACCGATGAGGATGTGCTGGCCGTTGTCCACCGTCGTCACGGTGCCGTCGGGCAGGGTGAGGGGCAGGCTGCGGGCGCGCCCGCCCCAGTGGCGGCTGGCTTCAAACACGGTGACATGGTGGCCGTCTTGTGCGGCGCGCACGGCTGCGGCCAACCCGGCCCAGCCGCCGCCCACCACCGCAACCCGAAGCGGTGTGCTCACAGGTGGCCCAGGGCCTGCACCTTCCAGGCCAGCCAGAGCTTGCGCAGTGGGGTGAGGGCGATGCGCTGGTGCAGTACCTGAAACTGCTCGTGTTCGATCTCGCGCAGCAGCGTGCGGTAAATGCTGGCCATCATCAGGCCGGGCTTTTGGGCGCGACGGTCGGCGACAGGCAGCAGCGCCAGGGCTTGGTCATACAGGCCGTGTGCTCGCTCCGCCTGGAAACGCATGAGGGCGACGAAGCGGTCGGAGTGGGTCCGCTTCAAAACTTCGTGGGCCTTCACATCGAAGCGCTGCAGTTCGTTCACGGGCAGGTAAATGCGGCCACGCAGCGCGTCTTCACCCACGTCGCGGATGATGTTGGTGAGCTGAAACGCCTGGCCCAGCGTGTGGGCGTAGGCGGTGGTGGCCGGATCGGTCTGGCCAAAAATGCTGGCCGACACCTCGCCCACCACGCCCGCCACCAGGTGGCAGTAGCGCTGCAGGCCGGGGTAGTCCAGGTAGCGGGTTTGGCCCAAGTCCATCTGGCAGCCCTCGATCACCGCTTGCAACTGGTCTTGTCGGATGCCGTAGTTCCCGGTGTGGGGCATCAGTGCCTGCATCGCCGGGTGGGTGGGTTGCCCAGCGTAGGCTTGGGCCACCTCGTGTTGCCACCAGGCCAGCTTTTGCTGGGCCACGGCGGGGTCTGCCACATCGTCCACCACGTCGTCCACTTCGCGGCAGAAGGCATAAAAGGCTGTGATGGCAGCGCGCCGGGGCTTGGGCAAAAACAGGAAGGCGTAATAAAAGCTGCTGCCCGAGGCGGCGGCTTTCTGTTGAACGTAGTCTTGCGGGCTCATGCGGTGTGTCGGTTTGGCACAGTGTAGTCAGCGTGGGTGGCGAGTGCTTTTCAGGCCATGCGCCATGCCCTCCACAGCAGCAGGGGCACGTCCGCCACACCCAGCTTGGGGCGGTGTTGCCAGGTGCGGTGCTGCAGGGCGCGAGCTTTGTCGGCAATGCGCAACCCGCCTTGCACCACCAGACGCAGCTCCCAGCCGGCGCGGCCGGGCACTTGGCGACACAATTTTGAGCCTTTTTGCATGCTGTCGCTTGACTGGTATAGCAAGTCAGCTACCAATTTTTCCATGGCGTGTTGGGTGTTTTCTGAGGGGGTGGCGCCTGGGGCGAAATCGGCGTGGGTCAGTCCGGCGGCTTTCAGTTCGGCCAAGGGCAGATAGTGGCGCTGGCGTGGCAAGTCGCGGCTGAGGTCTTGCCAGAAGTTGATGAGTTGCAACGCGGTGCAAATGTGGTCGCTCTGCGCCAGCAGAGTGGGGTCGGTGATGCCGTACAGGTGCAGCAACAGCCGCCCCACCGGGTTGGCCGACAGGCGGCAATAGTCCAGCAACTCACCGTGTTGGGCATAAAACTGGCCGCTGGCCGTGCGGTGCACATCTTGCTCGAAGGCGCTGAGCAGGTCGTGCAGCAAATCCAATGGCAAACCATGCGCCTGTATGTGCTGTGCCAGGGGCGCAAAGACATCAGGCCAGCGGGGGTGTGGGCCCTCGGGCTGGTGTACAGCATGGTCCAGCGCCTGGCGGTAAGCGGCCAGATCGGCCAGGCGTTGGGGGGCGGGGGCATCGCCCTCATCGGCAATGTCGTCGGCCGTACGGGCAAACCAGTAAATGGCAGCAATGACCGGACGCAGGTGTGGTGGACACAGCCAGGAGGCGACTGGAAAGTTCTCTTCGTGTGCAACACCCGTTTTCATGGGCAGCGATTGTCCACGGGTCAGGCCCGGTGCGCCGCCAGACCTTGGTTTATGATTGCTTTAATAACCCGTCGGTCATTAACGTGATGACCCGCTCCAGCCCACTTCCAAGGGAGTTTCCCCATGCGCACCTTTCCCCACAGATTGCCTGTTGCTGTGCTCGTCCTGACCACGGCGCTGGTCGGGTGTTCCAAGCCAGAGCCTGCGCAGGAGCCTGTGCGCTCCGTCAAGGTCATGCTGGTGGGCGCTCAGGCAGCCGAGTTCCGGCAGGAATATGCCGGTGAAGTGAAGGCGCGCAGCGAGTCGCGCCTGGGCTTTCGGGTGGCGGGCAAGTTGTTGTCGCGCAGCGCAAGGCAGGCCAGGTGCTGGCGCAGCTCGATGCCACCGATTACCAGTTGGGTGCACAGGCCGCACAAGCCCAGGTGCAAGCCGCACAAACGCAGTACGACCTGGCAGCGGCCGATTTCAAACGCTACGTCGAACTGCGGGCGCAGAACTTCATCAGCAACGCAGAACTGGAGCGTCGCGATGCCACGCTCAAGGCTGCAAAGGCCACGCTGGACCAGGCCAAGGCACAAGGCAGCGTGCAAACCAACCAGAAGGGTTACGCCACACTGGTGGCCGACAAGGCGGGCGTGGTGCTGGCCGTGGAGGCGGAACCCGGCCAGGTGCTGGCTGCCGGAACCCCCGTGCTGCGCCTGGCCTACGACGGCCCGCGCGACGTGGTGGTGAGCGTGCCCGAAGACAAGGCCGCGACCATTCAACCCGGCATGAATGCCAGCGTGCGCCTGTGGGCCAGCGACGCCACCCAGACCGCCAAAGTGCGGGAGGTGGCTGCGAGTGCCGATGCCACCACCCGCACCTTTGCCGTGAAGCTGGGGCTGGACGCAGTCGGCGCGCAGGCCCCTGCACTGGGCGCCACCGCCTATGTGCAGATTCAACCCAGCGCGGCGGCTGCCGCTGCGGGTGCTGCGCTCATCAAGTTGCCCACCAGCGCCTTGCGCCAGCAGGGCCAGGGCTCGGCGGTGTGGCTGTTCGATGCCGCCAGCCAGACTGTGAAAAGCCAGGCCGTGGTGGTGGCCACAGCAGACGGCAATCAGGCCGTGATTGCCTCAGGCCTCAAAGCAGGCGAGCAGTTGGTGGTGGCCGGCGTGCATGTGCTGACCGAGGGGCAGAAGGTAGTGCTGTATCGCGATAAAAATGAACCTAAACAGCCCGTACCGCTGGATGGTAATGAAAAGTCTGCTACAGCTGAAAAGGCCAAGCCATGAGCGCCCACGACCCTCAGAACCCCAAATCGGGGTTCAATCTGTCGCGCTGGGCTCTGGAGCACACGCCGCTCACACGCTACCTGATGATCGTGCTCATGCTGCTGGGCGTGGCCGCCTACTTCCAGCTGGGGCAGGACGAAGACCCTCCGTTCACCTTCAGGGCCATGGTGGTTCGCGCCTATTGGCCCGGTGCCACGGCGCAGCAAATGGCAGAGCAGGTGGCCGACAAGCTGGAGAAAACGCTTCAGGAGGTGCCCCACGCCGACAAAATTCGCAGCTATTCCAAGCCGGGCGAGACGCTGATCATTTTTCAGGTGAAAGACAGCACACCGGCGGCCGACGTGACACAGGTTTGGTACACGGTGCGCAAAAAAATGGGCGACATCCGTTTCACCTTGCCTTCGGGTGTTCAAGGGCCGTTCTTCAATGATGAATTTGGCGATGTGTTTGGCGTCATCTACGCCCTGCAGGGCGAGGGTTACAGCTACGCTGACCTGAAACGTGCCGCCGACGACGTGCGCCAGCAGTTGCTGAAGGTGAAAGACGTCAACAAGGTCGAGCTGTTCGGCGCGCAGGACGAAAAACTGTTCATCGAAATTTCGCAAAAACGCCTGGCCGTGCTGGGGCTGGACATGAACGCCGTGCTGGCGCAACTGGGCCAGCAAAACGCGCTGGAGTCTGCGGGGGCCGTTCAGTCGCCGCTGGACATTGTCCAGGTGCGTGTGGGCGGGGCCTTTAACAACGTGGAGCAGTTGCGCGCCATGCCCATCCGCAGTGCCACGGGCGCCACGCTGAAGCTGGGCGACATCGCACAGATTGGCCTGGCCTACACCGACCCGCCGCAGGTGAAGATGCGCCACCAGGGGCAGGAGAGCATTGGCCTGGGCATTTCCATGGCAAAGGGTGGCGACATCATCGCGCTGGGCAAGGCGCTGAAAGTGGTGACCGACCAGATTGAACAATCACTGCCCGCCGGCATGGAACTGAAGCAGGTGCAAGACCAGCCCAGTGCCGTCACCACCTCGGTGAATGAGTTTGTAAAGGTGCTGATCGAGGCCGTCGTCATCGTGCTGGTGGTCAGCTTTCTCAGCCTGGGGCTGCACCGCAACCCGAACGGGCGGGGTCTGCGCAGCTTCACGCTCGATGTGCGGCCCG
>JAIFMP010000030.1 GCA_020048405.1 Hydrogenophaga sp.
GCTCGGTGGCGCAGGTGCGCGAGTGCGCGGCGCAGCTCACCCGCACGGCCAAGGCCACGGGCGTGACGGTGGTGCTGGTGGGCCATGTGACGAAAGAAGGCGCGCTGGCAGGGCCGCGTGTGCTGGAACACATGGTGGACACCGTGCTGTACTTCGAGGGCGACACGCACAGCAGCTTTAGGCTGATTCGCGCCATCAAAAACCGGTTTGGCGCAGTGAACGAAATCGGCGTGTTTGCCATGACCGAGCGCGGCTTGAAGGGCGTGAGCAACCCCAGCGCCATCTTTTTGAGCCAACATACCGAGCCTGTGCCCGGCAGTTGCGTGATGGTGACGCTGGAGGGCACCCGCCCCATGCTGGTGGAAATTCAGGCGTTGGTGGACAGCGGTGGCCCCAGCCCACGCCGCCTGAGCGTGGGCCTGGACCGCGACCGACTGGCCATGCTGCTGGCGGTGCTGCACCGCCACGCCGGCGTGGCTTGCATGGACCAGGACGTGTTTGTGAATGCCGTGGGTGGCGTGCGCATCAGCGAACCTGCGGCAGATTTGGCGGTGATGCTGGCCATCACCAGCAGCCTGCGCGGCAAGGCACTGCCCAAAGGGTTTCTGGCGTTTGGCGAAGTGGGCCTGGCGGGCGAGGTGCGCCCTGCGCCGCGTGGGCAGGAGCGGCTGAAAGAAGCGGCCAAACTGGGCTTCAGCGTGGCGGTGGTGCCCAAGGCCAACGCGCCCAAAAAGGCGCAGATGAAAGACTTTGAGGGCCTCACCATCCACCCCGTGGAGCGCATTGAAGAGGCCATGGCCGTGGTCAGGCAACTTCAGTGAAAATCCAAAAAAATAGCAAACTTTTCATACCCATCAAGCGACATAGGCATTTTTTACATGAATTTTCCATTCCAACGCGTGCTGGTGCCCCTGGGGCTGTCGGCTTTGGTGGTTGTGGCCTGGCAAGCGCAGGGCTGGGCCGGTGTGGCCCTGGTGGGCGGTGGGCTGGTGATGTGGGGGCTGCTGCACGTCACCCGGCTCATGACCGTGCTCAAACGCGCGGCCGACCGTCCCAAAGGGTATGTGGACAGCGCCGTCATGCTCAACGCCAAGTTGCGCCCCGGCGTGAACCTGCTGCATGTGATAGCACTCACCCGCTCGCTGGGCGAGCTGCAATCGGCCGAAGGGGCCAACCCCGAGGTGTTCCGCTGGGCCGACAGCGGTGGCAGCGACGTGACCTGCACGTTTGTCAACGGGCGGCTCACGCAATGGGCCCTGCAACGCCCCCCAGCCGAGGCCACCGCCGAGGCACCGGCCCCCACCCCCGGCGCTTAAAATTCGCGGTTGCCAACGCAACCGACCGAACACCACCAGGACCCCCATGAGCCAAGCCGCCATTGAACTCCTCGCCGCCGACCTCAACCCACAAGGCGGCGTTTACTGCCCCAGCCCCAAGGCTGACATGCAGGTGTGGAACACCCACCCCAAGGTCTACCTGGACGTGGCCCGCACCGGCGAAGCCAAGTGTCCCTACTGCGGCACCGTGTACAAGCTCAAGGCCGGTGAGGTGGTGGGGCACGGGCATTGAGCCTGACCGACGGTTCCCCACGGTCGGTTGAGGTGGTCATCACCACCTACAACAGCCCATCCGTGCTGGACTTGGTTCTGTCGGCTCTCACCTGCCAAACAGCACAGTGTTTTGGTGTGTGTGTGGCTGACGATGGCTCCGATGAACGCACACAGGCACTGATCCAAGACTGGCAATCGCGTGCATCGGCCTTCGGCGGACAAACCCTGCGCCATGTGTGGCAACCCGACGAGGGTTTTCAGAAGAACCGGATTCTCAATAAAGCCATTGCATCCTCCCCCGCAGAGTATCTGGTGTTCATCGACGGGGACTGCCTGGCCTCTCCACGGTTTGTTGAACGCCACCTGTCGTTGGCCAAACCGGGGCGTTTTGTGAGCGGCGGACTCATTCGCCTGCCGCTGTCTGCCACGCCGCACATTAAAACCGGCAACATCCTCAGCGGGGAGGTGTTTCAGCCCCTTTGGTTGCGGCATCAAGGTGCGCTGGATTCGGTGGGAGACTGGCTCAAATCAGCAGCCCTGCCCACGGGGGTGCTGGACGCGCTGGAGTGGCTGACCCCTGTCAAACGCACGTGGAACGGGTGCAACGCATCCGGCTGGAAGGCCGACTTGCTGGCCGTCAATGGCTTCAACGAATCCATGCGGTATGGCGCAGAAGACGTGGAGTTGGGCGTGAGGCTGAACCATCTGGGCATCAAGGCCCGGCACTGCCGATACAGCGCACCGCTTTTGCACATCGAACACAGCAGGGGCTACGCAGACCCCGGAACCATTGCAGCCAACCAAGCGCACGTCAAGGCACTCAGGCGCACCTCCGTCAGTTGGACAGACAACGGAATCCAGCCATCCCCTCGTGACCAGTGACACCATGCGCCCCACTCTGACCATTGCCGTCCTGACACACAACGAGGCCGAGCAAATTGAAGCCTGCCTGCGCAGCGCGACCTTTGCCGACCAGTTGCTGGTCATCGACTCAGGCAGCACCGACGACACAACAGCCCTTTCCCGTGGCATGGGAGGCGAAGTTCACGTCTATGCCGACTGGCAAGGGTTTGCCGTGCAGCGCAACCGTCAAATCGCCCACACTCGCTGTGACTGGGTACTGTTTCTGGATGCGGATGAAGTCATCCCCCCCGAACTGGCAGAGGAAATACGCAGCGTTGTGACCCGCAACGAGTCACGCGTGTATGACGTGACATGGCTGCAGATGGCGTTTGGCCGCCCCCTCACACACATGCGCAGAGGTGAGGGTCTGCCCCGCCTGTTTCCGATGCGCGAACTGATCAGTTTCGAAGGGGTGGTGCACGAGGGCGCGCAACTGCGGCACCCCGACACACCACACACGACGCTTGAGCACCGGCTGGAACACTTCTCGCGGCGCAGCATCCATCAAAGCCTACTGAAACTGGCCCAATATGCTCAGCTCGGCGCTGTGAAGCGTGCTGCGGCAGGCAAGCGCGGCGGTGTGCTGCGAGGGCTGGGCAGCGGCTTGGCCAGTTTTGTGCGCCTGTATGTATTTCACCGGGGGTTTTTGTGTGGCACCCCCGGTTTTTTGCACTGTTTTCTGGTGGCACTGGAGTCGTTTTTTCGGTATGCGGCACTGGAAGTGGACGGTGACCACCTGAAAAAGGCGGTCTTGCGGTGACCCTTGTGAGCACCAGCATACGGGACTGGCACCGCCGGGGTGTGACGCTGGCCGCGTTTCTGATTCCTGCACTGTCGCTGGCCGTGCCGTCCGGCTACTCGTGGGGCGCGTTGCTGCTCTGCGTGGGTGCCGTAGGCATTCTGTTCAGCACCCGACGTGAAGGCCGCCCGCGCGGTGCGCTGGTGCGTTATGCCGTCGTGGTGGGCTTGATGGGCCTGCTGTACTCGACCGACGCCATGACCATCCAAGGTTGGCACTGGAACGGATTAGACCGCACCGCCAAGTTTGTGCTGGCCCTGCTGGCACTTGCCGCCGTGGCCACCTCCCCTGTCGCCCCTATCGCCTTGAAGTGGGGTATTTGGTTCGGCGCCTTGGGTGCTGGTGCCACGGCGCTGTACCAGCTGCTATGGCAGGGCTTGCCCAGGGCCGAGGGCTACACCAATGCCATTCACTTTGGCGACCTTGCCCTGCTGCTCGGGGTATGGAGTTGGGCCTGGGCTTATCAGGACTCAAGCCGCAACCGTTGGCTGGGCTGGCTGGCCGGCCTGGCCGGGCTGTATGCCTGCCTGGCTTCCGATTCGCGAGGGGCCTGGTTGATGATGCCGATACTGGTCGGCTTGGTGGTGTGGCTCAGGAAAGGGATGCGAAAACCCGGCACCCGGCGTGCATCGAGTCGCGCCTGGGGGGTGACGCTGATTGCCTTGGTACTCACCATGATCTGGCAATGGCCCACCATCCAACAGCGCACCGCGAAAGCCGTGCAGGAAATTGCGCTGTTCCGCACACAGGCCGTTGAAACCAACCCAGCCAACACGTCGGTGGGCCAACGACTGGCCCATTGGCAACTGGCTTTCCAGATGGGGTGGGATCGCCCCCTGACAGGCTGGGGAGACGACGGCTACAAGCAGGAGAAGCAACGGCGCATTGAGCGGGGCGAAGCCCCTTCCGTGCTGTCTGCGTTCGGGCACGCGCACAACGACTGGCTGGAAATGTGGGCCAAGAAGGGTTTGCCCGGATTGATCGCTTTCGCCCTCCTGATGGCCATACCGGCCCTCTCGTACTGGCGCTTGCTGCGCGAGCCTCGCCCTGCCCAAGACACCGTCGATCGCAGCCCTCGACATGCCGCGGCACTGTGCGGACTCACCCTGGTGGTGGGTTACGTCGGGTTCGGCCAAACGCAGGTCATGTTCGCGCACAACAGCGGCACCATGATGTACCTGTTCATGAACCTGCTGTTCTTGTCAGCCTGCGTGCGCCTGCCCGGACTGGAGAAAGCACCTGATGAGCACCCGCTGACCACACGGACTGCCCCAGGCGACGTCAGCAACGATGTGACCCTGTGCATGACCATGGGGAATCGGCCAGACCTGCTGGATGCCACCCTGCGCTCGTTGCTGGCCTTTCACAGCTTCAAACACATCGTGGCCATCAACGATTTTGGTGACGAAGCATCCAATGCCGTTTTCCGTCGGCATTGCCCCAACGGTTTGCTGGTAGCCGCCGCCACTGGCAACGGACACCACAAAGCGATCGACCTGCTTTACGCCCAGGTGAAAACACCACACATCTTTCACATCGAAGACGACTGGCTGTTCACGGCTCCCATCCCATTTGCAGCCATTTTCGAGTCGCTGGCGACACACCCCGACATCAGCCAGGTGTGTGTCCGCGATTTACAGGACTTTGTCCGCGACGACCTTGCAACACCTCCGCAGAGGGTGGCCAACTGCAACTTGCCACTGTTCAAGCTGACGGCCATCCACGACCAGTGGTACGGCTACACGTTCAACCCTCACGTGATCACCACGAGGTTGGTCAAGTCGTTGTCGCCATACAGTGCCCATCGGAAAGAACGGCACATCTCCCGGGCTTTGCGCCAGAACGGCTTGTACACAGCATTTCTGAACCCGGGAGGCTGCACCCACTTGGGCGACGAGAACAGCGTGACCGCTATGGTGGATAGCCGAAGAACAGGGTGGAAGAAACAGTTGTTGGCAACGCTGCCGTTCAGACGATGAACGCCACCCCCACAGTCACCAGCCCCAGCACCATATTGACAGTGACCCACAGCCGGATGCTGGCCAGCGCTTCCGCAGCCTGTGGCCACTCGGTGGCGGTCACGGTGCGGGAGAACCGCTTGTACAGCGCAAAGCGGATGTGCCCGAAGATCAGCCACATCACCACCCCCAGGGCGGCCATGACGGTCCAAGACAGTGGCATGTGGAATGCCCCGCCGCCCTGAACCGCCTCTTTGGCCACGCGCCCGATCATCCACACGCCGGACATCACCACCCAGGTGGATAAAAAAAACACCACCTTGAAAAAACGTCCCAGCACGTCGTGCATAAGGCGCAACCGCTCAGGAGGGGGCAGCGCCGTCACGGCAGGGCGCAGGAAGAAGTGGGCAAACACCATGCCGCCTACCCACACCAGGACAGAAAGCACATGCGACAGTTTGAGGAGGTTGTAGAGCATCACAAATCCAGTTGACAACAAAACCGCCATGTTGCCAGCCAGCTGACGGCCCTGTTTGTGCAAGGGCTTGTAAGCTGTGCCGAGTACCCGGAACCAAGGCTGGATGCGGGAAAAAAAAGCCACTGAACCGGGGCTCAGTGGCTTTGAAAGTCCTGAATGGACATCGTTGGAAACCATGGGCGGTCCAACTTTGGACAGCATCTCGCCAGTTTGTCGTTACCTGAATGTGTTGACTTGGCGCGTTGTGACAGCAACTGATCCAAATTATGTGATTTGTCACAGCGCTACACCATCCCCCATTTGGGGGAGGTGGCAACACTTTTGAAGTGATCTTTCGCTTGTCAGCTTGGCGTCAAAGAGGCAGCTCGACCACAAACCGTGCACCGCCGCCGGGGCGATCTTCACAGCGCACCTCACCCCCATGCTTGAGGGCGATGGTGCGCACCAGGGCCAGCCCCAGGCCCACACCGCCCTCCTTTTCACTGGCACCGGACAACCGGTAAAACGGCTCGAAAATGCGCTCCCGCAAGTGGGCCGGCACGCCAGGGCCCCGGTCGTCGACGGTGATCCGGGCATGGAGCGCACCGGCCAGCGGTACCTGGTCCAGCCAGAGCTCGACCAAGGTATCGGTGGCACCCTGGCCCTGGCCGTGGCGGCGGGCGTTTTCCAGCAGGTTGCGGATAAGCCGGCGCAGCAGCCGTGCATCAGCCTGTACCGTGGGTTGCGCCTGCACCTGCAAATGGGCGCCGGTGCGGGCGCACTCTTCGGCGGCCAGGCCGGTCAGGTCAATGTCTTCACGCTGCAAGGGCTGGTTGTCTGCCGAGT
>JAIFMP010000149.1 GCA_020048405.1 Hydrogenophaga sp.
GCAAAACGCCGTTGCAGACCATGAAAGACTGGTACGCTTCCCATCCTCATCTCTTTCATAAGCGTCCTTATGATCGTCCGGGATGTGACAATTAATATCTTCAATTGATGCTGTTTTATGTGTTATCACGCCAAATACCGTTGGCCAACAGGGAGTTGCATCTTGAATAAAAAGACCGCTCGAATTTTGGTGGCATCTTCATTGCTTTTGAGTTTTGGTGCTTTTGCGCAGAATAATACTTTACTGGAGGCCTGCAATTCAATTGATGACAAGGAGAAAAGATTTTCGTGTCTGCAAGAGATCGCTGCGCTTAAGTCTGTCAATAGTCATGATGCTAATTCGTTCAAACGACTCAAGGCAGCATTTTCTGGAATCGCCGGCGCTGTAAGCGCTGGAATTTCATATAAAAATTATCAATCTATGATTGCTGATCCAGCAAAAGAGTTGGGCATCTTTAAACAAGAAAGCTCAAATATAAATCCTCAGGCACTGACATTCCTAGATCGGGCAGTGTCTGCATATAATGACGCTGAAAGATTGTGGAGGGCTTCAATTTTTGAAAGTCGAGATGGAGGAATACTTTTTGGAAAAATTCTAAATTATCAATCGCTTGGTTTAAGTGATGTGATTAGAACCTACAATCTCCCGACGACGACAGTCCTAATGAATCCTCACGTTTCGGTTCAAGTGGCTTTGCCAATAATATGGCAATACGCAGAGAAAACTGCTAAGTTAGCGCTAGATGATATCCAGGGAAAAAAGAAAATAGACACAAGAGAAGAGTGGGAGGTGCATTCGGAAGATTTGCTGAATAAATAGACTTTGCATTTATTTTTATCTGCTTTATTGTGAATAGGCATTATTAATGTGAACTCAGTTGTACGCGTTCGGCCCCAAGACAATTTTTCACTGGAGCTTTGGTTCAACACCGGACACCACCGGTGGTTCGATGTGCGCCCATACCTTGAGAAAGGTGGCGGATTCAAAAGTGAAGTGCAACACCTGCAAACCCCGTAAGGTCAGCAGATGCAAACATCACCCCGGTGCTACCAGCAACTCCAACCCGAAGACCGTGTGACCATGGCCAGCCTGCTGCAGCAGAACCACAGCCTGCGCGACATCGCCGCCGTGCTCAACCGCTCCCCCAGCACCATCAGCCGCGAGCGCCATCGAAAAGTCGCCAAGGCGGTTGGTGTGGCGTGAAGAGGTCGCTTCTGCATCGCATACCCATCGCTAGTGATGTCCTTTTTCGTGGACATTCAACTGAAAAACCTAAAAATGTCCACCATCATGGACAAAATCAAACTCATTTCTGACCTGGGGCTGGCCATTGCCCGCCACCGCGTTGACCACAAGCTGTCGGCGGTGGATATAGCTGCCAAGGCGGGCCGCAGCCGCACGGTGCTGCACAAGCTGGAGCATGGGCAGGACGTGACGGTGTCGTCGCTGCTGGCCATTCTGGGCGCAATGGGCCTGTGCATCACCCTTGAAAAAGCGGGCATGCCCACCCTGGCCGACATGCAGCGCCGGTTTGCCGAGGACTTTGAAGATGAAGGTGGTGATGTGGGTGGTCCGCCTGTCTGAGGCGGCCTGCGTGCAGGGCGTGTTGGTCAATGATTGACTGGTTCATGCATTCACCTACACCTTGGATTACCAAAATATCTTGACGGATCCGCTGGATTGAATTTGTTTAACAGTAATGCAGCACCTTCATATACGATAAGACTACTCATCACAGGAGATAAATAACATGGCAATTTATGCGGTTTGGAATAACAAAGGAGGCGTAGGGAAGAGTTATTTGACTTTTCAAATGTCATGCGAATACGCCCGGCAAAATCCTAATAAAACGGTATTAGTTGTTGATATGTGCCCTCAAGCAAATTCATCGACAATGCTTTTGGGGGGTATGCAAGACGGCGAAACGAAGTTGAATGAAATTCATGTTCAATCAAATCGTAAAACAATATCGGGATATTTGGAAAATCGAATTGCCAGCCCATATCTGTCACCAAGAACCGGTGCAACTTATTTGACCCATGTTGCATCCATAAATTCACAGGTGCCAAATAATCTTTATTTGATAGTGGGAGATGAACAACTCGAAACACAAGCATCAAAGGTTGCCAGGGCAACTTTGCCCGGCCCGGCAGATGCGTGGCGCACCGTGCATTTGTGGGTTGCAGATTTGATTCACGACATAAAAACATCATGGAATCATGAAGATTCATGTGTGTTTATTGATTGCAACCCCAGTTTTTCAATTTATACGGAACTGGCCTTGAGCGCGTCTGACCGGTTGATCATTCCGTTCTCGGCTGATGGCTCCTCCAAGAGGGCGGTCAAGGCCGTTTTGTCGCTGGTTTACGGGGTTCAGAGACTTTCCACTGATCCACGATCAGAGTTTGCAATCAATAATGAACAGTTTCGACTACGTGTTCCTGAAATATACATGTACGTTGGAAACAGGTTGACCCAGATGAACAGTACGTCTGCGTCTGCCTTTAAAACTGTTGTAGATGAAATTGGGGATGAAATTTGGGGTGTTTGGCAAACAAAGCCGAACGCTTTTTGTATCCATCCGTCAGGTGCTCCAACGCCTGTAAGTAAAAAAACCTTCAAAGCTATGTTTCAGCATGAGATCAATGATGCAAATACCGCATCAGTTGTTTCAAATGCATTGGGTATTCCCATTTCAGTGCTGACTTCGGGGCGACAAACAGTTTCTGGAAAAACTATTGTTGTCAACCAATCCCAGTTAGATAAGCAAGTTCCAAACATTCGTGAGCTTGTTGAGAAAATTGAATAAACTTTCGAAAGAAATGAGGTAGAAAATGGGTACAAAATTTTCGGAAAACACCAATCCCCACACCAATGCCGCCTGGCACGCCCGCCGCCTGGCGGCCACGCCGCGCGGCGTGGGGGTCATGGGCGACTTCTTCATCAGCCACGCCAAAAACGCCGAGTTCTGGGACATCGAGGGTCGCCGCTTCATTGACTTTGCCGGGGGCATTGCGGTGCTCAACACGGGGCACGTGCACCCCAAGGTGCAGGCGGCCATTGCGGCGCAGTTGCAGCGCTTCACCCACAGTTGCTACCAAGTGGTGCCGTATGCCGAGTACGTGAGCCTGGCCGAGCGCATCAACGACATCGTGCCGGTGGATGGCCCAGCCAAGACGGCGTTTTTCTCCACCGGTGCCGAGGCGGTGGAAAACGCCATCAAGATCGCCCGATACGCCACCGGGCGCGGCGGCGTCATCGCCTTTGGCGCGGCCTTCCACGGGCGCAGCCTGTTTGCCGTGGGCCTGACCGGCAAGGTGCAGCCTTACAAGGCGGGCTTCGGCCCGTTTGCGCCCGAGGTGTACCACGTACCTTTCCCATGCCACTGCGCGTCGCTGGACGACACCAAGAAGGCGATGGAACAACTGTTCAAGTGCGACATCGAGCCCACCCGCGTGGCGGCCATCATTTTCGAGCCGGTGCAGGGCGAAGGTGGCTTCAACCCCATCCAGGCCGAGGCCGCGCAATGGCTGCGCCAGTTGTGCGACCAGCACGGCATCGTGCTGATTGCCGACGAAGTGCAAACCGGCTTTGCCCGCACGGGCAAGATGTTTGCGTGTGAACACTTAGGGCTTCAGCCCGACCTCATCACCATGGCCAAGAGCATGGCGGGCGGCACCACTCTTTCGGCCGTGTCGGGCAAGCTGGCCATCATGGATTCGCCCAACCCCGGCGGCCTGGGCGGCACCTACGCGGGCAATCCGCTGGCGGTGGCCGCCGCGCATGCGGTGCTGGACGTGATGGCCGAAGAAAAGCTGTGCGAACGCGCCGCCGTGTTGGGTGAGCGACTGGTCACGCGCCTTCAAGCTTGGGCCGAGAGTCGTCCCTTCATGGCCGATGTGCGCGGCCTGGGCGCGATGGTGGCCTGCGAGTTTGCCAACCCCACCACCGGTGCCCCCGATGCCGACAAAACCAAGCGCGTTCAGACCGCTGCGCTCAAAGCCGGGCTGTTGCTGCTGACTTGCGGCGTGTACGGCAACGTGATCCGCTTCCTGTTCCCGCTGACCATTGAAGACGCGGTGTTTGAAGAGGCCATGGGCATTCTGGAGGCGGGAAGCTATAAAAATTGGAGTTTCACCATGGGTGTTGATCTGTCACAGCCCCTTCAAGAGCGGGCAGCCGCCCTGCGCAGCCAGGGCATCCATTCCGTGTTGACCCAGTTCACCGACATCCATGGTGTGGCCAAAGGCAAACTGGTGCCGCTGGAGCACTTGCCTGACCTGGTGGCGTCGGGCGCGGGCTTTGCCGGGCCCAGCATCTGGGGCACGGGCCTGCCGCGCATGGGCGAGCGCAGCGAGTATTACGGGCGAGTATTGCCCCACAGCCTGCAAGCTCTGCCCTTCATGCCCGGCGTTGCCCACGCGGTGTGCGACGGTTTTGCTGGTGGCGAGCCGCTGGAGACGTGTTCGCGCCAAGTGCTCAAGCGCCAGGTGGCGCGTCTGGCTGAGCGCGGCCTCACCCTCTGGGTGGGCATTGAACCGGAGTTCTTTCTGCTGAAAAAGGCGGACGACGGCCGCTGGCAGGTGGGTGACCGCGCCGACGCCTTGGCCAAGCCCAGCTACGACCTGAAGAGCATGCACCGCAACCAGGCCCTGCTGGAAGACTTGCGCAGCACGTTGGTGCAACTGGGCTTTGAGCTGCAGCAGATGGACCACGAAGACGCCACCGGCCAGTACGAAATCAACTACCGGCACGACGATGCGCTGGCCGCCGCTGACCGTTACCAGCTGTTCAAGCTGGCAGCGCACGCCGTGGCCGAGCGCCATGGGCTGGTGTTTTCATGCATGTCCAAGCCGCTGGCGGGTGCGCCCGGCAGCGGCTTGCACTTTCACTTGAGCCTGACCGATGCGAAAGGCTGCGCCGTGATGGCTGATCCCGCTGCACCCGCCAGCGGGATGGGCCTGAGCGAAACGGGCCTTCGGTTTGCCAATGGCCTGTTGTTGCACGCCGATGCGCTGGCTGCCCTCTGTGCACCCACCGTCAACAGCTACAAACGCCTGGCTGCCAGCCACAGTGCCAGTGGAACCACGTGGTCACCGGTGTGGAAAGCCATGGGGCCAAACAACCGCACCTGCCTGGTTCGCACGGTGGCAGGGCGGATGGAGTGGCGCATGCCTGATCCGAGCTGCAACATCTATGCGGCCCTGGCTGCCACGTTGGCCGCCGGGCTCGATGGCATGGACCACCCCGCGCTGCCTGTGCCGCAGGCCTGTGATGAAGACCTGTACCAACGTTTTGCCGAGGGTCAGCCCATGCCGCCCCGTCTCCCGCGCGACCTGTACGCCGCGCTGGCCGCGCTGGAGGCCGATGCTCCCCTGCGCCACGCCGTGGGAGATGCGTTTTGCCAGCAGTTTCTGGCGCTCAAGCGCGAGGAGTGGGACGCCCATGCCCAGCACGTGAGCGACTGGGAGTTGGCGCGCTACGCCGATGCGTTTTGATGCCAAATAGGCACCCAGCCTTTACCGGTATTGCGTTTGAAGCTACAAAAAAGCCCATGACAGGACGGGCCTGTTCATGGGCTTTTTTGGACTGCTGAAAGCTCAGTCGGGCTTTTTCATGGGGCAGGTGTTCATGCCCAGCAAAGGGTAGAACGGGCACCAACCCATGAGGCCGGTGGCCACGGGCACGATACCGATGTAACCCCACACGGGCAACAGGCCCATCACCGTGGCACCAATCAGCACCAGGCCGACGACGATGCGAAGAATTTTGTCGATGCCACCAACGTTTTTGGTCATGGTCAGAGTCTTTCAGTCAATGTGAACAGAGGGTGTGCCAGGGCAAAGGACCTTGCACGTCGCGACACGCATTGGAAACCCGCAGACCTGTTTTGTATGTGACCGGTGTCACCGTGAGCCCCCCCAACCACGCACGGGTCGTTCAGCCGCGTGTGCCGTGGGCAGCGACCTGGCGCAGGGCCACGCTGTCGCGGATGGTGATGCATTCGCGTGACAACTCCACCCACCCTGAGCGTTCAAACCGATGCAGCAGGCGAGTAACGATTTCACGCACCGTTCCCAACTCGTCGGCCAGCGTCTGGTGGGTGGCGCGCACCTGGCTGCCGTGGCCGAGCAAGGTGGCCGCCAACCGGCTGTCGAGCCGTTGGAATGCCACGGCCTCGATCAGCCCGGTCAAGTCGGCCATGCGTGCAGCAAACAGACCCAGCACAAAATCGCGAAACAGCTCCGAGCCCATGGCCTGGCGGAACACAGGTGCTGGCATCAGTGCCAGGCGCGTAGGCAGGGTGGTCACACCTCGGGCGGTGAAGGCTTGCCCCACAAACAGGCAAGCAGACGAGACCAGGCACATCTCTCCCGGCACCACGCGGTACAGCTCCAGCTCGCGGCCCTGTGTGGATGTGCGGCTGACCCGCACTTCGCCTTCCAGCACCAGCGGGAAGCCCTGGCAAGCCTCTGTCTCGCGGAACAGCACCGTGCCCGCCGGTGCCGACATCACGGGCAGCGCCGGTGGTGTGGTGTCGGCCGGTGTGGTCAGTGCGTGTGACAACGAGGGGTACAGCTCCAGCAGGGTTTGCCATTCGGGCAAAGGCAGTGGTGGTGGCGTGGCAGTGGTCATGGGGGGAGCTTGTGCAGACGGTGGATGGGCAGGCGGGGGGGGGCAGCGGTTAAATCATTCTAGAAGCGTGTGGCGGCTTCCAGTGTGTGCAGGTAATACAGCGCGTGTGCGCGGTTGTCGCCACACATCTCGGGCGCTGGGCGCAACGATGCACATACCGCGGGGCGCTCGGGTCGGCCGAACAGTTGGCAGCGACCATCGGCATCGAGTTGAGAGCACGCCACGCCAGCCGGTTTGGGCCGGGCTGCGCTGCCGTCCGGCTGGGGGATGGGTGTGCTGATGGACGGTGCGATACAGCAAGCGGCACAACCGGGGCGGCAGTTCATGGGGCGTGCCTCAGGGGCTATGGAGACCAAGGTTGTTTCACGTGGAACAGGATCGATAAAATCAGCGGTGGGCTGACGGCTTTCTGGCTGTCGATCTCCTGCTTCTCATTTTGCAGCATTCAGCTTGCTTGCACCGCGCCCTGCGGCACCGGGGCCAACCTTATTCAGTGATGCGCCATGTTGTACCCCGAAGAATTTGACGTGATTGTGGTTGGCGGTGGCCACGCCGGCACCGAGGCCGCGCTGGCCGCTGCCCGCATGGGCTGCAAAACCCTGCTGTTGAGCCACAACATTGAAACCTTGGGGCAAATGAGCTGCAACCCCAGCATCGGGGGCATTGGCAAAGGCCACCTGGTGAAAGAGGTGGACGCGTTGGGTGGGGCCATGGGCATTGCCACCGACGAGGCGGGCATTCAGTTCCGGATTCTGAACAGCAGCAAAGGCCCCGCCGTGCGCGCCACCCGTGCGCAGGCCGACCGCATTCTGTACAAGGCTGCCATCCGCCACCGCCTGGAGAACCAGCCCAACCTTTGGTTGTTCCAGCAGGCTGTGGACGACCTGATGGTGGAGAGCGACGGCGTGAACGACCGTGTGGTGGGTGCCGTGACGCAGGTGGGCATTCAGTTCCGCCACGTTCCTCGACGGCAAGATCCACGTGGGCCTGAACAACTACGCCGCCGGCCGTGCGGGCGATCCGCCGGCCGTGAGCTTGTCGGCCCGGTTGAAAGAGCTGAAGCTACCGCAAGGCCGCCTGAAAACCGGCACGCCCCCGCGCATTGACGGTCGCAGCATCGACTACAGCAAATGCTCCGAACAGCCCGGTGACGGTGTGCCCGGCGGCATGAACGCTCACCAGCCCGTGCCCGTGTTCAGCTTCATGGGCCATGCGCGGATGCACCCGCAGCAAGTGCCGTGCTGGATCACGCACACCAACCAACGCACGCACGACATCATCCGCAGTGGCTTTGACCGCAGCCCCATGTTCACCGGCAAGATCGAGGGTGTGGGCCCGCGCTACTGCCCCAGCGTGGAAGACAAAATCAACCGCTTTGCGGACAAAGACAGCCATCAGATTTTTCTGGAACCTGAGGGCCTGACCACCCACGAGGTGTACCCCAACGGCATCAGCACCAGCCTGCCGTTCGACATTCAGTACGCACTTGTACGCAGCATGCCGGGCCTGGAAAACGCGCACATTTTGCGACCCGGCTATGCCATTGAGTACGACTACTTCGACCCCCGCTCACTGAAAAGCAGCTTTGAGACCAAGCAGATCAACGGGCTGTTTTTTGCCGGGCAAATCAATGGCACCACAGGCTACGAAGAGGCGGCCGCGCAAGGTTTGTTTGCCGGGTTGAACGCGGGTTTGCAGGCCCGTCGTCTGGGCGGCGGCAACGATGCGGCCAGCTCTGCCGGTGCCGTGACTTACGCCGCAGATACCTGGCTGCCCGCCCGCGACGAGGCCTATCTGGGTGTGTTGGTGGATGACCTGATTTCCAAAGGCGTGACCGAGCCCTACCGCATGTTCACCAGCCGCGCTGAATTCCGCTTGCAGCTGCGCGAAGACAACGCCGACATGCGCCTCACCGAAGCGGGGCGTGCATTGGGGCTGGTGGACAACGAGCGCTGGACCGCATTCTGCAAAAAGCGCGATGCTGTTTCACGTGAAACAGAGCGCATGAAGGCTACTTGGGTGAACCCGCGCAATCTGCCCGCCGCCGAGTCGGTACGTGTGCTGGGCAAAGCCATCGAGCACGAATACAACCTGTTCGATCTGCTGCGCCGACCCGGCGTGGGTTACGCCGATCTGATGGGCATGGACGGCGGTAAACACGCCGAAGCCACGGTTGTTTCACGTGAAACACTGGGCGACGATTTGCTGGACCAAGTGGTGGAGCAGGTGGAAATTGCCGCCAAATACTCGGGCTACATCGATCGCCAAAAGGGCGACGTGGAGCGCGCCGCCCATTACGACAACCTCAAGTTGCCACCCGACTTGGACTACATGCAGGTCACCGCACTCAGCATGGAGGCCCGCCAGCGCCTGGCCAAACACCGGCCAGAAACGCTGGGCCTGGCTTCGCGCATGACGGGCATCACCCCGGCCACTGTTTCGTTGCTGATGATCCATTTGAAAAAAGGGGGCTTCAAAGGGCTGACCTTGCCCAACGCCAGCCCGGTGTCTGAAAAGGTGGGTGCATGACGACGGAGGCCCGAGCCCGCCTTTTTCAGGCTGCCCAGACTTTGTCTTTGGACTTGGGTGAAGCCCAGTTGGATCAACTGCTGGCCTACATGGACTGGCTGGCAAAGTGGAACAAGGTCTACAACCTCACCTCGCTGCGCGACCCGGCAGAGATGCTGAGCCACCACCTCATTGACAGCTTGACGGCGGTGCGCCCCTTGCAGATGTATGCGCGGTCCTTGCCAACACAGGCCGATTCTGCGCCGGTACGGGTGCTGGACGTGGGTTCTGGTGGCGGCCTGCCCGGCGTGGTGCTGGCCATTTGTTTGCCTCAGTTCCATGTGACCTGTGTGGACACGGTGAACAAGAAGGCAGCCTTCATCCAGCAGGTGGCTGTTGCTTTGCGTTTGCCCAACCTGAAGGGACTGCACGCACGGGTGGAGTCGGTGGATGGCGACTTTGACGTGGTCACGTCACGGGCGTTCGCGTCACTGGTGGATTTCACCACCTGGTCGGTCAAGGCGCTGAAGCCGGGGGCGGTGTGGATGGCGATGAAGGGCAAGCATCCGGCGGATGAACTGGCGGCTTTGGGCTCGGGTGTGGAAGTGTTTCACGTGGAACCGTTGGTGGTTCCGGGGTTGGATGTGGAGCGGTGTTTGGTGTGGATGCGGGTGAGAGCTCTTGCTGGTTGAGTTTGTTGGAGCTGCGGGTTCACGCTGAGACTTCGCGCCAGGGGGTGGGCGTGGCGGCTGTTCTCCGGCCCTGCTCGCGGGCGGCTTTTTGTGTGGCTTTGAGATTGCTTCGTTAACGCTGCTTGCGTGAGCGATTTCTGTGGCAACCGCGAATGAGGGCCTGCGCCCATCCGCCCCATCCACCCCCTGTGAGTGACGCGTGGGTGGAACCGCCGGTAAAACCGCTGTAGCCCCTATTGATTTTTTGCGTTCGGTCTTGTGTGGGGGTGCCCTGATGCCAGCCAACGGGGTGTGGTGGGCGCGTGAGCGCAGGCCTCCATTCGCGGTTGCCACAGAGCAGAACAACCAGCACGGTGTTAACGAAACAACAGCTGAAAACCCCAAGCGTTCGCCCGCGAGCAAGGCCGGAGTCCACGCGCCCACCACGCCCCGTCCCCACAAAAGCCGCGCATGACGCAAAGCGCCCATCCCCGCCCACCCCTCGTAAGCCAACGCACAAGTCCCTCCCGTAAACTCACCCCCCTCCTCACCCAAATCCCACCCCCATGTTCGGCATTGCAGACTACGGCGCATTTGTGGCCACCATCGTGTTGTTCCTGGCCATTCCTGGCCCTGGCAACCTCGCGTTGATCACCTCCACCGGCAAAGGGGGCATCCGTGGGGGTTTGGCCGCTACCTTCGGCGTGATCGCCGGTGACCAGGTGTTGATGTGGCTGGCCGTGGCCGGTGTGGCCGCGTTGCTGACGGCCTATCCTGCCGCGTTCAGTGCAGTGCAATGGCTGGGTGCTGCCTATCTGGCCTGGCTGGGCTGGAAGATGCTGACGGCCAAACCCGGTGCCGCGCCCATTTTGAACATCCGCCCCCGCCAATATTTTCAACAGGCGCTGGGCATCACCCTGCTCAACCCCAAAGCCATTGTGTTTTACATGGCCTTCTTTCCCTTGTTTGTGGACCCCGCGCGGCATCAGGGCTTGATCACCTTTGGTGCCATGGCGGCCACCATTGCCGCTTTGACCTTTCTGTACGGGCTCGGCGTCACTCTGCTCACCTACCATCTGGCCGAGCGCCTGCGCGCCAGCCCCCGCATCGCCAGCGGGCTGGAGAAGCTGGCCGGGGTGTTCCTCATCGGGTTTGGCCTCAAACTCGCGCTGTCCAAGTAAGCCTGCCTTCTCTTCACCACCATGGCCCACATTTTTTGCATTGCCAACCAAAAAGGCGGGGTGGGAAAAACCACCACCACCGTCAACCTGGCTGCTGGTTTGGCGCAGGTGGGCCAGCGCGTGCTGATGGTCGATTTGGACCCCCAGGGCAACGCCACCATGGGTTCGGGCGTGGACAAGCGCCAACTGCCACACACGGTGTATGACGTGCTGCTCGAATCGGCCACGGTGGCCGAGGCCCGCGTGCGCAGCGACAAATGTGGCTACGACATCCTGGGTGCCAACCGCGAACTGGCCGGGGCCGAGGTGGAACTGGTGGACCTGGAGCGCCGCGAAAAGCGACTGAAAGCTGCGCTGGCGGTGGTTGATGCCGAGTACGACTTTGTTCTGATCGACTGCCCGCCGTCATTGAGTTTGCTCACCCTCAACGGCCTGTGCTCGGCGCACGGCGTGATCGTGCCCATGCAGTGCGAATACTTCGCGCTGGAAGGCCTGACCGACCTGGTCAACACCATCAAGCAAGTGCATGCCAACCTGAATCGAGACCTGAAGATCATCGGCCTGCTGCGCGTGATGTTTGACCCGCGCATCACCCTGCAACAGCAGGTGAGCGACCAGCTCAAGGGGCATTTTGGCGACAAGGTGTTCAACACCGTCATCCCCCGCAACGTGCGCCTGGCTGAGGCCCCCAGCTACGGCTTGCCCGGTGTGGTGTTCGACCCGACAGCCAAAGGCAGCCAGGCGTTTGTGGCTTTTGCCCAAGAGCTGGTCGAGCGCAACCGAGCGGCCTGACTGCGAGATCATTTTTAATAAAAATGTGCTCTGGCGCTTGCCTGTATTGAATTCTTTGCTATGCCTGATATTGCAGCCACATCCCCCGTGCTGACCCTGCCCGGCTGGCAAAACAGCGGCCCCGAGCATTGGCAAAGCCGGTGGGACGTGTTGCACGGCCACCAGCGTGTGGAGCAGCACGATTGGATGAAGCCCTTGCGCGGCGACTGGCTCATCCAGCTCGAAGAAGCCGTGCTGGCCTGTGCCCAATCCCCCGTGCTGGTGGCGCACAGCCTGGGCTGTATTCAGGTGGCAGCCTGGGCCAGCGTCAGCCACAACACCCACCGCGTGAAAGCCGCCTTGCTGGTGGCGCCGGGCGATGTGGAGCGGTCCGACCTCGCCCCGTCGTTGCCCACGTGGCAGCCCATTGCCCTGCAACGCCTGCCCTTCTCCAGTGTGCTGGTGGCCAGCCACAACGATCCGTATTGCAGCTTTGAGCGCGCCGCCAGTTTCGCCCAGGCCTGGGGCAGTTCGCTTCAAGACCTGGGGAGCGCCGGCCACATCAACGCCGAGTCTGGGCTGGGCGACTGGCCGCAGGGTTATGCATGGTTGAGGCAGCTGCTAGACTGCCCAGGTAGTCGCGTTTGACTACCTGCCCGGAGTCTGCCATGCCCCCCACCGTTGCCACCAGCCTGAAATTGTCGGCCGAGCTGAAAGCCGCCATCGATGAGGATGCCCGCAAGCAAGGGCTGAGCAGTCATGCCTACATGGTCAAGACGCTGGCAGAGGCGGCCGAGCGCGCCCACTTGCAAGCCCAATTCGCCAAAGATGCTGCCGATGCCTTGGCCGACATGGAGGCCAGCGGGTTGGGCTACGACTGGGACGACGTCAAAACCTATTTGCATGCCCGGTCGACAGACCCTGCAGCAGCCAGACCCGCGCCGAAGCCGATTCGATGAACCGTTACCGTTTGCGACTGTCCCCACAAGCCTTGGGCGATCTCGAACGATTGCAGGATTTCTTGTGCAACACCCAGGACCCGCTGGCAGCGCAATGGCTGGCCTTTGTGACTGATGCCTTGGATGTGTTGACACACCAGCCAGGTATCGGACGCCCCGTGAGCGGCGGGTTGCGCGAATTGATCATCAAGCGTGGTCATACGGGTTACTTGGCACAGTACCGCTTCGACGAACTGGCAGGCGTGGTGCAAGTGGCGCGGGTACGTCACCAGCGCGAATCCGGCTATTCCCCTGAACAACTCTGACCTTCAGCAAGGCTCTACATGGCAACCCCCAAACCCAAAGGACTCGGCCGTGGTCTGGAAGCGCTGCTGGGCCCCAAGCTGGGCACCACGTTTGGCGACACCCCGGCCGATGGCAGCCCCGCCCCGGCCGATACGCCCAGCGCCTTGTCGCTGGGCGACCTGGTGCCCGGCACCTACCAGCCCCGCACCCGCATGGACGAAGGTGCGTTGTACGAACTGGCCGAGAGCATCAAGGCCCAGGGCATCATGCAGCCCATCCTGGTTCGGCCCCTGGCCGAGGCCGAGGGGCTGGCCCGGTTGGCGCAACTGCAAACCGGCCAAGGTCAGGCCGTGGCCGAGCGCGGGGCGCGCCCGGTGTACGAAATCATCGCGGGCGAGCGCCGCTTCCGAGCGGCCCGGCTGGCAGGACTGGATACCGTGCCCGTGCTGGTACGCAACGTGCCCAATGAATCGGCCGCCGCCATGGCGCTGATCGAAAACATCCAGCGCGAAGACCTGAACCCGCTGGAAGAAGCCCAGGGCCTGCAGCGCCTGATCAAGGAATTTGGCTTGACGCATGAGCAAGCTGCCCAAGCCGTGGGCCGTTCGCGCAGCGCGGGCAGCAACCTGCTGCGCCTGCTCAACCTGGCCGAGCCCGTGCAAACCATGCTGATGGCGGGCGATGTGGACATGGGCCACGCCCGTGCCCTGCTCACGCTGGACAAGGCCACCCAAGTCACGGCAGCCAACCAGATTGCCGCCAAAAAACTGTCGGTGCGCGAGGCTGAAAGCCTGGCCAAAAAGCTGGGCGCGGAGTTTGCGCTCACGCCGCAAAAGCCCAAAAAAGAAAAGTCACGCGACATCAAGCGTGTTGAAGACGAACTGGCTGACCTGCTCATGGCCAGCGTGGAAGTGCGAGTGAAAAAGCGCATCAGGCG
>JAIFMP010000151.1 GCA_020048405.1 Hydrogenophaga sp.
AAATCAAAACAACCCGCCTAAGTTGTTGATTCTTAACGCACTGACCCGCAAATTCCGCGAAAAATAGCGATTTGCTGTCGAACTCGGGTGGACTACGCCACGGGCGGCACCATGATGGTGGCGGGCAAAAAAATCGTCGTCATTGAAAAGGACGACCAGGGCAAGCCCGACCTGGGCAAGAGTCAATTGGCCGCCGCTTACGGGGACGACAAGGTGGACCTGGCTGTGGGCCCCACCGCATCTCCTGTGGCATTGGCCATGTTGCCTGTGGCTGAGGAATACAAAAAGATTTTGCTGGTAGAGCCCGCCGTTGCGGACAGCATCACCGGTGACAAGTGGAACAAATACATCTTCCGCACCGGCCGCAACAGCAGCCAGGACGCCATTGCCAACGCTGTGGCCATGGACAAAGAAGGCATCAGCATCGTCACCATGGCCCAGGACTCGGCCTTTGGCAAAGACGGCGTGAAGGCCTTCAAGGAATCCCTGAAAAAAGCCAAGCTGGTGGGCGAGGAATACCTGCCACCTGCCACCACCGATTTCACGGCGGCTGGCCAGCGCATGATAGACAAGCTCAAGGGCTTGCCCGGCCGCAAGGTGATTTTCATCATCTGGGCCGGCGGCAACCCCTTCAAAGTGGCCGACTTGGATCTGAAACGCCACGGCATTGAAATTGCCACTGGCGGCAACATTTACAAGCAGTTCCCTGGCATGGAGGGCGCGGCCTACTACTACTTTGGCATGCCCAAGAACCCGGTGAACGAGGCCTTGGTGGCCAACCACTACAAGCAGTTCAAGACGCCGCCTGACTTCTTCACTGCTGGTGGCTTCAGTGCCGCCATGGCCGTGGTCACTGCGCTCAAGAAAACCAATGGCGACACGGCAGCCAATACGCTGATCAAGACCATGGAGGGCATAAGCTTCGACACGCCCAAAGGCAAAATGACCTTCCGCAAGGAAGACCACCAGGCCATGCAGAGCATGTACCACTTCAAGATCAAGGTGGACCCTGCATTTGCCTGGGGCGTGCCTGAGGCCGAAGAAATGAACGTGCCGATCCGCAACAACCGCTGACCCGTCACCGATCCCGTGCTTCAAACCCAAGACCTCACGGTGCGCTTCGGCGGACACGTGGCGGTGAATGCTGTCTCGTGCACCTTTGCACCGGGCACACTCACAGCCATCGTGGGGCCGAACGGCGCAGGCAAAACCACGTACTTCAACCTCATGTCGGGGCAACTCAAGGCCACGGCAGGGCGCGTCAGTCTGAATGGGCAAGACCTGTCAGGGCTGAGTGCCTCGGCCCGCACGCGGGCAGGGCTGGGGCGTGCGTTTCAGCTCACCAACCTGTTTCCCAACCTCAGCGTGCTGGAAAACGTGCGCCTGGCGGTACAGGCCACGCAGGCCGGGCGGCATCGCCGGGGGCTGAACTGGTGGAGCATCTGGAGCGACCACACCGCGCTGACAGAGCGGGCTGTCGCCATTTTGCAATCGGTGTCGATGACGCAACAGCAAGACGCCCCCGTGGCCAGCCTGCCGCACGGCGACCAGCGCAAACTGGAAGTGGCGTTGCTCATGGCGCTGGACCCGCAGGTGTACATGTTTGACGAACCCACCGCCGGCATGAGCCATGACGAGGCACCGGTCATCCTCAACCTCATCCGGCAGCTGAAGGCCGACAAAACCAAAACCATTTTGCTGGTGGAGCACAAGATGGACGTGGTGCGCGAGCTGGCCGACCGCATCATCGTGCTGCACAACGGCAATCTGGTGGCCGACGGCGACCCCGCCGAGGTGATTGCATCGCCCGTGGTGCAAGAGGCCTACTTGGGTGTGAGCACATCGGCGGCCCAGAAGGAGCCTGCATGAGCGGCTACCACAACAAAAACCGGGCTGTTTGCCCCGGCTCCGGCCAAAGTGGCCACCGCCAAACCGCTTTCCCATGCCCCCGCCGCACCCGCCGAGGCGTTGCTGACGCTGGAAGGCGTGCACACCCACATTGGGGCCTATCACATCCTGCATGGGGTGGACTTGGTCGTGCCGCGTGGGCAGCTCACCATGCTGCTGGGCCGCAACGGCGCAGGCAAAACCACCACGCTGCGCACCATCATGGGCCTGTGGCAGGCGTCGCAGGGCAGGGTGGTGTTCAAAGGGGAAGACATCACCCGCCAGCACACACCGCACATTGCGGGGCTGAACATTGCCTATGTGCCCGAGACCATGGGCATTTTCGCCGACCTGACCGTCAAGGAAAACATGCTGCTGGCCGCCCGCAGCGCCAAGCGTGCCAGCCAGATGGACGAGGCCCGGCTGCAGTGGATTTTCAAGCTGTTCCCGGCGGTGGAGAAGTTCTGGAACCACCCCGCAGGCAAGCTGTCTGGCGGCCAGAAGCAGATGCTGGCGGTGTCGCGCGCCATTGTGGAACCGCGCGATCTGCTCATCATCGACGAGCCCAGCAAGGGCCTGGCCCCCGTGATGATCAACAACATGATCGACGCCTTCCAGCAACTCAAGGCCAGCGGCGTGACCATTTTGCTGGTGGAACAGAACATCCACTTTGCCAAACGCCTGGGCGACCAGGTGGCCGTGATGGACAACGGCCAGGTGGTGCACGCCGGCAGCATGCAGGCGCTGGCGGGAAATGAAGAACTGCAGCAATCGCTGCTGGGGTTGGCACTGTGAGCTTCAAAGACATCGACCCCAAACCCCTGTTGCTGGTTCCCGCGCTGGCGTTGGCTGTGCTGCCATTCATGGGCTCCGCTTCAACGTGGGTCACGTTGACCGTGGCCGGGCTGGCCATGGGCATGATCATTTTCATCATCGCGTCGGGCCTGACGCTGGTGTTTGGCCTGATGGACGTGCTGAATTTCGGACACGGTGTGTTCATTGCGCTGGGCGCTTTTGTGGCCACCAGCGTGCTGGGCACCATGGGCGACTGGACGGGCTCTGACCAGTTGTGGCGCAACCTGCTGGCCGTGTTCGCAGCCATGGCGGTGGCCATGGCGGTGGCCGGTGCCGTGGGCCTGGCGTTCGAGCGTTTCATTGTCCGGCCCGTGTACGGCCAGCACCTGAAGCAAATCCTCATCACCATGGGCGGCATGATCATTGGCGAGGAACTCATCAAGGTCATCTGGGGGCCGCAGCAAATTGCGCTGCCGCTGCCCGAGGCGCTGCGAGGCGGCATCGACCTGGGCGAGGCCGCGGTAGAGAAATACCGAATGCTCGCCGTGGTGGTTGGCGCGCTGGTGTTCGGGCTGCAGATGTGGGTGCTGTCGCGCACCAAAATTGGCCTGCTCATCCGTGCCGGGGTGCAAGACCGCGAGATGGTGGAGTCGCTTGGCTACCGCATCCGCCGCCTGTTTGTGGGCGTGTTTGTGGTGGGCAGCACGCTGGCCGGGCTGGGTGGCGTGATGTGGGGGCTGTACCAGCAAAACGTGGTGCCGCAAATGGGCGCACAGGTGAACGTGCTGATCTTCATCGTCATCATTATCGGCGGCCTGGGATCTACGGGCGGCGCGTTGATTGGGGCACTGCTGGTGGGGCTGATGGCCAACTACACCGGCTTTTTGGCCCCCAAAGTGGCACTGTTTTCCAACATCGCGCTGATGGTGGCGATTTTGTTGTGGCGCCCCCAGGGCGTGTACCCGGTTGCCAATCGATGACCCCCATGCTCACTTCGTTCGCTGCCCCCCAAGGGGGCTCTCCCCAGCTTGGGGCGGCCCGGCGCTGGCTCGGCTGAACAACCCACTTTCATCATGTTGAAACGACTCATTTCCAACGACCTGCCGCGCAGCCGCGTGTTGGCGGTACTGCTGGTGGCGCTGCTGGTGGCACTGGCGTTTGCGCCGTTTATTTTCCCGGGCGTCAAGGCGCTGAACGTCGCTGCCAAGGTGCTCATTTTTCTGGTGCTGGTGGCCAGTTTCGACCTGCTGCTGGGCTACACCGGCATCGTCAGTTTTGCGCACACCATGTTTTTTGGGATCGGCGCTTACGGCGTGGCCATTGCGTCGACCCACATGGGGCCTACGTGGGGCGCTTTGGCTGTGGGGGTGTTGGGCGCGCTGGGGCTGACGCTGGTGCTGTCGCTGGCGGTGGGGCTGTTCTCGCTGCGGGTGCGTGCCATCTTTTTCGCCATGATCACGCTGGCGGTGGCGTCTGCGTTTCAGACGCTGGCCTCGCAGTTGTCAGATGTGACGGGTGGCGAAGACGGCCTCAGCTTCAAGCTGCCCGCCGTGCTGTCACCCAGCTTCGAGTTGTTTGAAGACCCGGTTCTCGGCGTGATGGTGGATGGCAAGCTCATCACTTACTACCTGCTGTTTGTCGTGGCGCTGTGCCTGTTGCTGGCGCTGCTGCGCATCGTCAACTCACCGTTCGGGCGGGTGCTGCAGGCCATCCGCGAAAACGAGTTCCGCGCCGAGGCCATTGGCTACCGCGTGGTGGTGTACCGCACGCTCTCCAGCGTGATGTCGGCCCTGTTTGCCTGCCTGGCCGGGGCCATGTTGGCCGTCTGGCTGCGCTACAACGGACCGGACACCTCGCTCAGCTTCGAAATCATGATGGACGTGCTGCTGATTGTGGTCATCGGTGGCATGGGCACGGTGTACGGCGCGGCCATTGGCTCGGCGCTGTTTCTGGTGGCGCAAAGCTACCTGCAAGATGTGTTGCGGCTGGGCAGCGAAGCCACCGCCAGCGTGCCGATGCTCTCGGCCCTGCTGTCGCCCGACCGCTGGCTGCTCTGGCTGGGGCTGCTGTTTGTGCTGTCGGTCTACCACTTCCCCACCGGGGTGGTAGGGCGGCTGCGGGCTGCTGCAGTTCGGCGTTGAAACGGTTTTTTCGTTCGTGTTCACATCAATCAACAGGAGACAAGCATGAAAGTCAGGATTTTTCACGTCGGTATGACGGTGGTGGCGGCTGCTGCACTGGCGGCTTGTGGCGGCGGGGATGACATCAACGCCAAGCCGACGTGGCTGGTCGCCACCACCGAAAAAGCCTACGACGGCGTGTCTGATGACCTGCTGACCGCAGGGCTGGGGGCCACCGGCTTGGCTTTGCCTGTGGCGCCCGCCCCGGTGGATCCACTCAAGCCCACAGTGACCGAGTTGCGTCGCACAGCCATCCACACCAACTACCGCGCCATCGTGGACGCCACCGCCGCAGGCGGATTTGGCACCCTATATGGGCCCACGGTGGCCGAATCGGGGGCACAGTTCGGGGCCGACGGCAAAATTGCCGGCACCGAGTACCTGGCGTTTGCCGATGAAGGCGGCGGCAAACAGAATGTGACTTTGATGGTGCAGGTACCTGCCACGTTCAATGCCAACAGCCCTTGCATCATCACGGCCACCTCGTCTGGCTCGCGTGGGGTGTACGGTGGCATATCCACCGGGGAGTGGGGCCTCAAGCGTGGTTGCGCCGTGGCCTACACAGACAAGGGCACAGGCGGCGCACCGCATGATCTGATGGCAGACACCGTCCCCATGATTGGCGGTGACCGGGCCTCGGCAGCCAGTGCGGGCACACAAACCATGTTCAATGCCGGCCTGACCGAAGCCGAGCGACTGGCCTTCAATGCAGCATCTCCCAACCGGTTTGCGTTCAAGCACGCGCACTCAGGCCAAAACGCCGAAAAAGACTGGGGCAAGTCCACCCTGCGTGCTGTCGAGTTTGCGTTTTACGTGTTGAACCAGCGCTTTGGCGCGGTCGATGCCAGCGGCAACCGTCTGCAAACCATCAAACCGTCAAACACCGTGGTCATTGCCTCGGGTCTGTCCAATGGCGGGGGCGCTGCCGTGGCGGCTGCCGAGCAGGACTCAGGTGGTTTGATCGACGGGGTGGCTGTGTCCGAACCGCAAGTCAACCTGCCGGCATCGGCTGCGTCCCTGACGGTGCGGCGCGGGGGACAACCTGTGTCGGCACACAGCAAACCGCTGTATGACTACATCACTCACGCCAACCTGTACCAGGCCTGCGCTTCGCTCGCACCGTCGGTGGCCAGCGGGCCCTATGCGGTCGCGTTTGCCGCCGGTTTTGCCGGTGCCGCTCTGCCGATTGCACCCAATCGCTGTGCCAGCCTGAAGGCTGCCGGGCTGTTGCAGGGCACCACCACGGCCGAACTGGCTGAGGACGCTTTGCGCAAACTGCAGGCGCATGGTTGGGAGGCCGAGTCCAACGTGTTGCACCCCTCGCACGCAGCGTTTGAGGTGGCACCGGCCGTCACGGTCACTTATGCCAATTCGTACGCGCGGGCCAGTGTGAAGGACAACCTGTGTGGCTTCAGCTATGCAGCCACAGCCGCCACCGGGGCGGTCAGTACCGTTGCCCCGGCAGCGCTGGCATCCATGGCGGCCACTGGCAACGGTGTGCCGTCCTCTGCGGGCATCAATCTGGTCAATAACCTGGGTAGCCTGGGTGCGGCGCGTGACTTCCTGTCATTCAATGCCGCAGGTGTGGCCGACTGGAACCTGGCCGGTGCGCTTTGCCTGCGCAACCTGCTGACGGGTACCGATGCCACCGCCCAGCGCCTGCAAGCCGGGCTGAATGAGGTCCGCCTGACCGGCAATTTGCGCGGCAAGCCCGCACTCATCGTGCATGGCCGCTCCGACGCCCTGTTGCCACCCAATCACACGTCCCGTCCATATGCCGCTTTGAACCGCCAGGTTGAAGGCGCAGCCAGCAAGCTGAGTTACATCGAGGTGACGAATGCCCAGCACTTTGACGGGTTCATTGGCCTGCCGACCGTGCTGGCCGGGTACGACAGCCGCTTCATTCCGTTGCACGTGTACCTGAACCGTTCGCTGGATGCCATGTTGCAGCACCTGCGCACAGGTGCAGCGTTGCCCGCCAGTCAGGTGGTGCGCACGGTGCCACGCGGCGGCACAGCGGGTGCGGCACCGGCCATCACCACTGCCAACGTGCCTGCCATGCTGACCACGCCGGCCGCGGCCGATGCGATTGCCATCTCTGCTGGCAGCATTGCGGTGCCGGACTGATTGGATCGGATGTGAAGCCTGTCCAATCCCGATACCTGCGCTGCGCCGGGCGCGAGCTTCACTTCATGGACTGGGGTGACCCCGCTGCCCCGGCTGTGGTGGCTTGGCATGGCCTGGCGCGCACCGGGCGCGACATGGACGAACTGGCCCGCCACCTGGTGGGCCAGGGGTACCGGGTGGTGTGCCCTGACACCGTGGGCAGGGGCCTGAGCCAGTGGAGTGCCGACCCGGCCAGCGAGTACAAGCTGTCGTTCTACGCGGCGCAGGCGCGCGACCTGCTCGACCAGTTGGTTTTGCAGCAGGTGCACTGGGTGGGCATCGTTGCGGACATTGCCTTGATGACCGAGGGCATTTTCCCGGCTGAGGCTGGCTCAGTGGAGCCCTGATGACGCCTTTGCTTGTGTTCTTTAATCCGATGGACAGATCACCGTGACGCGAAAGCCGCCGTAAAGGAAGCGCGAATTTTGAAGGCCCTCACTCATTCACGACGCCCGCATATGACGATTCAGCGCCCAACCCGTGAGCCTCAAGCGAAACGGACTTAAAAATAGCTTTTAACTACCAAAACCACATGGCATGAAATTTGCAACCCGCAATATTCATGCCTGATAGTTATTTTGTATTTTCATGGGTCTCGTTTCGCGTAGGTGTGCGCATCCGCAGTGTGTGGTGCCGCATTGCCCCAACCTGTACGCCCATAGCGAAACCGTTTCATGCGTCCGGGAGCTGATGCGAATGCGGCAGGGGGATTTTATTGGCTATCCTTCATCAAGCTGCGGTGATCCACCCTGGGGGTGGCGTAGATGGCCGGTTCGAACCCGTGCACCGCAGCGCCCCATCTTCTGTGCGGGGTTTCCACGATTGCAACGGTATTGCATCTGTTGAAACCGCTTCGGCTACCGTGAACTCCTGAACCGTTCGCGCCCGCTTTGCAGCAAATCCGATGTTATTTGCCACTTTTCACGATTGCGGCATTTTGTCCCTGAATCCCGCTTTTTGTGGCTCCGCTCATCTGAAAAGGCTCTGGCGCTTTCCAGAATAGAATAGTTCGCTATATTTTTAAAGTAATAGCAAACTTTCCAATGCAGAAAAGCGCTGGAGCGCCAGTCCGCTCAGTCCTTGGAACCCAGCGCCAAAGCCGCCTGCCTGCTGGCCGCCAGCGCCGCAGCATCGGGCAACGTCTGGGTAGGCCAACCAGCCAGATGCTGGGTGGTGATGGCGGTGAGCGCGCGCACCCAGCCCAGGTCGTCGTTCAGGCAGGGGATGTAGTTGAACTCGGCACCACCTGCGTGCAAAAACGCCTCGCGGGCTTCCATGTTGATTTCTTCCAGCGTTTCCAGGCAGTCGCCGGTGAAACCGGGGCACATCACGTCCACCTTCTTCGTGCCCGCCTGTGCCATGGCGATCAGGGTTGGCTCGGTGTAGGGCTCCAGCCATTTGGCTTTGCCAAAGCGCGACTGGAACGTGATGGTGTATTGCTGCTTGTTGAGGCCCAGCGCCTCGGCCAGCAGGCGGCCGGTTTTGTGGCACTCGCAGTGGTAGGGGTCACCCAGGTGCAGCGTGCGCTCGGGCACGCCGTGGAAGCTCATCACCAGTTGGTCGGGTTGGCCGTTGGCCTGCCAGTGTTTGCGCACCGTGGCAGCCAGCGCACCGATGTAGCCCGGGTCGTCGTGAAAGTGGTTCACAAAGCGCAGCTCGGGCACGTAGCGCGTGCGCTCTGCCCATTTGTAGATGGCGTCGAACAGCGCGGCGGTGGTGGTGCCGCTGTACTGCGGGTACGCCGGCAGGATCAACACGCGGGTGAAGCCTTCTGCTTTGAGCTTGTCCAGCTCCTGCGCCACACCGGGGTTGCCGTAGGTCATGGCCACGCGCACGTCTACGTGGTGGCCTTGCTCACCCAGAAAGCCCTTCAGCAGCGCGGCCTGCTTCTTCGTCCACACCATCAGGGGTGAGCCCTCGGGTGTCCACACACTGGCGTATTTGGCGGCAGAATGATGCCGTGCAGGATCAGCATCCAGATGGGTTTGGGGATTTCCACCACGCGGCTGTCGCCCAGAAACTGCCCCAGGTAGCGGCGCAAAGCCGGAGCGGTGGGTTCGTCGGGGGTGCCCAGGTTGCAGTACAAAACGGCCGTTTTGGGGGCCTGACCATGGGAGAAGTGGGGTTCGGTTTGAAATGCCATGCGGTATTCTCACGCACCTATGCTTGACCCGTCGCGCGTGCGCGCCATTTCCCTCGACCTGGACGACACGCTGTGGCCCATCTGGCCTACCATTGAGCGGGCAGAACGGGTGCTGAACGCATGGTTGCAACAGCGCGCACCGGCAACGGCAGAGCTGTTTGCAGATGCTCAGCGCCGCCTGGCCCTGCGCGAACAGTTTGTGCAAAGCCGCCCCGATGTTGCCCACGACCTCAGCACCGTGCGGCGTGAAACCATACGGTTGGCGCTCAGCCATGCCAACGACAACCCAGCGCTCGCCGAAGAGGCTTTTGAAGTGTTCTTCGCCGAGCGTCACCAGGTTGAGCTGTACGACGACGCCTTGCCGTCGCTGCGCTGGTTGGCCCAGCGCTACCCGTTGGTGGCCCTGTCCAACGGCAACGCCGATGTGGTGCGTGTGGGCCTGTCGGGCGTGTTCACTGCCAGTGTGAGCGCCACCACTTTTGGCAAAGCCAAGCCATCGCCAGAGATTTTTGATGCTGCCGCACAGGCAGTCGGTGTGTCGTCAGCCGAGGTGTTGCATGTGGGAGACGACGCACACCTCGACGTTCTGGGCGCATTGGGCGCCGGCATGCAGGCCGTGTGGGTGAACCGGACGGCGCACCCTTGGAGCCACGCTGTCAAGCCTCACGGCACCGTGGCAAGCCTCACCGAACTGTGCGATTTGCTCGCCTGATGGGCATTGCCTGCCGCACATCTGCACAACAACCCGGGAACCTGGACCATGACCTTCACTGTTTACGGCATTGCCGCCTCTCGCGCCGTGCGCCCCTTGTGGGTTGCCAAAGAATTGGCACTGGATTTCGAGCATGTGCGCACGCCTTATCTCGGTGGCGGGGCGCGAACCCCGGAGATGCTCGCCATCAATCCCAACGGGCACATTCCCGTGGTCGTCGACCATCGGCCAGAAGGCGATGTGGTGGTGTGGGAGAGCATGGCCTGCGCCCTTTACCTTGCGCGCGTGCACGGAGTGGCCGATGGACAGAGCATCAGCCCAGCCAATGCCTCTGAAGAAGCCGATGCCCTGCGTTGGGCATTCTGGTCAGTCACCGAGCTGGAAAAAGACGCCCTCACCGTGCTGATGCATCTGGTCGCCATGCCACCCGATCAGCGCAAGCCTGAACTGGCCGCTGCTGCTGAAAAGCGCTTGCTGCCTCCACTGCAGGTGTTGGAGCAGCACCTGACCAGCCAGCTTGCGCGTGGCCCTGCCTACCTGTCAGGCAATCGCTTCACGGTGGCAGATGTCTGTGTGGCGTCCGTGGTGGGCTGGTGCAAGCCTGCGCGGGCACTGATGGCCCAGGTGCCTACCGTCAGTGGGTGGTTGGACACCTGCATGGCCCGCCCTGCACATCAGGAGTTGCGAAACCTGGCGCGCATGGGTCAGTGAGCTAAGTCCTGTCGCCAGTCTTTCACATTCGGCGTGCACGCTCAGGGCTGCGGCGTTTTGCCGCGCCCCTCAGCAAGGACCTTGATGAACACCGACACCATCCTGCATGACCTTCCCGAAGAGCTGGAAGGCGAGTTTGAGAACATTGCAGAGCAGCACCGCATGGCTGCTCACCACTTCAAGCAAGCCGCACGCCACCACATGGCGGCAGCAGATGCCAATGAAAGCGGTGATCCTGAGTTGACCGCCCGCCACTCATTTTTGGCCTATCGGCACCGGCTTGCCGCCACCCAATACGCCGAGATAGCCGCCCTCGATGATGAGAACCCCCCGAAGGCCAGGTCAAATTCCCCCACCTGTGGCCACCTCAAACTCCCCCAGGCAAGACGGCGGGGATTATGAGCGTATAGGTCATTTGTTCCGTGAACCGAGCAACGCTCGGCTCATGGTGGGGCGTTACAAAAGCAGGGTTATCCACCGGGCATGCCTGTGGACAAGGCGACGCGGCGTGTCCACAGGTGCGAAGCACCCGGTGGGTAACCCTGCATTGGCGTGATGGGTGCAGTTGATGCGCGTAGCGCCAAGCAGTGCAATGAAGACGACAGGCTCAGGATGTTTCGGGCCCGATGGCGATGCGCGCAGCGGCCTCTTTCATGCGATAGCTCTTGCCCTCGAACTCCAGCATCGCGCAGCGGTGCATGAGTCTGTCCAGGATGGTGGTAGCCATGGTCACCACCCGGTTGGAGGTGATCACCACACTGCGACGCAGCTTGTATCGCTGGTGGACGATCAACTGCAAGACCTCGGCCGCTGTTTCCGCCATCCGCCGGGCCAGAAACAGATCATCCAGAATCAACAAATCTGGCTCCACCCACTCCTTGAGCAACCGGGTTCGTTCATCCGTGGTGGCCAGCGCGTATCGAGCGAACTCGGCATCGGCTTCCAGGTAACGCACGTCATAGCCCTGCAGCGTGGCCTGGTAAGCCACCGCCTTGGCCAGATGGCTTTTGCCCGTACCCGGTTTGCCCACGATCAAGGCGTTGGTACCCTCACCAACGAATTTCAACGTGTGCAACTCAAAGCAAGCCGCCCTGGGCAGCTTGGGGTTGAAGCGCCAGTCAAAGTCGACCAAAAAGCGTCGCTGCATCAGGCGGCTGCGACGGCGGTCCAGTTCATCTTGCAACATCGCACCCAGGGTTTCCAGGAACGGCTGCTGGGCAGCCTGCGCCTGCATCACACGGGTCGACAGCGTCTCGGCCATGCCGGACAGGCGTAAAGCACGCAGTGCGCGGTCAATCTCAGCCGTGTTCATGCATGACCCCCTTGGCTTGTGGTGGTCGCGGTGACCATGCCACTCTCACCACAGGCGCTCGCCGCCATGGCCGCATGGGTGAACAGGTCTGCGTAGACCTCCGGCTCGCGAATGAGGTCATGCTGCTGAGTCAAGGCGTTGCAGGGTTGGGCAGGGGTGCCCGTCGTGGCCGCCGCTTCAATGGTGGCGAGCGCATCAGCAAACGCACGCTCACTCAACGCCAAGACACGCTTGTAGCTGTACACCCCTTGCTCCAGCGCCTGGGCGCAAGCTGCGTCGACACAGCTGGCCGGAAAGCGTTTGTGCAGCCCCACGATGCCCCACAACTTGCGCTGACCCACCCGCCCCTCGATGGCAAACAGCAACTGACAAAGCCTGCTGGCCTGTGGCCCGATCTCGGCTGCCTGGCGCAGGATCAGCCGGGTCTCGCGTGAGGGGTTGAACACCCGTTCGTCCTGGGGCAACACCACCGTGCCCGGCCGCTCTGCCCTGGCATGGGTGCGAAGCAAGGCGGTGGTTTGCAGGTCTCGGATTTCGATGCGCTGGGCAAAGATGCGTACCAGCACCTTGGAGCCAATGGGCGCTGGGCGGGCGGCGTAGCTGCTGTGCTGCACGCGCACGCAACTGTCGTCACAGACGCTGCGCTGTACCTCGTCGAAATACTGCATGCCCAGCAACGGCAGCGGTTTGAGGTGGGGGCGCTCCTGCTCGAACATGGCCTGTACCTGGCGACGCTCGATGCCGTGGATG
>JAIFMP010000169.1 GCA_020048405.1 Hydrogenophaga sp.
TGGTGTTTGTCGCAGGCGTCGGCCCCATTGATGCTGTGGCTTACCAGCAAATGTATGCAGCCGGAGATGCCATGTGCAGTGTGGTGCGGGCGGCGTGCGCCAAGCAGTGGGATGGTGGCCAGTGCATGACCGCGCGCGCTTTGTATCGTCTATGAGGTGGGGTGAATCAAATGAAAAACAATAAGTTCCCCATGCCCCCCATGCCCTGTGGGCGTACTTTGGTTGCGGTGTGCGCCTCCCTGATGCTGGCCGCATGCGGTGACGACAGCACGCTCAGCTTTGGCGGGTCTGCAGCCACGGGCTTGGCCATTGTGAATGCGCCAGTGGATGCCAAGTGCCTGGGCGGGTTCACGGCCAGCACCACTACCTCGGAGCTGGGGCAGTATCGGCTCACTTTGGCGCAGGCGGCCAGCTTGCCTTGCATTGTTCGCGTCAAAGCACCGAGCGGTTATTTACATGCTGCGGTAGATACAAATTATGTGTCGGGCGAGGTCAATATCACGCCTTTGACTGATTTGACGCTGGCACGCTCTGGGCGCATGCCCCCTGGCAGCCTGCTCGCCAGTTTGATGTTGACTGCGCCTGCCGGCCTTAGTCCGGTGAGCTTGAGTTCAGCACACACCGATGTGGTGGAGACCTTTCGCCCGCTGGTTGACTTCTCGGGTGTTCGCAGCTTTGTTCATGATCCTCTGGTGCCTGCGGTGCCCGGCAAGCAAATCGGTAACGCATTGGACAAGCAACTTGACGAGCTCAATGCTCAAGTCAGCGCCAAAAGCAGCACCTATGAGCGGGTTGAGACCGTACTGATGAGTGCCGAAAGCGGCATCTCTGCAGCGCGCCAACTGTGGAGTCCAGCACCTGCACCAACACCAACACCAGCACCAGCACCAGCACCTGCACCTGCACCTGCACCTGCACCGAAGCCGACACCAACACCAGCACCAACACCAACACCAGCACCAGCACCAGCACCAGCTCCAGCTCCAGCTCCAGCTCCAGCTCCAGCTCCAGCTCCAGCTCCAGCGCCAGCGCCAGCGCCAGCGCCAGCACCAGCACCATCTGCCTGTGCTGCGGCGACTTTCACTTCAGGCGCTTGCACCTATTCCATTGCCGGCGTTGCCAGCGGCCTGAATTCATTCGCCTCGACCTCCACCGCCAACTACGTCGGCAACGTCACTCGGTCTTGCAGCAACGGCGTCTGGGCAACCGTAGTCATGCCAAGTTGCAGCGTAGCGCCATTACCGCAGCCTTGCGCAGGCAGCACGACGACCCCTCTGACTTGGGCTGTTGGTAGTCAGTCCTGCTCGGCCTTGCCGGTGTACGCGGTGTCCGGAGCGACGATTGCGCTGACCAATACTGGGGCCAATACCGGCTCGGCCAGTTTCATGTGCAGCAATGGCAATTGGGGTGCCGCCATCAGTGCGTTGTGCACTGCTGTTGTCAACCCGACGGTTAGCGCGGTGACCCAGCTTTCCGTTGCACCCGAATCGGCCACCAAGATCAAACTCACTTGGGAGGCGCCTGTCGATACAGCCAGCTATGTTATTTACCGCAAGCTCGAAGCTGGCGCTGGCAGCTTTTTGCAGCTAGCTGCACCCTCTGCGTCTGACCGTAGCTATATCGATTCAGGGCTCGTTGCGGGCACCCGCTACACCTACCGGTTGATGAGAAAAATCAACGATGTTGAAAGTGCACCCGCCGAAGCAACTCAGTCACCGTACAGCCCGCCGATAGTTATTACCCAGGGCGGAACCTACAGCGGCAACTGGGAAAACACCGGCACCGGAGAGCGGGATGCCGCTATCAAAATACAAACATCCCAGCCGGTCATTATTGAAAACAGCTACATCCGATCGCCGCGCTACGGCATTGACTCGAGCGCCTGGAACACCACCCTCACAGTGCGCGGTGTTTACGGCTACGCGGCGAACCCCAATATTGCTGGCCAGCGCAAGGCCTGCTTTGTCAATGCGGAGGAGTTCAACAGCGTAACGTTGGAGAACAACTGGATTGAAGGCTACCTGTGCGGCCTGCGTGCCATGAACTATGAAACCAACACCAAAGCCAATCGCAGTGGTCAAATTGTTAATGTGCGATACAACCAATTGCGCAATGTGGATGGGCGTGAAAGCGATGGCAATGGCGGGTACCGCTTTGCCACCAACCGCGCTGGTCAAGCATTCGGTCTGAACTCAGTCAACCGTGGCGTTGCTGACTTTGCTTGGAATGAGATTATCAATTTGCCATTCCAGAGCGAAACCGAAGATGTCATCAGCACCTATATGAGCGGCGGCACAGCCAGCAATCCGATGAAAATTCGCTTTAATTATGTTCAGGGCGCTTACCACAGCGATGTGGCTGCCAAGATTGGCTATTCGGGTGTGGTGATCAATTTGGGCGACTGCGAGGTCAACAACAACCCCAACATCCAGGCGTGCGAATATGTCCATGCGTTTAACAACCGCGTGGTGAGCTTTTCCAACAAGGGTATCGACATCATCGGTGGTCGCAATATGAAGGCTTACAACAACCGAGCTGTATCAGCTTCAGCAGCACCCGATGGCACCATCATTGGATCGGATTCCCGCAGTGGCTTGGGTTACTGGAATATTTATGAAAACCCATACTGGGCAAACAATCTGATGTATGACAACTATGCCTTTGTAGTCAACAAAGGCAACGCAACTGGTACCTGGTTTGGACATGGCGATATTTCTTACTCAGCGGCAACCTACTACAACAACACCGTCATTGGCGGCGAGCGAAGGTTCCAGCCGGCACTGGTTCACGTCACCCGTGCTGACGAAGAAGCCGAATACGCTGCATGGATAGTCGAGGTCAACAATGCCGGCATTGCCCTTGGGCCGCAACGTTGCAGTAGCGCGGGGGGTATCAAAATCTGCCAGTGATGGTCAACCGGGCTGGCCAAAGCTTGCATTCATGCAGAATTGGCCTCTAGCTGGCGCAGAATATGCGCAAGCAGCTCTTACCTTGATAGCAGTTAAGCGGCTTTTCAGTACCCAGGCAGGCTTGGGCACAGATGGCCAGGCGCTGGCATGAACCAATGGCTTTATCCGGATCAGCCGCCGTCATCCAACTGAACCCAAAGACGCTGAGCGGTATGTTTTACGATGGCAGCACCAAGACCTTGCTGCCCAGCACGATGGCGGTGACAGATCAATATGTCTGGCTGGGCAGCGTGTTCCGCGACACGGCGACCGATTCAGCACCGATGGTCTATGGCTACCGGCTCAGCGATGGCGCGCTGATCCACGAAATGCACGCGGCGCAGTACCGCGACTTGCGCACCGGCTGGCTCGATTTGCCCTGCGGGCTTGCCGCCCGCACGCTGTCCAACGGCGACGACCTGATCACACAGGAAGACAACGGCTTCGGGCAGTTGATTGTCTGGCGTGTGCCCAGGGCCCAATAAAACTGGGCATGACACGCGCACTGCCTGCGCCCATGTGGGTGCTGGTTGACCGGTGCTGCTTTCCGCCGGTCACACCCCCCACACGATGTCTTTGTTGGCTGCAACGCATTCTTTGAGCATTCCGATGAGCGGTGCCGCCCGCTGGCGAAGGCGCACGGCATCTGACTCCAGGGCGTTGTCGTTGGCCTCGTTGGCTGTTGTGTCGGGCGGTGCGGCTTCACTGTCGATCACGGCCTGCGCCAAAGCGGCCAAGGCTGCGGGCATTTGCGCCACGGTGATGACGCCTTTGTGTTCAGGCAGTTTGCCGATGATGGTCAGCAGTTGTTCCCCGGTGGGCTGCAGCATGACGATGTCGGCCGTGGCCTGTGATTTGAAGCGGTAGAGCATGTGAGGCCTTTTGTTGGAATAACAGAACAGGTTCAGCTGGCCGCCGGGGTGCACAGCAGATCCAGCACATCGCTGCGCCAGTGTTGCATGGCGGCAAAGTAACCTTCCCAGACGCAACCGTTGCAACCCCGGCCGCAGCATGTGGTGGGTTCTGGCGGTGGGGGGCGCAAGGTGGCCCCGGCGTGTTGCAGCCGCTGGCCCAGTACCCAAGCCACGGCCCGGGCGGTGGCCACGTCTGCCAGCACCACGGAGCGGGGGTCGTGCGGGGCAAAGCGGGGAACAGTGGTGTTGCCCACCGTTACCTGTTCGCTGAACATGGCGGTGGGGCGCACCCACATGGCGGGTTCAACAGGGTCATCATTCCCATACAGCGCCCGGTAAATGGTCATGCCTTGCAAGGTTTCGCTGCAACGCACGGTGTACAGCACTTCGTACCAGCCGCCCTTGTAATGGCGGTACAGGCCTGCGGGCAGGACGGGCAAAAGGGGGAGGCGTTCGGCGCTGCACATGGGGCTTGAACTGTACGCCGCCTGGCGGCCGCCCCCCAACTGACCAATGGCGCCTCCAGCTGGACAGATGGTGCACCGGGTTTGTTGTAATGGAAGAAGGAGCGCGCCATGCCAAATACAAGCCCGTTTGAACAGCCATCGTTTACCCACACCGAGGCTTGCAGCGGTTTGGTCAGGCCTGGTGCCTTGGCCGTGCCTGCCGTTTTGGGTCTTGCCGCATGTGGCGGAGGCGGTGCGGATGCGCCGTCTCCTGCAGCAGGCACAAGCCCCTCTCCCGGCCCCCAGCCGGGCAGTGATTCGGTCCCCAGCGTCAATGCACCCACACCCAGCGAGGCAGCGCGTTTTCTGGCGCAAGCGTCTTTCGGCGGCACAGCAGCCGATGTGGCCGCCGTTCAAAACCTGGGGTTTGAGGGTTGGTTGAGTGCCCAGTTTGCCCTTCTCAGAGACCAGTCGCATTGGGACTGGATGGTGGCCAATGGCTATGCCGTGGTTGGCAACACCAACAGCTTTTCGGGTGTGGACAACACGCTGTGGCGCAAGCTGATGTCGTCGCCCGACGTTCTGCGCCAGCGTGTCACCCTGGCATTGAGCGAAATTTTTGTCATTTCCATGGACGGCTTGCCAGTCAACTGGCGCGGCATGGTGGCTGCCAACTACATGGACACGCTTGAAGCCCACGCCTTTGGCAACTACCGCCAGTTGCTGGAGGCTGTCACCCTGTCGGTGGGCATGGGTGTGTACCTGAACATGCGCGGCAACCAGAAAGCCGATGGCAAAGGCCGCGAGCCCGACGAGAACTACGCTCGCGAAGTCATGCAGTTGTTCACCGTGGGCGTGACGCAGCTCAACGCTGACGGCACACCCAAAACCGTCAACGGCGTGCCGCTGGACACTTACACACCCGACGACATCCGGGGCCTGGCCCGCGTGTTCACTGGTTGGGATTACGACCGTTTTGACCGCAACGTGCCCGACCACGCCGCGCGGCCGATGGTGTTCACTGCCAGCCGCCATTCGCCTGAGGCCAAGCCCTTCTTGGGCGTGAACTTGCCTGCCGGCACCGATGGTGTGGCTGAACTGAAATCCGCGCTCGACACCCTGACGAACCACCCCAACGTAGGGCCTTTCATTGGCAAGCAGCTCATCCAGCGCCTCGTCACGAGCAACCCCAGCCCAGCCTATGTGGCCCGCGTGGCCGCCGTGTTTGCCAACAACGGCCAGGGTGTGCGGGGTGACGTGCAAGCCACCGTGCGCGCCGTGTTGCTCGACACGGAGGCACGCACGCCCAACACCAGCCCGGCTTGGGGCAAGTTGCGCGAGCCCATGGTCCGGTTGATCCAGTGGGCGCGCACGTTTGGGGCCACTTCTCCGTTGGGTATGTGGAACGTGGGCAACACCAGCAGCGCATCCACCCGTTTGGGGCAGAGTCCGCTGCGTTCGCCGTCGGTGTTCAATTTTTTCCGTCCTGGTTACGTGCCGCCCAACACATCGCTGGGCAGCGCCGGGTTGCTGGCGCCAGAGTTCCAGATCACCAACGAATCCACCGTGGTGGGGTATGCCAACTGGATGCGCACCGTGGTGGCCAATGGTGTGGGCGAGGTCAAAGCCGACTACACCCCCTGGGTACCCCTGGCCACGGACCCGGGTGCCCTGTTTGACCAGCTCAACCTGCTGCTGGCGGCGGGCCAGCTCACCGCCGCCACCCGTACCACCGTGGTGAATGCCGTCACTGCGATGGCGGTGACCAGCGACACCAACAAACGCAACCGCGTGATGGCCACGGTTTGGCTCATCCTGTGCTCGCCCGAGTACATCGCCCAAAAGTGAACCGGAGATCTCCATGAGCCGTTCGATCCACACCCGTGTGCCGCAAGGTTTGGCCAATCTTCAGAGGCGCGAGTTTTTGCGCCGTGGTGCTGTCCTGTCGGCGGCGGGCGCTGCGGCACCTTGGGCGCTGTCGCTGGCGGCCATGGGCGAAGCTGCAGCTGCTGGCCCGGTCAATGACTACAAGGCCTTGGTGTGCGTGTTTTTGTACGGTGCCAACGACCACGGCAACACGCCAACCACACGGCATACACCAGCCTGCGCGGGACACTGGCTACGCCACGCGACCAATTGCTGGCGTTGAACGCAACCACCGGCTTGCCCAGTGGCACCCAGATGTCCTTTGCACCCCAGCTCACGGGGCTCAAAGCGTTGTTCGACGCCGGGCGCATGGGCGTGGTGCTGAATGTGGGCCCCCTCGTGGTACCCACAACGAAGGCGCAATACAACGCCAAAAGTGTTCCATTGCCTCCAAAGCTGTTTTCCCACAACGACCAGCAGTCGGTGTGGCAGTCCAGCCTGGCGGAGGGCGCCACATCGGGTTGGGGCGGGCGCTTGGGCGACCTGTTTCTGAGCCAGAACAGCACCAGCACCTTCACTTGCATGAACGTGTCGGGCAACGCGGTTTTCATGGCAGGCCAACAGGCGGTTCAGTATCAGGTCAGCGGCACAGGGGCGGTCAAACTCAGTGCCACCACGGGCAACAGTTTTGGCTCTGCGGCAGTGTCACAGGCCCTGCAAACCCTCACCCAGGCCAGCAGCACTCACTGGCTGGAGGCCGAACACTCACGGGTGATGAAACGCGCTGTAGAAGCCGAGGT